>JAMCVZ010000073.1 GCA_023476565.1 Nitrospirota bacterium
TATAGACGTGTGGAAGAAAAAGATAGATGAAAAAATTATGAGATAGATGGGGACCTTTGATTTCACCTACGATACCTTAGGCAGAAGGACAAAGCTTTCAATGCCCAACGGCGCCTCTACTACCTACGGATAAATAGGGACAGCGACCATTTTATTGACATAAGTAGAATAGATGCTTTACTATTAGCACATGCCGAGAATAGCCAGAGCCGTTGCAGTCGGATTTCCACATCATATCACTCAGCGGGGTAACTATCGTCAGAGAGTCTTTGAAAAAGATGACGATTACCTCCAGTATTTGGAATGGCTGCAGATGTACAGCAAAAAATATGCTTTGAAGATATGGGGCTACTGCCTCATGAGCAATCATGTGCATTTCATAGCTGTGCCTATGGAAGGCGATTCCCTTGCAAAGACCTTTAACACCCTTCATATGAGATATTCGCAGCACATCAACTCGAGACAAGAAAACAGAGGACACCTATGGCAAGGACGCTTCTTTTCATGTGCGCTTGATGAAAGACATCTCTATGCTGCTATGCGATATGTAGAAAATAATTCCGTAAAGGCTCGTCTTGTTAAGAAGGCTGAAAATTACCGTTGGTCAAGCGCCCGCGCTCACGCAACGGGAACGATTGATGCGGTCTTAGCAAATGACTGTTATATGGTTGAAAGAATAGAAGATTGGTCGGCATATCTCAGGGAGAAAGAGGATACAATATTAGTCGAGGATATTCGGCAAAGCACAAAAACAGGTCGCCCATGCGGAGACAACAGGTTTGTAATGAAGATGGAGAAGTTGCTCGAAAGGAAACTGATTGCCTTGCCGAAAGGAAGACCTCGCAAAACAAATTAAACGGGCGCTGTCCCTAATTAGAATAAGCGAAGATCCGATTGGGTTTGAGGGAGGGACGGTTAATCTTTATGAGTACGTAGGGAATAATCCGGTGAACCGTAGAGACCCACTGGGGTTGTTCGATGTTAATCCATCAATGTCAAACACATGGGCAAATTATGGTACATATGGTGCTAACTGGTCTGAGTTCCAAAGAGAAAAAGATCCTCAACCAGTTATAGATAATATTTTAAATAATCCGGTGACAGAAGTATTAGATGCTATACCTCCTGGAGAAAGCACAGGAAATCCAACAGCAGACCGATTGCTTAATGGTTTTCAGCTTATAAAAGAGGGATGGAACCAAATTAAAAAAAGATGTCAGTAAGCAAAGTATCTATAGATTCACGGATACCACTTGTCCCTTGGACGGTTAGGGATTTAGCCATAGTTGCAGGTGGCACTTTTTTAAGCGGGTTATTATTCTATGCTTTATTACTTGTTCTGTTCGGTAACACCAGAGCGACATTCAGACTGGCGCGATATGTTGCTCCTTTGATAATGATTTTTTTCCCGCCTTTCTGGATTAAGAGAAAATACGGGCTTTCTAAAGAGACATTGGGACTGAGGAAAGGCAATCCAATATACGTATTGATCGGGGTAACGATAGCGGTAATTTATTCCGTAGTAATACAATTAACACCTCTCAAATACGGGACTGCCTCAGTTGATTTGAAGTCATATTCTCTTGTTTACTTAATTTGGGCACCTTTTTCCATCAGTGGATTTCCATCTATAGTTTTAGCTCCTATTAGCGAAGAGATACTTGATAGAGGCTTCATATACAGTTATCTCCGCAAAAAGTTGGGTGTGGGCATTGCATTGATGCTACAGGCTTTGTTGTTTAGCTTATTGCATTTCAACTATGCTTATAGCAACGCATTGAGCCTATTGCTTCATCGATTTGTGGTTGGCGTAATACTAGGACTGCTATACGAAAAATCGGGAAATCTTTATCCATCAATCATATGCCATAGCACGATCAACTATCTTGCCGTTATTATCTTTGCGTTGAATAAATGAATGGTGCCTGGCATATATGCATATAAATCAAGGACAGGGCGCAATGAAGAAAATACTGAAAAAGCTAAATGCATGAATGCAAGCCTGACCCCATTCCTTTTGCATATACTTATTCAGTTTGGCAACCAAGTAAGCCAAATCAATGCAAATAACTCTCAGAGGTAAAAAAATGCAATTCTTGAAAACCGAGAATTTAATCGCTGACCTGTTATTCGGAATCGTCTTTTCTTTAATTGGCGGCTTTTTTATTTTGCGGAGGAAAGCACTAATTTCTGCCTTGCTTTTCTCTAGCAAGGTATTTTGGGAGAAGATGAATTTTCACCCCGACGAAGGAAGAAGTGCGCTTTTGGCTAATATTATGATTCCGATTATTGGTGTGTGTTTCCTGCTAATCGGACTTTTACTGCTTTATAGAGTTGTAGTTTATTTTCTTAAGTGACTATTTCCCAGAAGACTAACGGTTCTCTTTATTTGACACAAGCTACACATATGACGCAAAAGGCAATCTCACAGCAAAGACCGATGCAAATGGGAATACTATTTCCTATGCGTATGATGCATTGAACAGATTGACGCAGAAGACCTATCCCGATGGGGGGCAGAAGGAGGGGTCAGGCATTCATGTATTTGCAAAGCGTATTCCAATGATTTGAAGATCGCAAGTTCAGCATGAATGATTCATTTTCCGGCGCCTTCGATTATACTCAATCGGCATACGTGCGGATGAACCAGGTTTTGACCAGTTGAGTCAGGATGATATAGCACAGCAGCATTCCTGTCAATAACAGCCAATACAGGGGAGGCAGGGGTACAAAGCCCAGCGCACCGGCTAAGGACGATGTTGGCAGCCATGCCCCGATTGCAGCGATGATCAGCGATGTCAGAATCAGGGGCAGACTGGCTGAGCTCTGGATGAACGGAATTTTGTTGGTGCGGATTACGTGGATGATCAGCGTCTGGGTGAGCAATGACTCCACAAACCATCCGGTGTGGAACAGGGCAGGGTTGCTCCAGGTGTTGAACACATACAGCATGATAAAGAAAGTCAGGTAATCGAAGATCGAGCTGATCGGCCCGATAAAAAAGATGAAGCGTCGGATTTCTCCGAAGTTCACGCCGGCCTGCAATGCCGGCGGCCAATGAGCCAAAGTAGGTTGAACTGCCGGTCAGGATTGCAACAGCTATGGCTGAGCCGACTTCCACGTTAGATCCCAGGAAACAGATGGTGGGCATCTCCAGCGGGTTTTGGGCAGGGTCGATGACTTTATCGGCAGCATCAGGGCTGAGGTGCGTTTTTCTCTGGCGACCTCGTTCGGTCCATACAGTTTCAGCCGGACTGCGGCCTCTGCATCGCTCAAGCCGTTCATCCCTGTACGCAGGTTTTTCAGAACGGTTGCAATATCGGCCTGAGCACTTTCTGCAATTTTGTTCGGGATATGTATCGTGGCGCTCTGTGCACTATCTGCCGGTGTGTGTGAGGGTCTATGAAATATAGATAAAAGATTTATCAACCGCATCTTTATGTAACGCTTTTTCTCTCGATAATCCGGAAGTGCTTTTCGAATATCTTCCGGAAATGGAAGCCGTAAATCGAAAAAGTTATGGCCAGCGGGAAAAGCCGGGGCCGCCTGAAGAGGGACCAGAAGAAGAGCCTCCAGTAGTAGAAGCGCTCTTTCCCGATTATCCCCAGTATGAACACAGACATGAAGCCCGCCTTCAGATAGCTGCACCGCACATGAAATATTTTTTTCTGCATCGGCCTGTAATCTCTCAGGAACTGCTTGACCCGTGCGTAGTAATGCTTTGGAGAATAGATGGTGTCGATGATCTCCTTATAACCGCTGATGAGCATTTCGTAGTTCATCCTCGGAATGAAGTTCATGGAAAGGTCAGTGTTGTCCCCGGTCACGGCCTTCACCAGCCTGTTCTCCCTGACCAGCCGCTCGTAGAGCTTCGTCCCGCGCGGCGCGTTCAGGAGCCCCACCATTGCCGTCACAATCCCGCTCTCCTGGATGAATTTTATCATCTTCTCAAAGATCGATGCGGGGTCTTTATCAAAGCCGACTATGAAACCGGCCTGCACCTCCAGCCCGAAACTCTGCATCCTCCTGACACTGGCTATCAGGTCCCGGTTTTTGTTCGGTATTTTCGTGCATTCGACCAGGCTTTCCTCGTGCGGCGACTCGATGCCGACAAAGATAGTGCTGAACTCGGCCCGCACCATCATTTTCATGAGGTCCTCGTCGTCCGCAAGGTTGATGGACGCCTCGGTATAGAGGGAGAACGGGTACCTCTTCCTTTCCATCCACCGGATAATCGACGGCAGTATCTCCTCCTTCAGCTTCTTCTTGTTCCCGATGAAGTTGTCATCCACGAAGAAAACCCCGCCCTTCCAGCCGAGGCTGTAGAGCTTCTCCAGTTCCGCGATCACCTGCCCGCTTTTCTTTGTCCTGGGGACCCGGCCATAGAGCGTAGTGATATTGCAGAATTCGCAGTCAAAGGGACACCCCCTCGAATACTGGATGTTCATGGAGGCATAGTGCTTAGGGGCTATAAGCTCCCAGAGGGGTATGGGTGAGTGCTTTTCGAATATCTTCCGGAAATGGAAGCCGTAAATCGAAAAAGTTATGGCCAGCGGGAAAAGCCGGGGCCGCCTGAAGAGGGACCAGAAGAAGAGCCTCCAGTAGTAGAAGCGCTCTTTCCCGATTATCCCCAGTATGAACACAGACATGAAGCCCGCCTTCAGATAGCTGCACCGCACATGAAATATTTTTTTCTGCATCGGCCTGTAATCTCTCAGGAACTGCTTGACCCGTGCGTAGTAATGCTTTGGAGAATAGATGGTGTCGATGATCTCCTTATAACCGCTGATGAGCATTTCGTAGTTCATCCTCGGAATGAAGTTCATGGAAAGGTCAGTGTTGTCCCCGGTCACGGCCTTCACCAGCCTGTTCTCCCTGACCAGCCGCTCGTAGAGCTTCGTCCCGCGCGGCGCGTTCAGGAGCCCCACCATTGCCGTCACAATCCCGCTCTCCTGGATGAATTTTATCATCTTCTCAAAGATCGATGCGGGGTCTTTATCAAAGCCGACTATGAAACCGGCCTGCACCTCCAGCCCGAAACTCTGCATCCTCCTGACACTGGCTATCAGGTCCCGGTTTTTGTTCGGTATTTTCGTGCATTCGACCAGGCTTTCCTCGTGCGGCGACTCGATGCCGACAAAGATAGTGCTGAACTCGGCCCGCACCATCATTTTCATGAGGTCCTCGTCGTCCGCAAGGTTGATGGACGCCTCGGTATAGAGGGAGAACGGGTACCTCTTCCTTTCCATCCACCGGATAATCGACGGCAGTATCTCCTCCTTCAGCTTCTTCTTGTTCCCGATGAAGTTGTCATCCACGAAGAAAACCCCGCCCTTCCAGCCGAGGCTGTAGAGCTTCTCCAGTTCCGCGATCACCTGCCCGCTTTTCTTTGTCCTGGGGACCCGGCCATAGAGCGTAGTGATATTGCAGAATTCGCAGTCAAAGGGACACCCCCTCGAATACTGGATGTTCATGGAGGCATAGTGCTTAGGGGCTATAAGCTCCCAGAGGGGTATGGGTGTGGTCGTCACGTCGGCCCATTCATCAGATGTATAGAGCCGCCGGGGCCGCCCCTCCTTCAAATCGTCGAGGAAGGGCAGGAGCGTTATCTCCGCCTCGTTGAGTACCAGGTGGTCTACATCGCCGAACTCTTCATAATCATTGGTAAAAAGCGGACCTCCCGCCACGACTTTAACCCCGACAGCCCGGCATCTTTCGAGCACGGTCTTCACCGATTCCTTCTGAACCGACATGGCGCTCAGGAAGACGTAGTCCGCCCAGAGGAGGTCTTTGTCCTTCAGCTTTCGGACATTCATGTCCACAAGCCTTTTCTCCCATTCGGGAGGAAGCATCGCGGCGACCGTCAGCAGCCCCAGGGGTGGATTGACCGCTTTTTTCGAAATGAACTTCAGGGCGTACGAAAAACTCCAGAACGTATTGGGATATTCCGGATATACCAGAAGGACCTTCATAAAAAACTCCTTTTTGCCCTGTTCATTGTGCTTTATTAATTATTAATTATTCCTTGCGATCTGCATCATTATATCAGATTACAAAGATGCAGGTTACCAGGAAAAACAATAGACAACATTTTATCACAAAATAAAAGCCTCACACCTCTCCCTTGCCCCCGGTGCAGACCGCATCGTTTCCGTGCTCCTTTTTGATACATAGTCCTCTGCGTTTGGTAGCCATGTCCGAAGCAAGGACACGCGAGATGTTCTTATACATCTTGAACACGCCGGCAATAGCGTTCATCGTCCCCAGTGCACGGTTTTGTTTGATTCATTCCACTAATGCAAAACTTTGTTGCAACCTACTTGAAAATCACCCGCTAAAAATAGGGCTTGATTATTGGGTCAATTGTCCGTTAAACTGGAGACAGATGACCATCTAAAAGGGGGGTGATACCATGAGTGCTGCAACAGTAAACGCGGAGATTATAAACATGCTTGGAGTAAAAGGTGAGCCTTCGGTGAACTTTGACTCCATCATAAGAAAGGGGCTTTCAATGACGGCATTAGAACGCTTCAAAAGGACGTTTCAGATGGATGAGGAAACGTTGGCGCGCTCCATAGGGGTGAGCAGGAAGACACTCCAGAGGAAAAGGAGTGGTCACCAGAAGCTCAACGTGGAAGAGAGCAACAGGCTATTCAGGATATTGAGAATCTTAGCTATGGCAACAGAGACCTTTGGAGGCGATAAAAAAGTTGCCACGGAGTGGATGCAGGAGCCGCAATACGGGCTTGGCGGTATGACTCCTCTTGAAATGCTTGAGACGGATGCGGGTACGGAAAAAGTAGAAAGCCTGCTCATGCACTTGCAATATGGAGGTGTCGCGTAAATGGTTACCGCCTATCGGATGTGCCAAAAGATGCGGGCACCCGAGGCGTTTTCAGGGGAAGGATCGAAGAAAAAGGGCATGAGATGGAACCATAAGGATATACCGGTTGTGTATGTGGCAGAGCATCTGTCGTTGTCCGCCCTGGAGATCATCGTGAATTTTCCCAGAAAGGCACTCGGCGTGCCCTTTGTTTTTTTCAAGGTGGAGATACCCGACAGCGTAAAAATAGCAACCGTCGGGCATCTTCCGGTGGATTGGAAAGTTTTCCCTTATCAGACCTCTACGCAGGATATCGGCTCTCAGTGGGCTCTCGAAGGAAAGACCGCTGTACTTGAAGTGCCCTCAGCAGTAATCCCTCAGGAGAGGAATTATATCATCAATCCTCTGCATCCGGACTTCAAGAAGATCGTCATAAACCAAGCAATAGACTTCCAATTCGACGACAGGCTTTACCAGTAGCGCATACCGAAATATCTTTTCCCGTTTATACCAGCAGCTTTTGTCGTTATCCATTTGGCATCATGCTTTTTGGATAACGCCTATCTGACAAAAACGGGGGAAGATGTCAACCACCTAAAAGCCGTGGCAAACAAAATTTTCTCCGAAAATGAATGTTTTGTAAGTCTTTGGATCTTGTGAGGGAGTTTTGGTGCCCCCTGCTGGAGTCGAACCAGCGGCACCAGGTTTAGGAAACCTGTGCTCTATCCTACTGAGCTAAGGGGGCTCCGGGATTGAAGAAATATTCTAACATAAAATGAGAGAAAAGCGAAGGGGCTATTGCGATCTTGAGAGGAGCTCAAATGCCTTGCTTACAGCATCTTCGGCGTCTGCCTATATTTTAGATAATACCCTCTCGCTTATTCAAAACAGGCAGAGAATCCTTTGCAGGAATAAAAAATCGGGGCGAGAGGATTTGAACCTCCGACTCCACGGTCCCGAACCGTGTGCGCTACCAGGCTGCGCTACGCCCCGAAAAACAGTGATCAGTGACGAGTTAAAGGACAACTACTATCTTAAAATTATTCCTTAGTTATTGTCCACTGATTACGTGTTGCAATCGCTAAACATTTTCAACCATTTCCCATACGCCGCAGGGACAGATGCCCGCGCAGAAGCCGCAGCCGATGCATTTCTCCTCATCGACCACGTATTCGAACGAGCCGCCTTCGTGCTCGATCCTGCTGATCGCGCCCCAGTAGCAGGTGGCCTCGCACATATGGCAGTCGCGGCAGGTCGCGCACGACATGCACTTGTTCCCCTCGCTCTCCGGCGTGAAATCGCCGCGGCAGACGTCGTAATACTCTTTCTTGATCCTCTCGTACGGGATGACCTGTTTCACTTCAGGCTGACGCGGCGCATGCATGAGCTGATAGTGAATGGTATCAGCAACGAGCCGCCCCTGTCCGATGGCGTGGGTAACCAGGCCGAGGCTCGTAGCATCGCCGATGGCGAAGACCTTGACATCCGACGTCTGGTTGATCTCGTTGACCGCGATCCAGCCCCGTTCGGTATGGACGCCCGGCGGCAGGAAATCCAGAACCGGCATGTCGCCTACGGACATGATCACAAGGTCGGCATCGAGAGACGAGCCGTCCTTGAAATAGAGCTTCTTTTCATCATTGCTGTACCGCTCGGTGAATTTGGGATAGATGATCTGCGTTCCTTTCGCAGTAGCGGTTTCCATCTCTTTGCCGAAAGCCGCGGGCTTCTGGATATCGACGGCAATGACCGATTCGGCGCCGTAATTGTACGCCTCTGAAGCGACATCCATGCCTACGTTGCCCGCGCCGATGACCACTACTTTTTTCCCTCTGAGGTCAGGCAGGTTCTCGCTGTTGATTCCCCTGAGGAAGTCATACGCGGATACAATATGCCCGGAGCCGGGGAATGCTATGATCCTCGGCTTGTGGGCGCCGCAGGCGACTACGACGAGTTCATGATTTTTATAGATATCATCGAACTTATCCCGGTCTACCGGGGTTTTTAAGTGAACGTTTACCCCCAATTCGCTGAACCGGGAAAGCTCTCTCTCCAGTATCGTGTGCGGGAGTCGCTCCCGTGGAATGCAGAGCTCTATCTTGCCGCCCAGTTTGTCGGAGGCCTCATAGAGGTCAACGGTATGCCCTTTCAAGGCAAGCTGCCATGCGGCGCTGAGACCCGCGGGACCGCCGCCGACGACTGCGACGGCGTGGCCTGTCGGCTTTTCCTTTTTAGGCGCAGGCAGGTCGAGTGCAAGGCTGCCGAGTTTATCGATCTGGAGCGGTTTGTCCAGTTGTCCCCTTGTGCAGCTCTGCATGCAGAGGTTGGGGCATATCTGCCCGCATACGGTTGCAGGCAAGGGGCTGTACCGCAATACCAGTTCCAGCGCTTCCTGAAGCAGGCCCTGCCGTATGAGCGCGGCCCTCTTATGCGAGGGGATGCGGGTAGGGCAGGCATATGCACAGGGGGGCAGATATTTTTCGTTTGCCCATATCGGCTTGTTGCGCCTTTCGGCGCCGGTGGTTATGTAAGGCAGTATGGTCAGCTCATGGTCCAGATATTCGGCGAAGATGCCGCCCTGGCCGACTTCCTTTTCCCACATGTTCTTCCTGAAATCCGACGTTGAAAGCTTGAATTTCTTCCTCGCCGCTTTTTCCTGGGGAGTATATGCCATGAGCTTTTTCCAGTCGGCGGATGAGCGGGTAAGCTCTTCGTAGTAAGACGTTCTGTCGATGGCCTCAAGGAAGGGCTTCATATTGGTTTTGAGCCATTCCCAATCCTGCGGTGTCAGGTCGAGGAGCTTCACATCCCTCTCGCTGTATCCCTGGATCGGGCCGCGGAAATAAATGGTCCCGCCGACCATACCCACGCAGGGGCGGTAGCCGAGGACGTTTTCGGGGTTCCTCGGGTTTACGCCGCAGACAACTGCTATGCCGCCGGCCTTGAATTCGGCAAAGGAATCTCCGACGTTCCTGAAATACCATGACTGGGGCGGTTCAAAGCGCGGGTTGTGTTTTGTCATGGTATCGCACCGCGCGCCGCCGCTGCCCTGCACATAGAGCATTCCCTGGGCCGCCGCGTTGAAAGCCCCGTTGGTCACATCGCCCAATACCGTTATCCTGGCGCCGCAGTTGAGCCAGCCCACATCGTCGGAGCCGCTCTCATGGACGGTTATCTCTGTGCCGGGCATGCCCATGCTTCCGAGCCTCTGACCCGGGGCGCCGTCGACGGTTATTTTTACCGTTTCTATGGCAGTTAGGCCCCTCGGCCAGATGCGGCCCCCGATACCGTGCTGCCCGTTGGCTATTACGCGCAATTCGCGTGCGCCCTCCTGTACCGCATGCTGAATCTGTTCTTCAAGGATACGGGACGGCACTCTTTCCCCGCTGACATTTCCCTTTATAGTGACGGCCTTATCGCGTGATGCGTTTTTGGTTTCTTTTTTCTTCTTTGCCACATTACTCATTACTGATAACTTATTACGGTTTTTCTTAGCACGCATAACTTATCCCCAGCCTCTCTGCCATTGCTTTATCATCGATGCTCAGCCCGTCGGACATGCCTATGGGGAGTTCGGTGCTCCTGCCCATGGGAGCGAAAATCTTGCGCAGTTCAACATCAGCGGCTTTGAAGACCTCGACCACACGCTCCGCAACCCTGTCGGAATCGAGCCTCCTGTAAAGTTTCGGGTCCTGGGTGGTTATGCCCCTCGGGCATTTTCCGGTATTGCAGAGACTGCAGCGGTTGTACTCGTCGCCGAAGCAGTCCGCCGCCGACTGCATGATGTATTTGCCGATAGAGACTGCAGATGCGCCGAGCATGATGAGCGCCGCGGCATTGGCTGCCAGATTGCCTCTCTTTCCGACGCCTCCGGCCGCTATCAGGGGGAGCTCGTTCTGCTTGCCCTGTTTGACGAGGTCAAGATAGCACTCCCTTATGTTCGACGCAATGGGATGTCCCATTTTGTCCATCGAGACATTGTAAGCAGCGCCGGTGCCGCCGTCCTCTCCGTCTATGGAAAGTGCCGCGGCATAGGGGTTTCTGGCGAGGTTGTTGAGAACGGCCTTGGCTGTCTTTGTCCCCGATATTTTCGGATACACAGGCACCCTGAAGCCCCACGCCATGGACATGGACTGTATCATTTTTGCGACCGCCTCTTCGATCGAGTACTTGGTCTGGTGTGTCGGCGGCGATGAAAGGTCGATGAACTGCGGCACGCCGCGGATCTTTGCTATCAGCTTCAGTACCTTCTGCGCCATCAGGAGTCCGCCGTCACCCGGCTTCGCACCCTGGCCGTATTTGATCTCTATGGCCGCGGGGTCCTCCACCATGTGCGGCAGGGCGTGGATGATCTCGTCCCAGCCGAAATAACCCGAGGCGATCTGTATGATGAAATACTTGAGGTACTTTGACCTGAGCAGTCTCGGCGGCATTCCGCCTTCTCCGGAAGCCATAACAACGGGAAGTCCTTCAACCTCATTCAGGTACGCGACCCCCATGGCAAGACCTTCCCACATCGGGGGCGAGAGCGCTCCGACCGACATGCTGCCTATCATGATAGGGTAGATCTCCCTCACGGGGGGGACAAATATATTTTTTTTCTTATCGAGCACAAGGTTTCCGCCTTCGGCAGCGAGCGGCAGGTCCTCGGGGCGCATTATCCTGCCGAGCAAAGACCTGATGCGGAACTCGTGCCTCCCCGCGTCAAGCGCTGGGTCGGTGAGCATCGAGATCCTGGTGAACTTAAGCCTGTCGAGGGTCGATATGGATGGATCGTTCCTCCGTCCGCCCCTCTTGTAGCCGTCTCCGCCCTTGTTCTTATAATGAAGGAATTTGTTCTGCTGGTTGTATTCGGGCTCAATGGCTTCGTTCGGACACACCAGTGTGCAGGCGCCGCAGCCGGTGCAGTAGCGCTCCATATCGGTTACCTGCTCTACTACGTGGGTGATCGACCTGACCGCCTTCGGTGTGGGCACAGGCCCTTCCGACGTTACGGTCCTTGCACCCTTGACCGCCGGCACTATCGCCTTGACAGGGCATACGGCGGTGCACTTGCCGCACCTCTTGCACCTGTCGTCTCTCCAACGGATTATATAGGGAAACTCCCTGAGCGAGAGCTGATGATTGTGGTCTAATCCTATGCCTGGCCGTGTAGCTGGTTCCATACCTTTACCTCCTCTGCCTGCGGCGAAACGATAACCATGTCGTATTTCATGGGGAATATATCCTTGCTCCTGTCCCTTTTCGGGACCGCACTGTCAACGCCGCATTCCTCGGACATTAATGCATATTTGCCCTTAACACCGCCCACAACGCCGGGCCTCAGCTTCTTGGAATCATGCACCATAAAGCAGGCGCCGTCGGGGGTGAAGCCGATGATCATGTTCGGTCCGTCGATGCAGAGGGGGCGAAGCGATTGCTTTATGAGCCTCAGCGCCCCGGCCCCGGGCCGCTTTTCGATTTCCGTGGCCTTGAGAGGGGTGATGACATCCTTGTAATACTGCAGCGGGAATCCCAACTGCCGTGTCGTATAGTGGAGAATATGTGTGAACACCTCGCTGTCGCTGTTATAGCCCATATATCCGGGGAAGCCCCTGCTTGAGAGGAATTCCCTGATGGGAACAAACGCGGTATTCTCGCCGTTCGTCATCGAGCAGTAGCCCTGGATGAAGAACGGGTGACAGGCGTAAAGGTAGATGGCGTAGTTGGTGTTCTGCCTGCCTTGGGCCAGTACGATCTTCGCTTTAAGACCGTCTTTATCGAGGCCGAAAAATTCAGCGACCTGAAGGGGATCTCCCACCTCTTTCAGGGTAATCACATCAGGGTAGAAGGAAAACGCGAATATGGACTCATCCGGCTCACCGCTCTTCCTGACGGCAAGGCGCGTGTTCATGAGGAGGTCTTCTTTCTCCTCCATCGGCTTATTTTTGTATGCGGCCGGGTAATCGTACACCCGGGCGAAGTAGTGGTCATGGGCAGCTATATCTTTGACCGGTTTTATCTTCGGGTTCCATTCGTGTTTGAGCTTGAAGCCCTGCTTTTTCATGAAGTCATCCAGCACCTTTTTGCCGGAATTGGAGCAGATGCCTGAAAGAACAGGATATTTTTTCAGTTTCTCGAAGGCGCCGCCCAGATCTTTCAGGGTAAGGCCGAGACCCGATCCGTCATGTCCTTCTTTCATGGTCTCAAGCGCCAGGATGGGTTCCATTGGGGAAATGTATTCCCGGGAAGTGACTGCAGCCAATCTACACATAAATTTTTCCTCTTTGTCTGAACGAGTTGCCTTAAACTGCTGAATTTGAAGGCGTACCATACATTTTAAAATTTTGGCCGGTTCATTGTCAAACTGTGGTATCCTATGCTTTATGGACGTTATTACATCACATTTGAACGCGGATTTTGACTCCCTTGCCTCGGCCATTGCCGCAACAAAGTTGTACCCCGATGCGGTGATCGTGTTCCCGGGCTCCATGGAGCGGCGGGTGAGGGACTTTATCGACGCGTTCCAGCCGATTGATATAAAGAAGATCAAGGAAATCCACCTTGATAAAGTCAAAAGGCTGATAATCGTGGATACAAAACATCCCGACAGGATCGGCCCGTTCAAGGAGCTGCTTTCGAGGCCGGATGTCAGGGTGCATGTCTACGACCACCATCCTGCGGCCGGGGACGATATAAAGGGAGAGGTTGAGGTCATCGACACAGCCGGGGCCGAGTCGACCATATTTACGGAAATAATACAGGAAAAGAAGATCCCCTTGACCCCGATGGAGGCCACTGTTCTCTGCCTCGGGATATACGAGGAGACGGGCTCGCTGCTTTTTAGTTCGACAACCCCGAGGGACCTTATTGCAGCGGCATATCTGGTCAGGAAGGGCGCCAACCTGAATATTGTCTCGGACTTTCTCAAGGAGGAAATGAGCAGGGAGGAATTCTCGCTCCTGAACGAGTTGGTCAAGTCCCTCAGGGAAATAGTCATTCACGGGGTGCGGATCAAAATAGGCAAGGGCGCGATGGAGGGGTTCGGGGATGTGTCGCACCTCGCCCCCCAGGTCATGGATATGGAAGAGGCTGATGCGGTTGTCCTGCTGATCGGCATGGCCGACAAGATACTGATCGTGGCCCGGAGCAAGGTCGCGGAACTCGACGTATCCCAGGTCCTCTCCGATTTCGGGGGAGGGGGGCACCCTGCGGCGGCATCGGTGACTATAAAGGATATGCCTTTTGAAATAATAGAGGAGAGGCTGATCGTATCGCTGTACAAATATACGCGGCCTGTAAAGCTGGTCAGGGATGTAATGACAAAACCCGTTATCTCCATCACGTGGAACAGCACCATAAAAGAGGCCGAGCGCGTGATGACACGGTACGGGGTGAACGCGCTGCCCGTTGTCAGGAACGACCGGTACAGGGGAATCATCACGAGGGGCGTTGTTGAAAAGGCCCTCTTCCACGTTTTGGGACGGAGCAGGTGCGAGGACTTCGCGACCACCGACGCTATCACCGCCTCTCCCGACACGCCCATAGCCGAGATGGAGCGGTCCATGATAGAGCAGAACCAGCGGTTTGTTACCGTGCTGGAAGCCGACGGCAGGGTAGCGGGAGCCGTGACGAGGACCGATATATTGCGGTCGCTCTATGAGGATTTCATGAGGAAGAGCAGGGTATCTTCGAAGGAGTCTTTGAAAGGGGCGCCGGCTTCGGGAATAGGAAGGAATATACCGGGCGTCATGAGAGGGAAGCTGCCCGCGCACCTGTTCGATCTTCTCGTCATGGCCGGCAAAACCGCCGACGAGCTCGGATACGGCGTTTATCTGGTGGGCGGATGTGTAAGGGACCTGCTGAGGGGTGAGGCAAACCTGGACATTGATATCGTTGTTGAGGGCGACGGGATAGCTTTTGCAAAAAAGCTGGGAAAAAAGATCGGGGCAAAAATCATTGTCCACAAAAAATTCGGCACCGCTAAAGTCATAATAGAGGATGGTAACGGGTTGCCGCCTTTACGGCTCGACGTCGCGACGGCGAGGACCGAGTATTACGAATCGCCCGCCGCGCTGCCGAAGGTAGAAATGTCGTCCATAAAGAAAGACCTTTACCGGCGTGATTTTACGATTAACACCCTCGCGGTAAAATTGAACAAAAAGGATTTCGGCATGCTCATCGATTTCTTCGGGGGCCAGAGGGACCTGAAGGACAAGGCCGTCAGGGTGCTCCACAATCTTAGTTTCGTTGAGGACCCCACACGGGCGTTCCGGGCCATACGGTTTGCGGAGCGGTTCGGTTTTAAATTGACGAAGCATACCGAAAACCTCATGAAGCTCGCCATAAGAATGAATATCTTCGAGAAGCTTTCAGGTACCAGGATTTACGATGAGCTGATGCTCACGTTCAACGAGACAAGCCCGATCAAGGCCCTGAAGCGGCTCGGGGATTACAGCCTGCTCAAGGTGATCCATCCCAAGCTCGTCTTTACCCCCTGGCTTGAAGCGCTCCTGCAATCGGTACATGATACCATCTCGTGGTTTGAGCTGCTCTTTTTGAAAGAGGAGTACAACAAAGGGGTGCTGTATATCATGGCCCTTCTGTACAAATTGACCGGGGAGGAGCGGGAAGTGGCCCTTGCCAGGCTCGCTGTTCCTGCAAAACTGAAGGAGCGCATAGCAAAGGAACTGCAGGCCGTCCAGGACATATTAAGGATGCTCGGCCCGGACAATCCGGTTGAAATATATCAGCTCCTGTCGGGGCGCGGTATAGAATCCATCCTCTTCAGTATGGCCCTGACGCAGGACAGCGGGAAGAAGAAGGCCATATCCCGGTACCTGCTGCAACTACGCAGCTTGAAGCCGCTCCTCAAAGGAACTGATCTGCAGGCCCTCTGCATCCCGCAGGGCCCTGTGTATTCGGAGATATTCAGAAGGGTACATGCCGAAAAGCTCATGGGCGGGCTGAATACAAAAGAAGAGGAGCTCGCGTTCGTGAAAAAGATTTATAAGGGTGTCAAGCAGGTCGGGTAGGGCCGGGAAACAACGTCCCTATCTCTACTACATCGAAGGCTCCTCAATATAATATTATGAAGTCATAATGAAAAAAATATTTAGACCACTTGCTTTTTTCGGTTTGGTAATGTTTTATTATCTATAATTGTCAAACAGCTTAAGGAGACGCGATGAAGAAGACCGAGGATGTAGACAAGAGGAGTATGCCGCTTTATCCGATTGGTATCGTAGCAGAATTGATAGGCATAACCGAGCAGACCCTGAGGCTGTACGAGAAGCACGGGCTCATCTTACCCGCACGGCGCAATAAGAACAGGTACTATTCGGACAACGACATAAAATGGCTTGCCTGCATAAGGGATTTGATACACACGAAGAAGATCAGCATCGAGGGTATCAAAAAACTCCTTGAGTACGCGCCCTGCTGGGAAATAACGAATTGCCCCGATGACAAGAAATCCAAATGCACTGCTTTTGTCGACAAGACAAAGCCGTGCTGGGTGCTCAATCAGACCATATGCAAGAAGGAACCGGGCAAGCTGTGCGAGGAGTGCGTCGTATACCTGGCCAGAGCAAAAAAGAAGTAGGCAGTCAGAACTCTCTCATAACGTCGAGCAGCCCGGCCTCAACACTATTTTTGATCTCCTCCAGAAGTACGCCGTCTGATGCCTCGAACCTCAGCACAAGAGCAGGCTGCGTATTCGAGGCCCTGATGAGGCCCCAACCGTCCGGAAAATTGATCCGTACCCCGTCAATATCGATAACCGGGTAATCCTTAAAGAAGTCTTTTACCCTCTCCACGACTTTAAATTTGATTTCATCAGGACAGTCGAACCTTATTTCGGGAGTCGATGCCGTCACCGGAACGTCTTTCAATAACTCTTTCAGGGAGTAGGGACTTCCGGCGTTTGCCATGATTTCTATAAGCCTTACGCTTGCATAGAGCGCGTCATCGTATCCGAAATAACGGTCGGCAAAGAAAATGTGTCCGCTCATCTCGCCCGCGAGGAGGCCGTGTGTCTCCTTCATCTTGCTTTTGATAAGGGAATGTCCTGTCTTCCACATGAGGGGCTTGCCGCCGTGCGCCGCTATATCGGCGTAGAGGGTTTGGGAGCATTTTACCTCCCCTATGATGGTTGCGCCGGGATTTGTTTTCAAGAGCGCCCGCGCAAAGATAATCATGAGCCTGTCTCCCCATATTACGTCCCCCTCCTCATCGACGACGCCTATCCTGTCCGAATCGCCGTCATAGCCGATGCCGAGGTGCGCCCGCTCTTTCCTGACCGCGGCCCTGAGGTCTTTAATGTTCTCAAGCACGACGGGGTCCGGGTGGTGATTCGGGAAATTGCCGTCAGGCTCGCAATATAACTCAACAACATCGCAGCCCAGCCCTCTCAGCAATTCCGGAACAACGAGCCCCCCTGTCCCGTTGCCCGCATCTATGACTACTTTTATCCCCTCAAACGGAAGCCCGGGGTGCATGCCGCTGATTTGATCCGTTACGTGTTCGAGGTAAGCGGGTATTATGTCATAGAGCCCGGTGCAGCCTGTGCCGGAGAGTGTTTCACCGCGCTCAACGATTTCCCTGATCGCCTGGATCTTTTTCCCGAAGAGGGTCTCTGTGCCGACGCTGAGCTTCATGCCGTTAAATTCGGAGGGGTTGTGGCTGCCCGTTATCATAATGCCGCCGTCGACAGGCAGCGTGAATAATGAGAAATATTGCAACGGCGTGGGGCATGTGCCGATATCGATAACATCCACGCCGCTCGCTGTGAGCGCAGCGGTCAGATTTTCAAAAACCTCCGGAGAGCTGAGTCTTACATCCCTGCCGACAGATATTTTAAGCCTGTCCCTTTTGGCATGTTTCCCGAGATATACGGCATAGGCTTTGCCGATCGCCTGTACAGCTTCAGGAGTGAGGTCACGGCCCCATACCCCTCTGATATCATACTCCCTGAAAATGGATGGGTTAATGTTCATAGTCTGGCAATCCTTTCGCAGCAGGAATATTTAACTCTCCCGGCGCTCTCTGTGTTTTTTTAATTCCGTTAGTCGAGATCGGCAGGAGGCATTGCCTTCTCGATCCTGCCCGCTGAGGTTCCATACTCCCGGGGCTGTGTGCCCTCTTTGAAATACTCGAAGACAGCCGATGATTCGTTCGATGAAAGAAGACCCGTCACAGGGTCTATAGGCAAACTGACTATCCCTTCCGGGACGGGAAAATCAGCAGCGGGTTCACCGGAAAGCGTGCTCCTCATGAAACTGGCCCATATGGGAGCCGCCGCCCTTCCTCCCACCTCTCCCCGGCCGAGCGACCTCCTCATATCATCGAACCCGACCCACACGCATCCCACGAGCTGGGGCGTATAGCCTACAAACCAGGCATCCTTGTAATCGTTGCTCGTGCCTGTTTTGCCCGCAGCCGGCCTCCCTATATTCGCCCTCATGCCCGTTCCGTAACGAATGACGTCTTCCATCATGGATGTTATGAGGAACGATGTCTGGGGAGAGATCGCCTCAACCCCTTCGGGCTCGTTGCTTTCCAGGACGCCGCCGTTGAAATCGGTAACATATTTTATCGCTATCGGCTTCATCCTTACGCCGCCGTTGGCAAAGGTCGAGTAGGTTGCAGCCATTTCAAGAGGGGTGATGCTGATGGATCCGAGCGCTATGGTGAATTCCCTCGGCATGTCCGATTCTATACCGATATCGCGGGCGAACGCTATTACCTTGTCGATCCCGACCGCGTCTATGAGCTTTACTGTCACGACATTTCTCGAGTATGCGAGCGCCTCTCGCAACCGGGTCGGCCCGTAATACTTGTGATCATAATTCTCGGGCTTCCAGTCACCGTTGGGTCCGCCGGGATATGATACGGGGGCGTCGTTTATTATGCTGGCCGGAGTGAAATTGTTCTCCAGGGCGGCTGCATAGATTATCGGTTTGAATGAGGAGCCCGGCTGCCTCTTCGCAAGCACAGCCCTGTTGAATTCAGCCTTTGTAAAGCTGTACCCCCCGACGAGCGCCCTGATGAAACCGGTTTCAGGCTCTATGGCCGCAAGCGCGCCCTCTACCTCGGGTTCCTGTTCAAGGCTGAAGGTTACGGCTCTGCCGGTAAGCGCCTTGAATTTGACCCATATGATATCACCTCGGTGCAGGATGTCCGTAAGCCTGAAGCTCTTTATGGTGTTCATCCGTCCTGTAGACCTGTTGATGACCGTGGATGCCCAGAGCGCGTCGCCGAGCATCAGTTTCCCGGTAATTCCCCGCGCCTTGACGGTTGCCTCTTTCGGGCCTATGGAAAGGACTACGCCGGTCGAAATATCCCCTGCAGATGCCGAGAAGGATACCCTGTTTTCGCCTGTACTGTCTTTTGCGTCGTCCTTATGCCCTATCGGGCCCCTCCATCCTCTTCTCTTATCGACATCACGCAATCCGTCCTGCAATGCCCTCTGGGCATGTGCCTGGGCGTTTTTATTCAAAGTGGTATATACCCTCAGGCCGCCTTTGTAAACCGTTTCCACACCGTATTTCTGCTCAAGCTGCTGCCTGACATATTCAAGAAAATAATTATAGGTCTCGGTGCTTGCCCTCAATGAGGAGAGGGAGATCAGGGCGGTTTTTGCCGCCTTTCTCTCGGACGGCTTGACGTACCCTTCCTCTTCCATTCTCGCGAGCACGACCTCCTGGCGCTCCTTTGCCTTCACCAGGTCGTTATACGGGGAATAAGTGGCAGGCGCCTTGACGAGCCCGGCGAGCATGGCCGCCTCAGGCAAAGTGATCTGGCCCACCGACTTGCCGAAGTACGTCCGGGACGCCATCTCGACGCCGTAAGCGCCGTGCCCGAAATATACCTTGTTGAGATACAGTTCGAGAATTTCCTTTTTGGTAAGCTCTTTTTCGAGCTTTACGGCAAGCTGGGCCTCTCTTACTTTCCGCTTGATGGTCTTCTCCGGGGAAAGGAACATGATCTTTGCCAATTGCTGGGTGATGGTGCTGCCGCCCTCTTTCAGGCTGGCATGCAGGATATCCTTGACCAGCGCGCGGGCGATACCGATGTAATCTATACCTTTATGTCGCCAGAACCGCGAATCCTCGACGGCGATAACAGCGTTTTTCAGGTTTGCGGGGATCTTGTCAATGGGAACGAATATCCCTTTCTCCACCTTGAACTCCCCTATCAGGGAATCGTCATCGGCATATATCTTTGCGCCGCTTGTTACCTGGTATTTCTTCAGTTCCGCGATGGAGGGTATGCTGTTTGCGACTGCAAGATATCCGCCGGCTACAAGACCGAAACTAAGGACTACGATGGTAAGAATTATTTTGAAACGCATTTATAAATTATAAAGAGTAAGTACCGAAATTTACAACCCGGGTGGGAAGAGCATTACCCCTCTGCTTTCCATTTTATCATTATCGTTTATTGTTGGTAAAATAGGGTATGTGTGGGAGCCGGACTTTCCGGCAGCAGGAGATAAGCTGCTTATGAGTTAAGGAGGATCAGCAGGTGAAACACGAAACCTTTAAGTACAACAGCCCTGTAGGCGATATCTACTGTGTTTTTGACGGGCCTTTTCTGGTAGAGCTGTCCATAGGAGAGGAAGAGGCAATGAAACAGGCGGGCGGCTATAGGCAAGGGGCGATAGGAAAAGGCAAAAGCGGAAACAGCAGGTATTCGATACCCGTGGCCTCTCGCCTCTCGCCTATAGCCTGTGCTTTTTTTGAAGAGCTCGCTTCCTATTTCGACGGCACGTTGCGGGAATTCAAGCAAAAGGTCAGATTTACTCAGGGAACAGCTTTCGAGCGGAGTGTCTGGCTTGCTCTCAGGGATATCCCCTATGGCGAGACCCGCACCTATAAATGGATGGCCGGGAAGATCGGCAGACCGAAGGCGCTCAGGGCAACGGGCCGGGCGCTCGGGAAGAACCCCCTGCCGATAGTCCTGCCCTGCCACAGGATTATCGCATCAAACGGCTCCATGTGCGGCTTCTCAGGCGGGGTGGAGGTTAAGATATGGCTGCTGAGGCATGAAAAGAAGGATATATAAAGATAACATATGAATCCTCTTGCTACCGGGAGAGCACATGTACTCTCCCGGATGTTTCTTAATGTTTGCCTTTCCTTCTGCTTTCGCTCCAGCCCAGAAGAAAGACCCCTGCAGAGATGAGTATGGTGCCGACAGTTATATGGATGGTTATCGCCTCTCCGAGAAGAAAGTGCGAAGCAAAGGCGACCGAGATATAGAGCACCGATGCCGCTGAAAGGGCAATGGAAAGCCGGGTGCTTTTTAAAATCTGCATCCATGCGATGAATGAGATGATGTAAAAGCTGTACCCGACCGGGATAAGATAATTGACCTTCCATCCCGATGTCCTGACAGCGCCCAGTTTTACCAGGATTTGCGCGGCCGTATCGGATGTCACCAGGAGGAACCAGAAGAAGGCCGCCTTTAATTTTTTGGGTTCAGGCATCTTGATTTTTATGGGAGTCCTGTGTGGAGGCTTGTTGTGAATAGATAAAAGATTGTGCTTTTTGTCTCATAAAACCCTTTTCCTATTATACTATTAATCCGGTATTATAGATTAACCATGGCGCCCTTCGATATACATGATAAACCCGCATGCCTTGCAAATATTCTGGTGCTGGACCTTGATGGTTCCGTCTCCCTGCCCGGCATGATAACGAGATTGGACCTGAGGAGCTATGAGGAGAAAGTCCGCTACTATGCCGGATTCGGCGATATGGCAGCACTGGAAAGGGCCATTGAGGAGGAGGCCGGCGCACCCCGCATCGTTTTCCTCGGCAGCGGGGACTTCCACCATATAAGCTACCTGCTCATAAAGCACATGCCGCAGACTGTTCAGGTGATTGTGTTCGATAATCACCCTGACAACATGTTTTTCCCTGCCGGCATACACTGCGGCTCCTGGGTATACCATGCAAGCAAACTGCCCAATGTATCGAATATCGCGGTATTCGGAATCGCCTCGCGGGACATAGCAGGGCCGGACCTCTTCCAGAACCGCTTCTCGGTCATCAAAGCAGGAAAGGTGAAATACTACTGCCTGGCGCCTGTATCAAAACTCGCAAAACTCCTGGGCGGCCCCGGAATAGAGGACATCAGCGCTTCTCAAAAAAGCATGGCCGAAATAGTGGAGAGGCATGTACGCAATAACGGCAGCCCGGTTTACCTGTCCATCGATAAGGATGTGCTGGCACACAGCGTTGTGGGGGCGACCTGGGACCAGGGAAAGATGCGGGAAGACGAGCTGCTCACATGCATCGGAACCATAGCCCCGAAGGTTATTGCCGCCGATGTCGCCGGCGATATATCCTCATACAACTACAGAAGCTTCATGAAGCGTCTGATGAGAAGATTGGACGGATATGAGCCTGTACCCGGCCCTCTCGAAGAGGCAAGGCTCAGGCATGGGGATATTAACATGAAAATAGTATCTTTGCTCGGGAAAAGAAGGGGACGTTGTTGACTTACTTGACTTAATTGCAATGAAGGGATACTATAGGCAGCATGCCACGCCAGGCGAGACTTGATTTTCCCGGCACCTTGCACCATGCGATATGCAGGGGAATTGAAAAACGCAAGATCGTCACTGACGATCAGGACCGGGATACTTTTGTAAAACGGTTGGGACAAACAGCCACCGAAACTGGAACTATCATTTACGCTTGGGCCTTAATGACGAACCATGCCCATATTTTTCTTAGAAGCGGTACCAAGGGCATATCACAGTTCATGAGGAAACTGTTGACAGGGTATGCCGTTACCTACAATCGGAGGTACGACAGGCACGGCTATTTGTTTCAGAATCGGTATAAATCCATAATATGCGAAGAAGAGCCTTATTTTCTCGAACTTGTAAGGTACATCCATCTCAATCCGATGCGGGTGGGCCTGGTGTTTACACTGGATGAACTGGACAGGTATCCTTATTGCGGGCACAGTATTCTCATGGGGATGCACTCGCAGAAGTGGCAGGATCGGGATTATGTGCTGGGCCGGTTCGGAGCAACGGAAAGGAAGGCGAAAAGAGAATACAGAAAATTTATCGAAGCAGGTATTGGACAGGGGAGACGACTGGAATTGGTAGGCGGAGGGCTGATCCGATCGGCGGGCGGATGGGCGCAGGTGATATCAATGAGGAGGAAAAAGGAAACCGGCTTTTCTGATGAAAGAATACTGGGCAGCGGTAAATTTGTCGAAAAGATGGTTTCTGAAGCTGAAGAAAGACAGAAAAAAATGTTTTCAGGATCACGGGCGGAAATAGTTGAAGAAGTGCTGAAATCTGTGTGCGATAAAGAAGGGGTTCAAATTTCAGAGTTGAAGGGTGGCAGTCGGCGGCGAATAATTTCACAGATCCGCATGAAAATATCCCATCAATTAATTGAGGGGCATGGTATCCCGATGGCAACAGTAGCGCGAGAAGTCGGAGTGACTACCTCGGCGCTTTCCAAAATGATGAAAAAAACACGGACTAAAAGTTGACTAATTCAACAACGTCCCCTAAATGCTAAATGCACTAAATGCATATGTCCTCAGATTTATTAAAACTTGAAACATCTTATTTTTTATGATATATGGTAAATATGACCCCAGGTTTCCCGGTACATGCAATTGTATGGTGAAGGTAAAAAGGATATATGAGCAGGCATCCCCTGACGACGGCAGGCGTATCCTTGTCGACAGGCTGTGGCCGAGAGGGATAAAAAAGGATAAGGCCGACATTGACGAATGGGTAAAGGAGATAGCCCCCAGCAACGAGCTCAGGAAATGGTTCTCTCACGAGCCCTCCCGGTGGCAGGAATTTAAAAGTAAATACAAAGATGAATTAAAGGGCAAAACGGAGTTGGTGGAGAAGCTGAGGGCCGGGAAGGGTACGACCACTCTTTTGTTCTCCGCCAGAGATGCCGAACACAACAATGCCGTTGCTTTGAAAGAAATATTAGAGGGGAAACATAATCCAAGAAGAGGTGAAAGATGAAAGATGCGAATTTCGCCAAGATTGTCCGGTTGATGCTCATAAGCCTGATTATCGGTTTTGCTGTTTCTGTGTCGTTTGACCTCCAGCGGGTTGCCATGGCCGTAGATCCGGTCGTTTCACCGGAGGCAAAGCAATTCCTTAACACAATGAGCAAGTCTCTGGCTGAGGTGGCTGAGGCCGCAAAACCCTCCGTTGTCAATATATCCACCACAACGACCGTTGAAATGGGAGAACAGCCCTACGGTGAGTTCTTCAACGATCCTCTTTTCAAGAAATTTTTCGGTGACGATTCCGACTCGATGCCAAAGAGGAAATTCAGGTCCGCGGCACTCGGATCGGGGGTGATCGTATCCAGGGACGGCTATATACTCACTGCCTCCCATGTGGTGCAGAATGCGGAAGAGATTAAAATAATCCTGAACGATAAAAGGGAATTCAAGGGCAGGGTTATCGGCATTGATCCCCGGACGGATGTCGCGGTGATCAAGATTGACGCAAAAGACCTTCCGGCAATAAAGATGGGGAATTCAGGTAGTGCAAAGGCAGGGGATGTAGTTATTGCCATAGGGAATCCCTTCGGCCTGACCCAGACAATAACCATGGGAATCGTGAGCGCCGTCGGGAGGGCCAATGTAGGCATCTCTGAGTATGAAGATTTCATACAGACCGATGCTGCAATCAATCCGGGGAACTCGGGAGGGGCGCTTGTCAATACAAACGGTGAGCTCATCGGCATAAATACGGCAATTTTTTCGACAAGCGGCGGCTTTATGGGAATCGGGTTCGCCATTCCCTCAAACCTGGTGAATACTGTTGCACAGAGCATTATCAAGTACGGGAAGGTCATTCGCGGCTGGTTCGGCATAACGATACAGGACCTTACTCCCGAACTCGCAAAATCCTTCGGGATAAAGCAGGAAAAGGGCGCGCTGGTGACGGACGTGATGAAGAACAGCCCTGCTGAAAGGGCCGGGTTCAAACGGGGTGATCTCATTGTAGAGTTCGACGGAAAGCCCGTAGAGAGCCCGGCAAAACTCAGGAATACGGTTGCAAATACAGCGCCTGGTAAGGTCGCGAAGGTAAAAATCATCAGAGAGGGCAGGGCGGAAACGCTTACCGCGACCATAGGAGAATTCCCCGTGATGAAACCGGCGAAAAAGGGCGAGCCGAAAAAAGGAGAATATGAAAATGCCCTGAAGGGTGTGTCTGTCCAGGACCTCACTCCTGATTTAAGGAAAGGCCTGAACATACCTGACGATGTAAAAGGCGTAATCGTTGTCAATGTTAGCGATGAAAGCCCGGCGCGTGACGTACTTACGAAAGGTGATGTTATTCAGGAAATAAACCGCAGGACAATAAGGGGGCTAAAAGACTATGAGGATATTGTCTCCAGGATAGGGGCTGCCGAAAGTGTTCTCCTGCTTGTTTACAGGAATGGAGGATATATTTATGTGACGATCAAACGATGATTTCCTTAAGAAGTTGAGGGGGACAGGAGAAAACAGCCGAACTTAACCGAAGGTGAAGTTCGGCTGTTTTGTTTTTCGGGAGGGGCGAGAGGGACACGAGCAAAGTCGGCTTCTTTGAGATAAGTACTTCTGGTGATATAATTACTATGGTGATGTGTGTCTTGAATGTCGGCCGGATGTAATAAGAAACTCCATATGATGTCCAACCATAAGGATACGATGAGCTTTGAGGCGATTATTATCTGCATTGCAGGGGTTGCCGGTTTATGTGGTGTTGTATTGGTATAGGCAATGAAAAAGGGAGAGCACCAAGGGAAGTAATGAATTACCGGGCATAGTCTGGAAAGGAGGCGACATGACACTATCACAGGCAAAGGCAGTATTTATATGGGGCACGGTGAGCTCGGCGGTTATCCTGCTTGCACTCACCTATAATTCTCTCTCGCAGATCCCGCAGAGAACCCATGAAGACAGACTGGACGCACAGGTGGCTTCGGGCAAATGGGTATGGCAAAAGCATAACTGCAACGACTGCCATACAATCCTCGGGATAGGGGGATATTATGCGCCTGACCTTACGAAAGTGATGAGTTACCGGGACGCCGGCTGGATGAAGAGGTTTCTCAAAGACCCTGAGAAAGTCTGGCCGGCAGACAGGAAAATGCCGAATCTTCACCTGACAGATCAGGAGATAACTGAGCTCACCGCATTCCTCGGCTGGGTGAACGGGATAGACACAAACAACTGGCCTCCGAAGCCGGTGGCGGCTGCGGCGGCGACGGCTTCTGAAAAGCCCGGAGAGGCTGTATTCAAGGCCCAGGGGTGTTCGGCCTGCCATACAATTAACGGTGTCGGCGGTAAGGTAGGACCTGACCTCACAAAGGTCGGCGGCAGGCGGACTAAAGAGTGGATAGAAGAGCAGCTTAAAAATCCCAAATCGCATAATCCTGATTCCATTATGCCGAGTTATGCGAAGCTCCCGGAGAAAGATAGGGAAGCCCTTGTTGACTATCTTTCCGGGCTGAAATAAGGAGGCTTGGAAATGAAATACGAATCCCAGAAGATTGCATATAATTATTTTGTCGTTGCAACGCTCCTCTTCGGCCTGCAGGTGATCTTCGGCCTTATCACCGGCGCAAAGTATGTGTGGGATTTTGACCCGCTGCTGAATATTCTTCCCTTCAATACAGCGAGGGCGATACACATAAATCTCCTCGTTGTCTGGCTCCTTTTCGGCTTTATGGGGGGGACCTACTATATAGTCCCGGAAGAGGCGAAAACAGAGATATACAGTCCAAAGCTCGCGCAGCTTCAGCTCTGGCTTTTTGCGGCCATAGGCGTCACCGCGATTATCGGCTATATCGCGGGCTGGTCATGGGGCATGCCGTTTCTCGAGCAGCCGACGGTTCTCAAGATAGGTATTGTTGTTGTCGCCCTGATATTCCTCTTCAATGTCTTTATGACCATGATAAAAACAAAGGAGTGGACAGTCATACAGGGCGTGCTGCTTGGTGGACTCGTGATGCTCGCCCTGCTGTTCCTCTTCGGAATATTCTTCATGAAAAACCTGACAACGCAATACTATTACTGGTGGTGGGTCATCCACCTGTGGGTGGAAGGGGCGTGGGAGCTCATCACCGGCTCTATCATGGCCTTTATCCTCTTGAAGCTCACAGGGGTTGACCGGGAGCTGGTCGAAAAATGGCTTTATATAGAGGTCGGCCTTGTCCTCTTTACCGGCATGGCCGGCACAGGACATCACTACTACTGGATCGGAACGCCGAAATACTGGTTGTGGGTTGGAGCGGTTTTCAGTGCCCTTGAGCCGCTTCCGATACTCTTCATGGTCATTGACACCCTCCGTGATGTAAAGGAAAGAAAGGTGGAAATAGAAAATAAACTGGTGCTTTACTGGGCAGTGGGCGGTGTTGTCATGCACTTCTTCGGAGCAGGGGTGTGGGGCTTTGCGCATACGCTTCCCCAGATAAACCAGTGGACGCACGGGACGCAGATCACCGCCTCGCACGGCCATTTCGCTTTTTTCGGCGCCTATGTCATGCTGAATCTCACCATGATATACTTTGCGCTTCCGCAGATAAAGGGGGTCAAGGTCTTCAATCAGGGGCTTGGTTTCAAGGCCTTCTGGACAATGAACTTCTTTATGATCATCATGGTGCTCGGGCTTGCCGTCGCAGGCGTTATACAGACATATTTCCAGAGGGTTCTGGGAATGGACTATCTGACGACCCAGGGTTTCATGAGATTGTGGTTTGCCGTATTCTGGGTATCTGCATGGGGATTTGCAGCAGGGGCCTTAATGTATATTATCGATTTCTTTACTATGGGAAGGATACAAAAATCTCCAGCAGGATAATAGAGTATCTGTAAAAAAAACAAATACATATAGCACGGAAAGTGAAACTCCCCGCGGCAAGCCGACGGGGAGTTTCACTCATGGCAGCTTTTCCCGTTTATTTTTTTATAAGCCGGTTGAAGCTATGACCATGAACAGGGAGGTCTCATGAAAAGCGATAGGTTCATATTTGCCCTGGTCGCCATCGTTGTGTTCGCCGCAGCCGGAGCAGGCATCTTTTATTTTTTCAGCAAATTTATTGATTTCAGCAATGCCTGGGGAATCGAGACGGTTGCGCAAAAGAGCATTGCAGCAAAACAAGCAGGGGGCGCTGTTGTTTTTAATCCCCCTCTGCCCCTGGATGCGCCGGCGGATATAGAAGATGCGGCTTTTTCCTATAAAAATATGCCGAAGGGCAATCCCGACCTTACCACTGAAGACGCCCTGGATGCAGCGGCGTTTGTTACAGCTCGGCCGCGACCTCGCTTTATACCCAAAAAGTGATAGGAGATATCCATGCAATTCCCCATTTTCCAGACGCCGTATTTAGGCAACGGCATGACAATAGCATTGGATGCCGTGCCGCATGTGATTATCAGCCACGGGCTGGCTATCGGCGCAATAACGCTCATCGTAATAAGCGAATACTTCGGCTTCAGGAAGTCTTCCAGGGAATGGGAAGCTTTTGCAAAGGAATTTCTGAGATTCACCATTATCATCACCACAGGGCTCGGAGCAATAACCGGGGTCGGCATATGGCTCATTACCAGCGCCCTGTCGCCGAGGGGCATAGGGTCTCTGCTCCGGATATTTTTCTGGCCGTGGTTTGCTGAATGGATAGCCTTCACGTTAGAGGTGATCGTCATTCTTATCTACTACTTTACCTGGGATACATGGACAGGTGAGAAGAAAAAACAGCATATTTATCTCGGCGCAAGCTATATCGTTTTTTCCCTTTCTTCCGCCTTTTTGATTACCGGCATACTGGGCTTCATGCTTACCCCCGACGGCTGGCCCTGGGATAAAAGTTTCTGGTCTGCTTTTTTCAATCCGAGCTTTCTCCCCCAATTGTTATTAAGAGTAAGCATGGCCTTTGCGCTGGGCGCTATATTTTCTGTGGCATTCCTTTTTGCTACGCGAAGGGAATCTGCTTTTCGCAAAGAGGCCCTTCGCTTTTTCGGAAAAGTTTCTTCCATCTCATTTTCTGCGACAGGTATATTTTCCTGGTGGTATTTCACCGTTGTTCCGTCGGCATTTAAAACACACGCGATTTTCTCTGTCCTGACCTCCCGGTTCTCTCAGCATCCTGAAATCTTCTATGGAATTAATGCTGCAGGCATATTTATGTTATTCCTGTTTGCCCTGTTTGGTCTAAGGGGCGCCGTTTTTTTGTCGAGGATCCTCATTATCCCCGTGCTTTTGGTATCTATGAGCTTCGTCATGGAATTTGAACGGGTGCGGGAGTTTATCAGGGGGCCCTATCTGCTGCCCGGGTACATGTATGCCAACCAGGTCCTGCTCAAGGAAGTCCCTTTATTGGATAAGGCGGGTATGCTGAAAAACAGCTACTGGTATAACATGACTACTCATGGTCCTGACCCCATAAACCAGGGCGCATACCTGTTTGCAGAGAACTGCTCCATGTGCCATACCATAGGCGGCGTCAATGATATTAAAGAAAGGGTCAAGGGGAGAACAGAGGACGGGATTTTTGTTATCCTCGGCCATACGCAAGACATGGTTCCCTTTATGCCGCCTTTTTCAGGAACAGACCAGGAACGGCGGATCATGGCCGGCTTTCTCCATCAATTGGCAAACGGGAAGATCATTTTAGGGGCGTCTTCCCGCTTTGCGCCATTAAGGGGGGGGGAGAAATGAATAGCCTTTTTGATATCCTGCTTGAAAGACCCCTTCCCGATGAGTGGCTGCAGGGTCTTCTTTTCACCTCTTTTACTCTGCATATGGTATTCGTCCTTTTGACGCTAGGGACGGCCATCCTTTCCGTCTACTATTTCATCGATGCCCAGTGGGGCGGAAAGCCGAACGAATTGCGGCTGGATAAGAGGATTTTAAAAACTTTCATGGCGCACAAAAGCCTGGCAGTAGTGTTAGGAGTCGCTCCATTACTTTTAATCCAGGTCGGTTTTTCCGTTCCGTTTTTCACCGGGGTTAATCTGCTCGCGCCTTTCTGGATGCTGCTTATTGTATTTCTATCGGTTGCGTTTCTCTCTTTCGATGTCCTGGCACACAAATTATATGTCCATCGTTATTTACATCTGGCATCCGGAACTATTGCGCTCGTTTCTCTTCTTGCAGTTCCTGCTCTATTTGTTGCAATACTGGTGACGGCGGAAAATTCCGATCAGTGGATGACTATCATCGCTCACGGTTATCGATTAAGCGGTCCGCCGGCGCGCCATTGGTTGTTCAGGTATTTGCATGTCCTCGGGGCCGCCCTTGTATTCGGGGCGGCATTCCATTATTTCTTCTCAACAAAAGATGAAACCGAAAAGAGATCATTGCTTAAATGGATTGTTGCCGGGATATTACTTCAGATTATCCTCGGTATAACGCTCTACAGTTCTTTATTGGAAAAACCTGATTACATCACCAATGCTTCTCTACTTGCCGGCGTCCTCGGCGCCGCTTTATTATTATGGATAATTTATCTCAGCATGGATAAAAAGAACACTTTAAATATTAAAACAGTACCCCCTCTTTTAATGCTCATACTTGTGCCAATGCTTTTAACAAGGCAATTTATTCAGAATAAGAAATTTATGCCCTTTGAAAAGCAGTTGCAGGCCAACGCTCAGGCTTATCAAAAAAAGGCGCAGCCCTATAACCGGGAAGCCCTTGACAAATATCAATCCGATATGAATATCGTCTATGATAATGGAGAGACGATCTATGTAAGAAGCTGTGCTTTTTGCCACGGCGAAAAGGCGGATGGTAACGGAGCAGAAGCAAAAAATCTTGCAATCCCTCCTGAAGACATATCTGCCGTCAGAACGACCCGTCGCTATCTTCACACAATTCTTGCCGGAGGTGTTCCCGGCTCCGCCATGCCTTACTTTACTGTTTTTGATAAATATAAATTAGACGGCTTAATCGACTATCTGGATAAAAAATATCATGTTTTAAGTTTACCCGAACCCATTCCTGCGTCAGTCTCTGACGCAGCATTGCGGCAGGCCCAAAAAATTTATAATGAAACCTGCTCTCAATGTCATGGAATGGACGGCAGGGGTTCAGCGCCTTCAAAAGGTTTCCAGCCGCCGCCTCCGGATTTTACTATGTACAGCTTATCGCCTAAACGGGCCTTTGATGTCATTACAAACGGTTATATAGGAACTGTGATGTCTCCATTTAGTACCCTGCCGGAAGAGGTCCGCTGGGGCCTGGTAAAAATTATTAATGATAAAAGAAGGCAATGATCTTACTGGAAGAAAAGGAGGAGAGTGAGTGTTATAGATTTCTTTAGACTCGGGAGGACGCAAAAGTCCATTTCAGGTTAACAAACTTCTAAAAAATGAGGAGGAATCATGCAAAAGACGATTGAGAATCTCACAAAGGCGTTCATCGGCGAAAGCCAGGCGAGAAACCGGTACACATTCTATGCAAAAATAGCGCAGCAAGAGGGCTTCGACCAGATTTCGGAGATTTTCCTTGTCACGGCGGACAACGAAAGAGAACATGCCAAGTGGCTGTTCAGGTTGATCAATGAGCTGAAGAAGAAGAGCAAAGAGGACTTAAGCGAAATAATTGTTGAAGCAGCGGCGCCCACGGCTCTTGGAAGCACCGCCGGGAACCTCAAGGCGGCAATTGCGGGAGAACACTATGAATATGCCCGGATGTATCCCGGATTCGCCGATATCGCCGAGGAAGAGGGTTTCCCTGAAATTGCCGGACGCTTGAGGGCAATCGCCAGGGCAGAGGAACATCATGAAGAAAGATATAAAAAGTTATTGAAAGAGGTCGAAGGCAACTCGGTGTTCAAGAAAGACAAAAAGGCCTACTGGGTCTGCAGGAAATGCGGCTATATCCATGAAGGCGAAGCCCCGCCTGAGAAATGTCCTTCCTGCGATCACGAGTTGAATTATTTTCAAATTAAATGCGAAGAATATTAATATCAAGGAGAACGTATGATTTCAAATGTCCAAGTATTGCTTTATTATTGATAGTTTAAGGAGGCAAAGGTTATGCACTGGCGAATTTATGAACGGGGAATGGAGTTCGGTTGGCTGTTTATAATCATCTTCTCGGTATTGATCATCCTGGGGATTGCCCATCTTGTAAATCTCGTTGTCGCCAGCAGAAGAAAGGGAACTTATGGCGAATCCCCGCTTCATGTTCTCAAGAGACGATATGCGAAAGGAGAGATAACCAAAGAGGATTTTGAAAAAATGAAGAGAGACCTTACAAAAAAATAGATTAAGGTAAAACAATAAAATGGGGAACCGGTTTTGAGATGACTAGTGCAAAGAAGATAGAGGGAGGTCTGTTGTGGATTTGAAAGTCAGAAGTACATCCGGGTATAAAAAAATCTCCCTGGAGGAGTCCCTTGAATTCCTGGAGACATCTATGGATGGTCTTAAGGAATCTGAAGCTATGAGGCGCCTTGAGGTATTCGGATATAACGAAATAACAGAGAGAAAGAAGAATCCCTTTCTCGATTTTCTGCTGCGCTACTGGGGGCCCATGCCGTGGCTGCTGGAGCTGGCGATGGGGCTCTCGTTCATATTGAGGCATTACCTTGAAGGGATAATTATCTTTGCGCTGCTCACGGTAAACGCCGTCATAGGCCACATGCATTCCCGCGGTTCGCAAAAAGCGGTCGAGCTCCTCAAGAAAAAGCTGGCGATAAAAGCGAAGGTATTACGGGACGGGAAGTGGGGAATGAAGGAGGCGAAGGAGATCGTGCCCGGAGACATCATCGCCGTCAGACTCGGCGATATCGTGCCGGCCGATGCCGTGATGGTGAGCGGCGAGCTTTCAGTTGATCAGTCTGCCCTGACCGGGGAGTCCCTGCCTGCAGAGACACGCCAGGCGGACATAATCTACTCGAGTTCCGTAGTGAGTCGTGGAGAGGCCAGGTGCGCGGTAGTCAATACCGGCGTGAATACTTACTTCGGCAAAACAGCGGAATTAGTCAAAACAGCAAAGCCGAAGTCCCATCAAGAGGAAGTAATGATGACTGTAGTCAGGTATATGATGTATCTTGGTATAGCCGCATCGGTTTTAGTTTCACTCTATGCGCTGGTGATGAATTCAGGTATACTGCTGGTACTGACCTTCGCGGTAATCTTCCTGATGGGCGCGGTTCCCGTAGCCCTTCCGGCCGTTCTCACCATAGTCCAATCCGTCGGGGCAATGGAGCTTGCAAAAAAAGGGGCGCTGGTGACCAGGCTCGATTCGATCGAGGATGCCGCCTCGATAGACGTCCTCTGCTTCGATAAGACAGGTACGATAACGCAGAACAGATTATCGGTTGCCGAGAGCATCCCGTTCTCCGGATATACGAAAGAGGACGTTGTCACCACAGCCGCCCTGGCATCACGAGATGAGGGCATGGACATCATAGACCTCGCGGTTATCGGATACGCTAAAAATACGGGAGTTGAGCTTAGTGCATACAAACAGATCTCATATACACCCTTTAATCCGTCGATCAAGAGAACAGAGGCGGTTGTCGAAGCCGGCGGAGGGCGCTTTAAAACAATTAAAGGCGCAGCCCAGGTAGTCATGGCTCTGTGCCGGGGAAGCGATAAAGAGACTATAGAGAAGGCAGGCCGGATAATAGAGGAGTTTTCCCGGAAAGGGTACAGGACGATAGCAGTCGCCAGGTCGGAAGGCGACGACCTGGATAACCTTAAACTTGCGGGATTGCTGCCGCTGGCCGACCCGCCCAGGCCGGACTCGAAAAGCATGATAGAACAGGCGCGAAAGCTGGGAATAAAACCGATAATGCTTACCGGCGATAATATGGCCATAGCTCAAGAGATAGCCCGTCAGGCGGGGATCGGCGGCAATATTATCCGGATGGCGGATATCGAGGGCTTGAGCGAAGAGGAGCGGGTGAAGGTTGTCGTTGAGTGCGACGGGTTTGCCGAGATATATCCCGAGGACAAGTACAAAGTCGTGACACTCCTGCAATCCAGGGGGCACATGGTAGGGATGACCGGAGACGGCGTGAACGATGCCCCGGCGCTGAAGCAGGCGGAGATGGGGATAGCGATGAGCAATTCTACCGATGTGGCAAAGGCCTCCGCGAGCGTGGTACTGACCGAACCGGGCATGGGTGTGATCATTGATGCGGTAAAGATAAGCAGGCAGACCTATCAGCGGATGCTGACGTGGGTCATAAATAAGGTTACGAAGGTTATAGAATTCGTCGGCCTGCTGACCCTGAGCTTTTTCTGGCTCCATGAAATCGTGCTCTCTCTCCTCGGGATGTCGCTGCTTGTGTTTGCAAACGATTTCGTAACCATGTCCCTGGCAACCGACAATGTAAAGCATACGCCTAACCCGAACACATGGAATGTGAAGAACATCACCCTGGCATCGCTCATTCCCGGTATGCTCCTGGTTGTGGAAGGCCTGCTCGTGATCCTGACGGGCATGAAATATTTTCACCTGGAATGGGAGAAGCTGCGCACCATGGTAATGCTGAACCTGATATTCAACAGTCAGTTCAGGGTATTGATCGTAAGGGAGAGGAGGCACTTCTGGTCCTCATTTCCGGGCAGGGAATTGCTTATCCTGAGCGCAGCGACCATAATAGGTTTTGCACTGTTGGGCGTCTACGGTATCTTTGTCCCATCCCTCACCCTGTATCAGGTGCTCGTTGTCCTGGGATTCTCGGTTCTCTTCACCCTCGGCATCGATTTCCCTAAATATTATTTATTCAGAAGGTTCGGGTTATGAGCATTACGGAAATCTTCGCTAAACAATCAAAACCGCTCTTAACGGCCCTGGGATTTGTACTTGTTATACTGATAGGGGGCATTAATTACCTGACAGGGCCTCTCTTTTCTTCCCTGGTATTCTATCTCGTCCCCGTTATTTTTGTTACCTGGTTTGTTGGGAGGTCGGCAGGCATCCTGATATCCGTTGCAAGCGCCCTTATGTGGGTTTTCGTCGATATGACAGCGAAACCCTCTTATCCTCATATAATTATTCCTGTCTGGAACCTTGCAGAGAAGCTGGGTATCTTCCTGATAGTTGTTTATATTCTGTTAAGACTCGCAGAGGAACGGGAGCTCTCCAGGAAACTGGAGAGGGAACGGATGTACATGCTCTCCATGTTCGCCCATGATATGAAAAACCCTGTCGTAACAGCAGGGGGATTTTTGTTGAGATTGCTTTCAGGCAAGGCAGGACCCCTCACGGGAAAGCAGCTCGACTATTTGGCATTAATAAGCAATGAGCTTGCCGTATTGGAGAGGTTCATAACGGATTTCCTTGAATTCTCAAGGTTTGAGTCAAAGGAGTATAAGCCCGTCCCCCTTCCGTTCGATACGGCAACGGCGATAAAGAGGCACGTTGAGGCTGCAAAAATGGAGGCGGACAGGAAAGATATAAAGCTCTTCTTTGAAAGCCCTGGAGATACGGCAGCAGTGGTGAATGCGGACGCCGTGCAAATAGACAGGGTCATTACCAATTTACTGGACAATGCGATAAAATACACGGGTCAGGGGGGAGCGGTAACCGTAAGGCTCTTGAACAGGGAGAGAGATGTCCTTGTTCAGATAACGGATACGGGTATCGGCATTCCGGAGGATCACATCCCCAATATATTCGATGCATTTTATCGGGTGACCAGGGACTCAAAGGGTTCGGGTCTCGGGTTGGCGATCGTCAAAATCATAGTGGAGGCAAACGGCGGGAGAATATGGGTTGAGAGCATTCATGGAAAGGGAAGCACGTTCAGCTTTACCCTTCCAAAGCGCCGGAAAGATTGAAAAAAGTTTTATTACTGAGGAGGGTCCTGCAATGCCCGAAAGTTCCAATGACCGGAAGAACGTATCGAAACATATCCTGCCGGCGTCTTCAAACCTGCTCGGGTTATGCTTCATATTGATCAACTTCATAAAACTGTGGAAAATGAATAAGAAAGTCGATATGGTTATTGATAAGTTCGTTGGGATGTCGATAGTCCTGTTTCTTATCGCGAGCGTATTGTCTTATATGGCCATGCGAACCGGGAGAAAAGCGGTATTGTATGAGAGAGTCGCAGACATTGTTTTCCTGTTCGGTTTGTTTTTTGTAACGGTCATTTCATTGATGATAGCCTTTGAGGTATTATAGAAAGTAACGGTTTGAACGGGATCATGACAAGAACTTCCCTTCTTATAATCGGCGTTGCCCTCTTTATGTCGTTTCTCAGGCTCGGTTCGGTAACGCTTTTCGATGTTGACGAGGCTGTCTTCGCAGAGGCGTCAAAGGAGATGGTCCGGAGCGGTGACTGGATAACGCCGACCTACAACGGTGAAGTCCGTTATGATAAACCGATTCTGTTCTACTGGTTGATGTCGGCTTCCTATACGCTGTTCGGTGAAAACGAATTCGCCGCACGCTTCCCCTCAGCGCTCGCTGCCTTTTCCCTCGTTCTTGCAGTCTTTTTCTTTGTGCGGTATTTCAGGGGCGAACGCTATGCCCTGTATGCGGCAATTACCTTGACCATATCAGGATACTTCTTCGCCTATTCCCATGCTGCGGTGACGGACATGGCGCTGACCCTCCTTATAACGCTTTCGCTGCTTTCATTTTACCTGTCGGTAAGCTTGGGAAAAAAAGGGTGGTATGTCTACGGGTTTTATCTCTTTTCATCTCTCGCTTTTCTCACCAAGGGCTTGATAGGCATAATCTTTCCTTTCGGCATAGCGACTGTTTACCTGTTCATAACCGGAGGCCCGGCAGGAGTGAAAAGGGCCTTCAGTTTAAAAGGGATTATTATTTTCCTTCTTGTATCTTTCCCCTGGTATGTTTCCCAGACGGTTATTCATGGGCAGGAATTCATCCGGCAGTTTTTTATAAAACATCATTTCATGAGATATACAGGGGTTATTTCAGGGCACCGGGGGCCGGTTTACTATTTCATCCCGGCGCTGGGCGCAGGGCTGTTCCCCTGGGTTGTATTTCTGCCCGCCGGGATCAGGAATGCATTTAAAGACAGTGACGGGTTGTCAGTAACGGGTAACGAGGTGAGGAATAAAAAAGAATCCGGGAACCCGTCACTTGCCGCTGAGAAGGTCGCCCGTCACCCGTCGCTCAATTTGTTTGCTCTTGTATGGTTTGCGTTTATTTTCATCTTCTTCTCGCTGTCCACAACCAAGCTTCCCAATTATATCCTCCCTGCAATCCCTGCTGCATCCCTGCTCATTGCCTCCGGCATGACCGTGGAAGATAAGAGAGGGAAACAATATTCGAATGGGTTCCTGGCGGTGCTATCGGCGCTGATGGGCCTTGGCTTTATGATTTCCCGGAGATATCTCCTAAAAATCGATATCCATAGCCTCAACTGGACAGCGGCCGTGGCTTTAACAATGTTCGCGATGGCGGGTCTGGGTTTTTATGCTGTTTTCAAGAGGAAACAGGTTTATGGCATCATGTCGGCCCTTATGATCATTTTTTTGGTTATACTTTCGACAAATGCCTTGCCTGTTGCAAACCAATATCTCCAGGGCACATTATACAGCTACAGCCTCTATGCAAAGGAAAGACTGCATTCAGGCGAAAGAATAATTACTTACGGTATAAATAACCCGAGCATTGTTTTTTATTCAGGACGTAATATAATAAAGGCAAATAGTAAGGACGAGCTCTTGACCCTTGTAGGAAACAACGGGCACACAATAGTCATTATGAAGACAAAGGACAGCGGCATATTGGAAGGCTCAGGGGCTCATCTGCATGCAGAGGACGGGAAATATGCAATTTTTGAGAAACCATAGAAAAACCTTTTCCCTGGTATTTCTATTACCCCCTTTCTTCTTTGAGTGAGGGGACATTCCCTATTCTACGACTTCGCTTCGTCCGTGGTAAACCACCTACTGTTGGTAAATAGGGACAGTCCCCAGCGCACGATAGATAGCGAATGTCTGATATTTCAGGGCTCGTAGAACACTTCCCGTATCCCGGATTGCTGGTCCTTCTTGTCCTCGGGGGCTTGGGGCTCCCCTTCCCTGAAGATACCACGCTTATTTTATGCGGATTCCTGATTTCCACAAAGGTGGTGAAGCTTTTTCCCGCCTTCACCTTTGTTCCCTTACTGCCCCGGCTCAATTCGCCCCGTCCTTATTGAGTTTATTTTTCTATCTATGGTATTCTTTCTTAAGTTCCATGACGGCAGTATTTTTTCTATGATTATTCGGGGGGTATTTATGGCTAAACCAATTTTAAGGATAAATAAACCTCTGGCATTCTTCTTGCGTAGACAGACAGACAGACTTAAGAGTTCTTCCTTTTTTAAAATATATACGGGCGTGTACATGCATTGCCGGTTTTATTTTGCAGCAGTTGCAATATTCCTGTGTGCAGGTGTGCTTTTTCTCTTCGCCTTGTATCCGGATAGTGCAGGGAGCGGCACTTACACTTCCACCGCACACGGCAACAGCACTGGCGGGGTTGACCGCTCTGCGGTTACAGGCTCCCCATATCCTGATGCAACAGGCGCATATCCGAAAGGCCATTGCGGCCACTGCCATGAGCAGCATGCGAGTGTCGGGGGCGCAGAGCCAACGCCTCCTCTGTCGGAAGGGGCGATGTCTTATGCCCTTTTCAGATCAGACTTCGGGGCAAATAAAAATGAGCTCTGCTTTGCGTGCCATGAGACGTTCTCTTTGGGCGGCATGCCGACAGGATACGGGCGCTACGGGTTTTACCAGGGAAAGGCAAAATACAATGTATCCGCTCATTATTCAAGCAGCAGTATGGTCTGGGCTCATACGCCTCTCCCCCCGTATAATGACGCGGGCAATTGCATCAATTGCCATAATCCGCATGGGTATAACGACGGGAAGGGCGTTATACCGCGAATGCTTATTTCCCGGGATTCAAAGACTGGAGACAGCCCTGCCTATGGCATGGGCGGCTGCGAGGGATGTCACGACGGATCGATAAGCGGGGTGCCGAACGTGAACGCGCAATTAAACAAGACCTATGCCCATCCGGTTCATGTGTATAACGACCGGCATACGCTTCCGGAAACGGGCCAGTCCGAAGGAGGCAGCAGTTTCGGACCTGCAAACCGCCATGCCGAATGCGTCGATTGCCACAACCCGCATACGGGCGCAAAGGGAAATATCCACGTCTCTCCGGTAACAACCGGCTTGCCCGGACCCGTATCCGATATGCAGCATTATGTCGTGGGCGTAGATCCTGCGTCGTGGCCGTCCATCTGGACGCAACTGACATCTTTTACCGTCAGAAGACCTCCCACCTATCCGAACGGCGCGCAGTATGAGTACCAGATATGTTTTAAATGTCACTCCTACTATGGACTCGGTGCGCAGGCAAGCCCGGTATCGTCAATCACGGGTCCGTCGGGTTCGCCTATCACAGACCAGGCGTGGGAGTTCAACCCGAACAATAAATCCGCACATCCGGTCATTGTTACGCTCAACAACCTGACAGGGTCATACGCACCAAAAGCTTTAACTGCAGCACAGATGTCGGCGCCGTGGAATGTAGCCGGAAACATGGGCAATCAGACCATGTATTGCTCTGATTGCCACGGCGCGGATAATGAGTTATCGGGAGGCGCAAAAGGACCGCACGGATCAGTACGACAATATATGCTCGCAGGAACAGGGCAATACTGGCCTGCGAATGCATCAGGCACATTATATACTTTAAGCAATATCGATTCCAATCTGTTTTGTACAAACTGCCACCCTATAAAAAGCGGGGCCGGTGGCGGGGGAGGCAGGTGGGGCGGCGGAGGCGGCTGGGGCGGCGGCAGCAGCTTTATAAATAATGTGCATGGGAAATACAATCACCAGAATAAACCGTGCGTCACCTGCCATGTGGCGGTCCCCCACGGCTCAAAGAGGTCGAGGCTCATTGCATATTATTCGGATGTTGCACCGTACAATTACAACGGCAATACCGCCCAATTGCTCGGGTTTAAAAAGGCAGCAGGGCCTACCAGTTATTATTCGTCAAATTGCCAGACGCAGAGTTGCGGCAGTTGGACTCATAACAGTCCTGTCTCGGGGGCTGACCCGTAACTTGAAAAAGAGAGGGTTTTACAAGGATTGGAGATGTTAAAAAGATTGTTGCGGTGTCATTATGATAAGTGATGGACGACACAATAAAAACCGGGTAGAGACTTTTGGAGCGGCGCTGGTGCTCCTGGGGCTGGGGATGTGGGGTGTTTATGCGATAGAGCGTTACGTTCTGCACCTGCCTGTAACAGACCGCCAATTTATGCCTTACCATCTTGCAACCGTATTGCCGGGCATGCTGCTCTGGCAGCGCCGTATCCTTACCGGTGTGGTGAAAAAGTGGTTACGACGCGGGATTAAGTGATTCGTTTCCGGTTAGAGCTGTTCAAGAGGGTTCTGCTTTCCCCCAAGACTGTAATTGCATTAATCTGCGCTGTAGGTGTCTTTTGCGTAATCGGCTCAACCGTTCCCCAGCTTACAGAGAGACCTCCCCGGTTCTTCGAAGCGTGGAAGGCAGGCAGCCCGAAAGTCTACTATGTGATTGAGCTCTTGCAACTCAATCAGGTTTTTACCTCTGTCTGGTTTTTAATTCTTACGGCCCTTGTCGCTTTAAGCCTGGCCCTCTCCGTTTTTTATCAGACAAAGGCGCTGATGAAATCCGGGAAGTTTATCCGGAAGGAGATCACGGGCAGCTCTTTCAAAGACTACCTTAGTTTTGAAGCAGTGCGGAATCCGCAGTTGGAGGCGGGGAGAGCAGGCGATGAAATAAAGAGGATTTTCAAAGATCGGGGATACCGGCCCTATCCGGCAAGTGAGGGAAGCGGGTATTTTGCTTTCGGAAAGAACAGAACAGGCCGGTGGGGCGGGGTAATGTTTCATACGGGACTGCTCATTGTCATCATTGCGGCCCTTTACGGCCTTGCCTTTCAAAAAAGGGGGTTCGTTCAACTGATCCAAACGGACACCTTTCAGGGCAGGGATGAAGAATGGCGGACAAAAAGATTGGGGGTTTTTGCTGAGGATTTCCGTCCGGGCTTCCAGGTGCATCTCGACACGTTTGCTCCCGCATACTGGGAAAACGGCAAGGTCAGGGAACTGGAGAGCAGTCTGATTATTACCGACGACAAAGGTGAAAGCAGGGAGTTCCCCCTCTCGCTTCGCAGCCCCATCGAGTTTCGGGGTGTCAAGATTTATCAATCCGAATATTACGGGTACAGCCTGGGGCTTATCCTGGAAAGGGAGGGCAAAGGGCCGGTTATCACACATTTTTTATTGGATGCCCCGGACAAAAAAGGCAAGCCCTTTGCGGGCAGGACGGACTTCCCTGCAACCGCTTATATTTTTGATATGAAGTTTTATCCCGACTTGACAGCGCCCTCTCTTTATGCAACTCTTCCGGGCGTAGACCTGACTGTTACGGAGAAGGGAGAGCCGAGATTCAAAGGGATGGTTTTGTTAAACCAAAGGATGCTGTTTGATAATGATACCCTGACCTTTGCCCAGCTCCATTACTGGACAGGACTGTACTTTACCGCAAATTATGGAATGCCCCTCGTGTATTCCGGTTTTGCCTTGAGCACCCTGGGGGCGATCATGATATTCGCGGCGCCTTACAAAGAGGTACACGTGAAAATTGCCGAAGATGAAGGCGGTATCCGCGTGTCTATGGGCGGCAGGGCCAAAACATATCAGGCCATTTTTTCTGAAGAATTCAAGGAAATGGCTGAAACGATCGGAAAGGTATTGGAAAAACATGGAAACCATGCAACTGCTTAAATACGAGGTAATTTTTCACTGGATAGCCCTTTCTTTCTATCTCTTCTCTTTGATATTCTTCGTGGATTATGTGGCATCCAGAAGAGAGAAGGCCGTAAAGATCGCATTATGGCTCGCATTGATCGGATTGATCACCCATACCATTGCCTTGGGTGTAAGATGGTATGCAGTAGGCCACGGGCCTTATTTGCAGAAGGCTGAGTCGTTCTCGTCCATCGTATGGGTGGCGATGGCGATGTTCCTGTTCTTCAGCTACAAAGTGCCCAGGCTGAGGGGCATCGGGTTTGTGGTGCTGCCCACCTGCCTTCTCATGATGGTCCTCGGCCTCGTATACAACCAGTGGCTGGGGAACTTCATCGGCTATGCATTGGAACACGGACGCGCGGGCATAGAGACGGGGCTTTACTCAAAAGAGGGGATCATGAAACCGCCGCCGACCTTTCACGGCATATGGTTCGTTATCCACATCACCTCCACCATCGTTGCCATGGGAGCTATTTTAATCTCATTAAGCACCGCGATACTGTATTTATTGAAGAGGAAAAAGACGGAAACTGAATTTTACAGGAGATTGCCGTCTCTCGAAGTGATCGACAACTACAGCTATAAGTTTATCGGCTTCGGGTTCATCTCATGGACTATCATGATCGTGACAGGCGCCATCTGGGCCGACCAGGCCTGGGGCAGGTACTGGGGGTGGGACACGATCGAGATCTGGTCGCTGATTACATGGCTGTTCATGGGGATATACCTTCACCTGAGGAGATTCTTCAGATGGCACGGGGAGAAGTCTTCCTGGTTCCTGGTGGCTTGCGTTATCGTATCTGTTTTCACGCTTTTTGTTATTCCTTCTTTGACGGCCACGATCCACTCGGAGTATCTGAAGTAACGGGATGAAGACCTGGCTGATCATCATAAACAACTTCGTGCACGATCTCTTTACGGGGCTGTGGTGCAGCGCCCTGCTGACAATCTACCTGCTGGAGCGGAAGGCGCCCCAGGCTTCCGCGGAAACGATGAAAGACCTGATGAAATTTTTTTTCGTCCTCGGCATCGTATCCCTGCTGGTCGTTGTCATCACCGGGGTATTCCGGTCCATCTATTACAGGGATGGAGAAAATGAAACCGCGGCGACGATTAAGAAGAGGGCTCTCATTGTAAAGCATGTTTTTTTAGGCGCCCTTTCCCTTGCAGGCACATACCTGGCATACAGTTACACGTTCAATTGAGGTCATGCGGAGAGCGGGAAATGGATAATCATTCTTTTGATCCAAAGTTCGTGAAACGGCTTGACAGTGATGTCATGGAGTTCGTCCACAGAGGCCTTGGGAGCCGGAGCGAGGAACGGTTTCATGAACTGGCTCTCAGGGAATTCGAGCTCCTCTATCGCGCCAGCACGCCGTACAGGGATTATTGCAAAAGGAAAAACCTTTCTCCCGGAACCATAAACCGCTGGGAGGAGATTCCCGCTGTTGCTTCATTCCCGATGCACGCTGCCGGAGGGCTTTCCTCTGCGAGCGGCGTGGTCGAGCTTGAAAGGAAAAGAGGGCCGATTTTCCCGGATAAAGATACTGTTGTGTTGTCCTCCACAGTTAATAACCTGCTCGCAAAGACATTTCTGTTTCCGGACATCGAGAGGATAAAAATGCTTCTTGCTGTCCCTATTCCCCTCATGGCGCCCGGGATGGTGATGGCGAGCGGTTTGAAACGGTTGAGCCGGCGCTTTGGAACGCCGGAGAGCCGGTTCCTCATTTCTTTCAGGGGGCTTGAACTCAAGGCGTTAGTGAGGGGATTAAGGCATGCCGAGAAAAGCCGGCAGCCTGTAGCTTTAATCGGCGCCACGTTTGTGATCGATTATTTCCTCGATGCCTGCGAAAGAGAAGGGATAAGGTTCGTTCTTCCTGAAGGGAGCAGAATAGGAGACAGCGGCGGCTACATGGGAAGATATACGAAACGCACGAAGGAGGAGTATTTCGGAAAGTGCGGAAAGATATTCGGGGTAGAGGAGCACTTCTGCGTCAACGCCCTGTGGCTCTGCGAGAGCAGCACCGTCTATTTCGACAATGTCCTGAGGAATTCGCTTTCGGGCCTGGTGAAGGAGAGATGCAAGGAAACGCCGCCCTGGACGAGAGTTATCGCGGTAGACCCCTGTGATTTCAAACGACTGCCGAAAGGCAAACCCGGGCTGCTCCGGCTCTATGACCTCACCAACCGCGCCATGGCGTTTCCCGTGCAAACCGACAAGATGGGCTTTGAAACAGAAGGCGGTTTTGAGGTCGTAGGCAAGTGGGATAAACATATCGGGGCAGCGGGCATTGACCGTTCGCCGCAGCACCCCGGTGGAAGAGCGGCCACGAAGGTAATGGACTTCTTCATGCGCCGCAAATTGTCCAGACTCGGGGAAATTTATTCCCTTTTGAAATAAGTGAAAGGTGTTTGAGCATGACGGATTATTCTTTGGAATCGGATTTTGTAAAACAACTGGATCAGGATATCCTGGACTTTGTGAGTAAAGGTCTCGATAATCAGGATGAAGGGCGCTTCAACGCACTGGCCCTGCGGGAGTTTGAGCTGCAGTATCAGACCATTAAGCCGTATAGAGAGTATTGCAAAAGGAAAGGGGTCTCGCCCGGCTCTGTGAGCACATGGCAGGAGATACCCGCGGTCCCTTCGCTCGCTTTTAAAGAGTTCGCCCTGACCTCCTTTCCCGTGGAAAGGGCCGAACACGCGTATTTTACGAGCGGGACGACTGACCCCAGGAGAAAGGGCAGGATTTACCGTGACAAAGGGGCGGTTGACCTGATCAACGCCGCCAACGGGCTCCTGACTAAGGAGTATGTCTTCCCCGGTATCGAGAGGATAAAAATCCTCCTGATGACCCCTTCTCCCAGGATGGCTCCCGGCATGGGTATGGCGATAGGACTCGAAAGGGTAAGGACTGAATTCGGCGCCCCGGAAAGCGCTTATCTCATTACACCCTTCGGCCTGAACGTGGAGTTGTTATTGAAATCGCTGATCGAAGCGGAAAGGTCGGGCGAGCCCATTGCCCTGATCGGCTCATCATCGGGGTTCATCTTTTTCTTCAACGCCTGCGATGAGGAGGGAATCCGTTTCGCCCTGCCCGAAGGCAGCAGGGTATGCGACGGCGGGGGCTACATGGGGCAGTTCGGCGAATGCTCGAAAGAGGAATACTTCGCGCTCTGCAGCAGGATACTCGGCGTTGAGGAGCATTTCTGCATCAATGTGCTCGGCATGGGTGAGATAAGCACCAATTTTTTTGATAATGCGCTGAAAGATTACCTCAATGGAAAGAAGAGCGAACGACACAAGGTAATACCTCCATGGACGAAGACTGAAGTTGTAGACATCAGTAATTTTCAGAAGCTCTCCAAGGGCGAGACAGGATTGTTAAAGCATTATGACTTGATCAACAGGGCCATGGTGATGGCGGTGCAGACGGACAACCTCGGCTTCGAGACGGAAGAGGGCTTCGAGATAATCGGCAGGTGGAGGAAGAGGGCAGGCAGGCTCGACGCCGGGGAGATAAAGAACGCCCACGGGGGAAAAGTTATGACGCAGATGATGGCTTTTTTGCTGAAGAGGAATCTCAGGAAGATACGCGACATCTACAGGAAATTATCGAAAGCATAAAAGAGAGGTGATCGCCTTGAAGTCACGCAAGTTCAAGAAAATAAGCGACGAGATGATCGGCATGGATGACAGGATATGCAGTTGCGCCTCCAGGGTAGCGGACATGATACTGTCTCAGGAAGAAAATGCAGAAGACAGAGTGGCCCTCAGGGAAACCGCGGATTCACTGAAAAAAACGCGGGGGCGAGGGAAACGGAAGCAGTGAGCTCGGAGAGTTTCCGTCGAGATGGCCTTTCTTTTTGATCGATGCTGCATGGGATGACGCCGGTTCCTTGAGAAGTTCGCAAAGACGTTTTCGCCGATACCTTAATTCAATGCCGGATTCCATTTCCGGAAAAAACGGTCCATTGCTGATGTCTTACCTATCGGGAGATGCCCGTACAGAATGGATAACTGCTTTGCTGCCTCTGCCTTCGTTTCCTTGTCGACAACCACCTTCCACATCGCCGCCGCCAGACCTGATCTGTCGGCTCCGGCCAGACAATGTATCAATACAGGACGGGGCGCTGATTTGAAAATTTTAATAAGCTTTTGAATATCTTCACGACTGGGCTCACTGGATGCTGACAGGGCGATATCATAATGCATTACATTATGCTCTGCGCTTACTTGCTTTTCTTCTGTATACCATTGTGCATCCGGGTTCTCACCGCGCAGATTCAGGATACTCCTGATATTATGCTTTTTGATGTAATATTCAAGTTCATCTCGATCCAATTGAGCGGACCTATATGCTTCTCCAGGTGTAATCGCATGGAAGTTGCCCTGCTCCTCCATACACGCAAAGTGACTCGCAGTCAAGATAAGCAGCGATAAAAGGACTGCAACGAAAAACTTAACTCTGCGTGACATTCAAGCCTCCGATTGGCTTCTCACCTTCCTTCTCGAACTTTCCGTACCTGAGCGCCAGAGCCGGCAGTATGAGAAGATTAAGGGCGGTAGAGGTTACAAGACCTCCGAGGATCACTATTGCCATGGGTCCTTCAATCTCCCGGCCCGGGGCCCCGCTGCCGATGGCTAATGGAAGCAGGCCCAGAGCAGTAACCGAGGCGGTCATGAGGATGGGCGCGAGCCGTTCCGAAGCGCCCCTGACAGCAGCCTCGGGCCCCCAACTCAGCCCTTCGATAGAAACCAGATGTTCGTAATGCGAGATCATCATGATGGAATTGCGCAGTGTAATGCCAAAAAGGGTCACAAAGCCGACCAGGGCGCCGATGGACAGCAGGCCGCCGGAAGCGAACACGGCAAGGACCCCGCCGACCAGCGCAAACGGAAGGTTTACCAATACCAGCAGCAGATTGCGGGCGTTTTTCATCAGGATTGATAATAACATGATAATCCCCAACCCCGCTATTAACGAATGAACCAGCAGATCACGCCTGGACCGTGCCTGGGCAGCGGCAGCGCCTCCAAATTCCAGGTACATCCCGGCAGGCAGGGAAACCCTTGCTCCGATCTCTCTTCCGGCCTGTTTGACAAAGGAATTGATATTCCGTCCTGCTACATTGCAGGTTACGGCCTGTACCCGTCCGGCTCCCTGATGCAGCACCACATAACGGCCTGATGTTTCATAGATGTCGGCAAGCTGTTTCAGGTTGACGTAGGTTCCGGCCGGGTTGCGAAGAGGCAATGCCCCGATATCGGCAATTGTTTTACGATTCTCCGGGGCGAGTATCACCGAGACATCAAAGACCCTGTTGCCGTCGTATATTTGACCGACCACATCACCCTGATAGGCGGTCTGTATGGCATCGAGGACATCTACAGGATCAAAACCCCGGCGTTTGACGTCATCTTCCCTCAGCCGGACTATAAGCTGCGGTGTTCCGGGCGGGGATTGGATATTAACATCAGCAGCGCCCGGGATCTTACTCAGAATCCCGGCAATCTCCCGTGCCTTCCTGTCCAGCAGATCAAGGTCATTTCCGAAGATGTTGATGACCACGGAAGCGGTATACCCGGAAAGGGTTTCCTCGATCCGCTCTGTAAGGAAGGTCTTAATGGCGAAGTTTACGCCGGGGAACTGTGCAAGTACTCTGCGTATATCCGACTGTGCGGACTCAGCCTGCTGGTCGGACATAGGCTTCAGGTCCACCTCGAATTCGCTGTCCTGGGTTCCCATGATGTCATCAGCTTTTTCCGCCCTTCCTGCCCGCTGGGCAACAGAGCGAATATAGGGAGTTTTCAGGAGCTCAAAGGTCACCTGGCGTCCCAATCGCATGGATTCCTGTAACGATGTGCCGGGGACGGCTGACATGTGAACGATGAAGTGCCCCTCCTGGAGCTCCGGCAGGAACCCGCCGCCGATAAAAGGCAATGCAGCCAGTCCTGCTATGGTGAAAAGCACGACACCGCCGATCACCGCTCCCGGATGTTGTTCGACCCCCAGCAGCAGGGGACGGTATCTAGCTTTTAACCATTGCGCAACCGGCGGTTCCTTCTCCTGCAAAGCCCGGCGCCCGAGTATCAGGAGACAGAGGGCCGGTGTTACGGTGAGGGCCACGAGCAAAGAAGCTAAAACAGCGGTTATGTAAGCGATGCCGAGCGGTGAAAACAACCGTCCTGCCACACCGGTCATGGTCAACACGGGAATGAATACCATTGCCACTGCAAACGTTGCATACACCACCGCGCTCCGCACCTCGAGGGAGGCGTCCAGCACGACCCGGAAGGCCGGTCGCGGATTCTCTATGCGACGATTTTCCCTCAGTCGCCGCAGGATGTTTTCGACATCTATGATGGCGTCGTCCACCACCTCGCCGATTGCAATGGCAAGTCCTCCCAGGGTCAGCGTGTTAAGGCTGAATCCCAAGCGCTCCAATACCATTACTGCCGTCAGTAACGACAAGGGTATCGCTGTTACGGAAATAGCAGCGGTCCGCAGGTTAAACAGGAATAAAAGCAATACGATAACCACCAGCCCTGCACCCATCAGCAGGGATGACTCCATGTTGCGGATAGCTGTCAGGATAAAGTTTGCGGGCCGGAAGATATCAGGATAAAGCGCAACTCCCTGCGCGCTCAGCGTGGGACGAAGCCCTTTTAATGCCTGTTCAACCTTTTGGGTCACCTCAAGGGTGTTTGCTCCATATTGTGCCGAGACCATCAAGAGCACGCCGGGATGTCCCATTATTGCTGCCGCGCCAATGGGGGGCTCCGGGGCCTCGAGGACCCTTGCAACGTCTCCTAAGGTCACGCCGGCTCCGTTTTGATGTACAATGACGGTTTGAGCAAGTTGTTGAGGGGTGAGGGATTGCCCTTCGGTTTGGAGCATGATGCGCTGATTTTGATCGTCGATAAAACCGGCGCCTCTTATACCTGTGGCACGGCGGGCTACAGCCAGCACATCCCCGATCCCCAGATTATATTTGATCAGCCTGTCAGGACGCACCTGGATCTGAAACTGTTTTACCTCTCCACCGAAAACCGCCACCTTGGCGACACCTGGAACAGAGAGAAGGCGCTGTTTGACCGTCCAATCGGCAATGGTCCTGAGTTCCATGGGTGATAACTTATCAGAGGTCAATCCCAGCGCCAGCACAACGCTTGTGGAGGATGTCAAAGGGGTCATGACAGGCGCCTTCACACCCTGCGGCAATTTCCCGGCAATGGTGGATAAGCGTTCAGACACTACCTGCCGGTCGCGGTAGATATCACTGCCGGGATGAAATGTCACGGTGATAAACGACAGCCCCTGAATTGAACCGGAACGGAGCGATTCTATTCCCGGCACCCCGTTAATACTGTTTTCTATGGGCTGAGTGACCAGCGCTTCCACCTGTTCCGGTGAAAGTCCCGGCGCTTCGGTCTGGATGACAACCTGCGGAGGGGCAAACTCAGGGAAGACATCGTATTTAGCCTGAGAGAGCGTGTAAAGGCCATAGCCTGCGAGTATGCATGACAGTGCAATAATGACACCGCGAAAGCGGAGCGAAAAGCTTACAATCGCTGTGAGCATTCCCTAATCACCCACCTGAATCTGCGAGCGGGATTCTTCGGACATGAGCAATTGCGAACCCTTTACCACGATCCGGTCGCCTGCTGTGATGCCTTTCAATACAAACCATCCATCTTTAACAGGTGTTTCCGTAGAGATTTCGCGCCGGATAAATTGGCCGGTTCCCTTTTGCACATAGACCCATGCCTTGCCCTGCTGCCAGACAACCGCAGGGGCAGGGACCACAACCCCTTGATACCGGGAACCCGCCTGCAGATAAACAATTACATTCATCCCGGGAAGCAGGCCCGGCTGCGTGGAAGCAACATAGAAAAAACCCATCCCCTGGATGCGGGGGTCCGTATGCGGGGACCGGGAGACAAGCTTGGCTGATACGAGCTTGCTGTCAGCGGTCTGAACCATTGCGGTTCGGGGCGCTGATGCAAGATGCGTGTCCGGAGGAAGTGTGGTCTGAAGCAGTACCTCCTGTTGTTGTATCAGCCGGGCAAAGGCCGGAGATTTCTCAATTAGCCATCCGGCAATAACAACGCCCCACCTCTGACGCAGAGTCGCCTCTATGGCATGGACAGCAGCCTGTGCAGCATGCGCGTCAGCTTCATTTGAGCGCCACGCCGCCTCAGCAGCCTGGAAGGTCTTGTCGGAAATATTCCGGTTGTTTTCATGGAGGGGCTTCAGGCGTTCGTATTCCCTGCGGGAGGCATCGAGGCTTGCCTCTGTCTTTTTCACCTGTGCTTTTGCAGATACATAAGAATTGTAGAGGTCAACAAGGTTCTGAAGCTCCATAACCGTTCCATATGCCTTAATTTCTGCTTGGTGTGAAACAGGCTGGAGAGGAGCCACAGCGATCCCGCTTTTGAGCTCTTCAGTCCTGCTGAGTGTCACAACACTCTCCCCATCCACGATTGACACACGCGAGGGGGCCTTGACAGGCTGCTCCCGCTCCTGCTCTTTTGCCATTTCCCTGCGTCCTCCCATGAATGCCCAGATCAGAAGGGCGCTGACCCCTATTAGAACAATGACGACCATTAATGATTTTTTATTCAGCTTCATTTTTGCCCGTCTCCTTTGTCCGGGGATTCGTTTCAGGCACAATTGGAAAGGGTTTCAATGGTTGGAGAGGCCGCTGAAGAGCATCCTCCAGCAACCCCAGGGATTGTTGTGAATTTGCCAATGCATCCAACTGCAAAAGTGCGATGGAGTAAAGTTCCGATTGGCTGCTGAGAGAAGAGAGCCTGTCTGTTTCTCCTGCATCGAACAGCGCCTGTATGGATTGAAGTTGTTTTTTCTTGGTTGATTGCAGGGAGTCAGCAGTCTCTAACTTTTGGAGGGCAGAGCAATAGCCGGCAAAGGCGCGGTCAATCTCTCCGATAATTCGCGACTGAAGGGCGATAAACACGGCTTCAGCTTCTTTTCGTCTGGCTTCAGCCCCCGCAATAGGGCCCTGGTTGCGATTAAAAACAGGCAATGAAATGGAAAACCCTAAAGACCACTTGTTATCCCCCTGATCCCATTTATACCCTGGTCCAAGGTGAATATCAGGATATTGTTTTGCAATCTCCAGTTGCAGGGCTGACTCACCGGCGGCGTATTCGGAGAGTGCACCGAGGATATCTGACCGGCCTATCAGTGCCTGTTGTCTGAGGTTCTTTAAAGGAATATTCTTTGTCAATGGAATCCGTTCTATAAAATCAAAGGAGATATGGACATTATTGAGGGCGGCAACCGGCAGGCCCAGGGCATCGGCAACCTGCACCTGCGCCCCGGCGCGTTGTTTTTGCGCCTCACGCAGGGAGAGAAGTGTTTGGGCAAGGGAGATATGCGCCAGGGTCACATCAGGCTGTGAAGCCTCTCCAAAAGAGAGCCGTTGTTCCAGCAGTCCAACGATCTTTTCTTGAACCTTTTGCTGTTCCTGTAACAGGGCTTCTGCCTGTTCTGCCCTGTAAAGGCTGAGGAGGTTTCTTCTCAGGCGGCTCCTCACCTGCCATGCCACGCCCGCGATGTTCAGACGGGCGGCCTCGGAAATATGTTCGGCCCGGGCTATACGATAGCCGCGCTTGCCGGCAGTCTCTAAAGGGATGTCTAAGTTAAATCCGAGCGTCCATGGAGAAAGCCCGCCGGCGGTGTCTGCATTGTATTGAGGCGTAAATCCGATACCTGGATTAGGACGTCCACCGGCAGTGATAACTCCTGCCCTGGCAACCCCCCATCCGGCTCTGGCTACATCCATGTCAGGGTGGTAGTAAAAGGCAGCGAGGGTGAGCATTTCAAAATCCCATGACTGTGGAGGCCACGGCGCTATTTCACGATGGAGGTTATTCTCCAGGAAGCCTTTGAGACCTTGATTGTCCAGCGTGCGGGACTCAAAGGCAGAAGCTGTCAGGTCAGGAGAGAGGGGCTTCGGATGAAAGGTTGTACAACCCGTCATTGTGGCGGTTATTGTGGCAAAAATAATGATTACAACAGGTATCTTCATCAGGTGTCTCATTAATTATGAAGATACCAAATTGTTTCAGACAGGAAGATGACGGAAAGATTACAATTCTGTAATCCGAACCCGGAGTCGAGTGGCGCATGAGGTCACCATTGCACGCGGCGGGGACAGTCCCTGTTCTACGACTCCGCTTCGCTGCGTCTGTGGTAAACCACCTACTGTTGGTAAACAGGGACAGTCCCCTCGGGTTGATTCCCCTATGTACTGGTAAGCCCCTTGTGATGGTGAAAACCGCTCAAGGTTAAGCCATATATAAGCCTCTATCAGGCTTAACGTATTAATTCTAAATAGTTATCTTAATCCGCCGATAAATAATATATATGGAACAGACATTACAATAAACCCCATATAATTCCGGAGGATAACATAATCCCCATCATTATATTTCTGCTGTCCATAGGGCTGCAGCTGATAACTGCTGTATTTGCTTTATTCCTGGTTCGCACTACCGGCCGGAAACTGGCATGGATTCTCTTTTCTCTGGCAATGGTTTTGATGGCCGGACGTCGCCTCGTGTCATTCGTTTCCTTGTTGACTGCCGGCAAGGAAGCGTCTTTCGAGATTTCAGAATTGATCGCCCTGGTCATTTCCTGCCTGATGCTGGGGGGAGTCCTCCGTATAGAAAAGTATTTCCGTTCCATCCGGGCTAACGAAGAAGCCCTGAGCAAAAGCGAAGCAACAAAGAGTGAGAGCGAGAACCGTTACAAACGGCTTGTTGCATCACTAACAGACTATATCTATACGGTACGGGTTGAGGGCAGGTCAGTAGCGACATCACATGGCCCTGGCTGCATTGCGCTGACCGGCTATTCATCGGAAGAATACGAGGCTGACCCTTACCTTTGGTATCGAATGGTCCATGAAGAAGACCGGAAAGCCGTAGTAGAACAGGCTGCCGGGATACTCTCAGGCAAAGCCATAGAGCCCCTTGAACATCGGATTATCCACAAAAATGGTCAAATCCGCTGGGTAAAGAACACCCCCGTCCCACACTACGATCAACATAGCCGTCTTGTTGCCTATGACGGCCTTGTCGCAGATATCACCGAGCGAAAGAAGCTTGAAGAACAACTCCGCCATTCTCAGAAAATGGAGGCAGTCGGTCAGCTTGCAGGAGGCATTGCCCACGACTTCAATAATATCCTCACAACAATAACAGGGTATGGAAGTTTTTTGAAGATGAAGCTGGAGAAAGGCGATCCGCTCATGCCTTATGTAGAACAGGTAATCAACTCAGCAGAGAGGGCGGCGAATCTGACCCGGCAAATCCTTGCGTTCAGCAGGAAACAGGTAATCGATCCGAAACCGGTAAATTTGAATGAGACCATAAAAAAAGTGGAGAAACTTTTACTAAGGCTCATAAGAGAGGATATAGAGCTTAAGACAATATTTGCAGATATGGACTTGACAATAATGGCAGACAGCGCTCAGATAGAGCAGGTCCTGATGAACCTATGCACAAACGCAAGGGATGCCATGCCCGAAGGAGGACTGTTAACCATAGAGAGCGGACTTGTAGAATTAGATGAGGAATATTTGAAGACCCATGCCTGTGGAAGGCCCGGAAAGTATGCCCTTATTTCAGTTGCAGATACAGGTTCGGGGATGGATGAAAAGACAAGGGAAAGGATATTCGAGCCATTCTTTACAACCAAAGAGCCGGGGAAAGGGACAGGTCTCGGGCTTTCAATAGTGTATGGGATAATCAAACAGCACAATGGCCATATCAATGTCTATAGTGAACTATGCAAAGGCACGACATTTAAAATATACCTCCCCTTGATCCGGTCAAAGGTTGCGGAAACACAACCAATCACCTTATCCTCACTGGAGGGCGGCACAGAGACAATACTTGTGGCAGAGGATGATAAAGAAGTAAGAAAACTCTCAAAAGACGTGCTTGAATGCTTTGGATATAAAGTCATTGAGACAGGGGATGGAGAGGACACCATAAACCGGTTCAAAGAGAATGAAGATAAAATCCAGCTTCTCGTCCTGGATGTAATAATGCCAAAGAAGAACGGCAGAGAGGTATATGAAGAGATAAGGAAAATAAGACCTGATATCAAGGTGCTTTTTATGAGCGGTTACACTGCTGATATAATCAACAGCAAGGGGATTCTTGAAAAAGGCGCTAACTTTATCTCAAAACCCGTTTCATCCCATGAGTTTTTAAGAAAAGTGAGAGAAGTGCTGGATAATTAAATTAAAATGCCATTTGGCATATTCTGCGTGTCTCGGGGACAGTCCCTATTCTGATATGTATTTAACCTGTCAAGTCCCTCTCTCAACGCGTCCAACTCCGATATATTAATACCATTTGTCTGCCGGACCGGAGAGACCTTCAAAATATCTCGGAGGTCCGGCAGACTCC
>JAMCVZ010000054.1 GCA_023476565.1 Nitrospirota bacterium
ACTCACAATCGCTATTTCCCCATGCTTGAAACTCTTATTACAGCAGTTACCGAACAGTTCCATATTTGGCAAAAACCAAATGAGATACTTCGTCGCTTATGCGCAATCACTTAAGACGCTATGTATAAATGAAATTCGATATCCACTGAAAACCCCTCCGGACCCCGTAGAGCTTTCAAGCGACAGCCTTATTAATCATTTCAATTGTATCCCGGCAGGTGCATGGTGTATATATGCAAGGATTGCAAATCCCGGATATTAAATGAGGGCAATTCCTAAATACTTTATTGGGGTTTTCATCAGAATTCTGAAGGCGTCTGTAGGTTTTGAAAACTTCAGATTGCCATATTTCATCCATAGAATGCTCAAGCAAGCTGATCTTCTCTTGGGAGTCGAAGGAGGAGCGATACGAACTGGGCATAAAGCCGGCAAATGGACATGGACTTGCATCTCCTTTATAATCGACATAGACCATTGTCGATGCAGCCTTACAGGTTATATAGAAATAGGGCAAGCCGGTCTTGAGGTGTAAAAATTCTCCGAGAAACGGACGTGCGTGCAGTTGCACCTGAGGAGCACCGTTTTTCATAACCAAACTGTTCAATTTGGAAAATTTGTCCATGGCATTTCGCCAATATGAATCATTATTCAAGAGCTTTGAATCAACCTCTCCCGACGCCCTTCCAAGATTCAACTTCGGAGATATCCTTAAAGCGGGCAGCTCCCAATCCTGCGCGAGTCGATACGCGGACTCGACATAATTGATATTATCCGCCGTCAAAACCCAGAAAACATACGGATTCAAATCAAATTTCTTGAGGTTTTTAATGCCGTTGTTTACCAATTGGAAACCGTTGCTGCTCTTTGTTGTTTCCTTATAAGACTCTTTATCTATTCCATAGAGACTTATCTGGAAGTAATTAAAATTTTGTTCGATCTCTTTAAGCATTTTTGCGTAATCTTCGGTTATTAAAGAGGCATTCGTACTAAATGAAATCAGCATCCCCTTTTTAGCCGCATAATGCATTACCTTTATTATATCTTTCCTGAAAAAAGGCTCTCCACCTAATATGCGGAGAAACAGTATCCCCCCCGAATAGAGCTTGTCAACGATAATTTTGGCCTTTTCGAATCCCAACTCACCCGTTAATCGTTTTCCACTATTTGTAAGGCAGAAAGAGCATGAGAAATTACAGCCGGTTGTTATGTCCCATTGTGCCAAAATAGGCGATTCATGTTTTTCCATATTCATAATTCCTCCATGGCCGGCGGCACGAGAGATAATTTATCTTCCATGCCGCCGGTCCTAATATTGACTTCCCAAGCAGACCTTACATCGTTGTTATTTCAGCGCTGCAGCCCTGACAGCCCTGACAGCCCTGGCAGCCCTGGCAACCCTGCGTAGCAGTCTTTACCAGCCCCAATTCGATAAATGCAGTCTTTGCGCGTTTGAGGACATCTTCACGTACTTTTTCAAAGTTGTTTATCATGGTTTGGTCACATATTACGTCTCTCTCTTTCAGCGTTTTTATCGGGCTGTACAGCAGCTCTAATACCAGAGTATTGTCTTGCTCGATTGCGCGTTTAAAATTAAAACTGGATTTTTCCTCTCTCTTTCCCTTTGTTGTCATGTTTTCCTCCTCTTGGGTAATTTACTATTAGTTGATTCTCTATCAGGCCGTCTCCATTTTGCTTTTTTCATGCATTCGGCGGAATAGACCGATCCTTCAGCAGTTTTTCATCATTCATTCCCTCCTCTCATGCCCGAAATTTCACCTTGTCCATATCCGAACTATTTTCAATATTCCACCTTTCCAGACTGTTATATAACACATAGCACGAGTGCATTGTAAGCTACTCATTTGAGTAGGTAGGTTTAGTGTCAATCAATCTATCAATCTTTTCTTCATGACGATGCCTACAGCGTGTGTTCTGTTGGAAGCTCTCAGTTTGTGCAGGATGTGTTTTAAATGGAACTTCACGGTATATTCGCTGATATTATAAATAGAGGATATTTCGAGGTCGGTTTTGCCGTCTTTTATACACTTCATGATATCTTTTTCCCTCGGCGTGAGTATGCTTTTTGGCGGCGTGTTGAAGGATTCGACGATATGGTTGAGGGATCGGTGGAGAGGCGGTATAACGCATCTCAAAATGACCTCCGTGCGCGGATGATTCTCTAAGGAATCTCCTGAAAACGAAAAAAGGCTTTCCTTTGCTTCGGTGTGATGTTTAAATCCGTACGAGCATCCGTTCTTAATGCCTGAATCGGAGAGATGCTCCAGCAATTCCGGAGGAGAGGCGTATTTCCTATATGTGTTGTACCAATATTGCACGTTGAAATGCTTGTAATTTTCTATAAAGACGGGGTCTATATGATAAAACTTTTTTGTAATATAATGTTCGAGCCAGCGGGACGGAAAACTCACATTAACTATATCGAGGGATGCGACAATGCCGCTGTTGTGGGTTTCTGCGAGAAAGCATATGCAGAAGTCGGCGCCGAACAGCCTGCCGATTTCTGCAAGCAATTTTCTGAGGCTACCCTCATCCCTACATAAAACAGCCGCATTCGTAAGGTATAGGAGTGAGCAAACGTCATCCTTCGAGAGCAAACGTTTCAATGCCGAATCAAATGGAATATTGACAAGGTCGCATACTCCTCCTAACCTCATAAAGCCTCCCTCAATGCAGAATCCCCTGTATCATCCTCGGAAGTTCCCTCGTATCCACGGGCTTCGCTATGTAATAATCGAATCCCGCATCCATAATCTTCTCTTTGTCGCCTTTCATGGCAAACGAGGTGAGCGCGATTATCTTTATGCCTTTTGTAACAGGATCGCTCTTAAGCGCCTGCATCGCGGTAAAGCCGTCCATAACCGGCATCTTATCAAATCGGGCATTTCCTCCTTAGCAGCCTTTACGCCTTCTTCCCCGTTCACTGCCTCTATGACCTCGTAACCGTAATACTTCAGGACATCCCTTATCAATACGCGGTTTTTTTCGTTGTCTTCCACTATGAGTATCTTTTTAGGCATTAGCCTCCTCTTCCACTCCGGGTTCATGTCTTATGGGGATTGCGAATGTGAATTTACTCCCTTTCCCATATTCGCTCTCAGCCCAGATACTTCCGCCATGCAGCTCGACCAACCGCTTGGTCAGTGCGAGTCCCAATCCTGTCCCATCATATGCCGTTGTATATGCTGATTCGAGTTGAGAAAATTCTTTAAAAAGCTTAGGCATGGCCTCAGCCTTTATTCCTATACCGGTGTCGGAGATCGAAATTTCGATGAAATCGTGGGGAACTTTCCGCACCTGCACGATTACGCTCCCTCCATCCGGCGTAAACTTCAACGCATTGTTCAGGAGATTGAACATTATCTGTTTTAGTTTCCTCTCATCGGCTTCGATTATGACATCCACTTCGGGTTCAATTTCGAGACTCAGTTTTATGTTGTGCTTGATTGCCTTTTCCTTAAGCATTATGATGGATGCATTAAACACGTCTTTTAACGGAAAACTGCTCAACTCAAACTCCATCTTACCTGATTCCACTTTGGAGAGGTCGAGGATGTCGCTGATAAGATTCAGCAGATGCTTGCCGCTGCTGTGAATATCCCCCACATATTCAAGCTGCTTTTCGTTGAGTTTTCCGTACAACTCATCTACGAGAATCTCCGAAAAGCCGAGAATGGAATTGAGGGGCGTCCTCAATTCATGGCTCATATTGGCAAGAAAATCGGATTTTGCTTTTGTTGCAGCCTCTGCCGCATGTCGCGCCTCGTTAAGCTCCCTTGTCCTTTCCCGGACATCCTCCTCAAGGTCCTTGCTGTATCTCCTCAGCACTTCTTCAGCCTTCTTGCGTTCTGTGATGTCGAGCAGCGTGCCTATAACAGCCGGTTTTCCGTTGTATTCCACCCTTGACCCATGAACTTCTACCTGAATGGCTGTTCCGTCTTTCCGCAGTCCCCGGAAGGAATAAAGGATGTCGCGGATCTCTCCTCCCACCCGCCTGCGAATATTCTCAGCTACAAGGGCACGGTCTTCAGGATATGCCAGATCCATAGGTCCAAGCTTATTAATTATCTTCCAAACCTCATAGCCAAAAATTGAAGCGAGGGCATCATTTACATATCTGAAAATACCATCCTGTATTAAATAAACGCCGGTTAATGCGGATTCCGATAGCAGCCGAAAGAGTTCCTCGCTCTCTTTCAACTCGTTTTCCAATCTCCTGCGCTCTTTTTGCTCTTCAGCCTCTTTTAATGCCCGCTGGACTACTGGCGCAAGCCTGTATAGCCTGTCTTTAATGATATAATCCGTTGCGCCCTTTTTGAGCGTTTCAACTGTCCATTCCTCCCCCATCGAACCCGTGACAAAAACAAACGGCACATCAGGACACCTTTCCTTAACGATTTTCAATGCAGAAAGGCCGTCAAAGGCCGGAAGTTTTTGATCGGCTAAGATTAAATCAGGGATAAGCTCGTCAAGCCCCTTAACAAAATCCTCTCTCGTTTCCACACGCCTCGATGAGAATGCAATTCCTGCCTTTTGAAGTTCTCGCTCAATCATCTCGGCATCTGCAGGAGCATCTTCAAGGATCAATATGCGAAGTCCTCTTTCCATGTTCATCTCCAATTCATTCAGCAAGCAGCCGATTTACTCATTTCGCACCGGCGGTTGATTCAAAACCATCCAGTAGAGTCCCAACTCCGTGACCGCCTCGACAAACTTCTCAAAATTCACCGGCTTGACAACATAACTGTTCACGCCGAGCCTATAGCTTTCTATAATGTCACGCTCTTCCCGCGAAGATGTAAGGACAACAACGGGGATAGTCTTTGTCCGCTCATCGGATCGAATCCTGCGTAGAATCTCCAACCCGTCCACCTTCGGCAGCTTCAGATCGAGGAATATCACTCTCGGGTGCTCACGGATGTTCCGCTCGGCATAAGCGCCGGCGGCGAAAATATACTCCAATGCCTCCGCCCCATCCTTGACAACAAACACCTTATTCGTCAGATTGTGTTTCCTCAGAGCCCTGAGGGTAAGCTCAACATCGTTGGGGTTGTCCTCTACCAAAAGGATTTCAACTTCGCTTACGGCAACCATAGCATTTCCTTCCTTTCTCGTAGTTCGTGACTCAATTCACAATACTCGATTCACGAATCACGGGCAGTGTAAAGTAAAATATTGCACCCTCGCCTACTTTTCCTTCCGCCCATACATGTCCACTATGCCGATGTATGACACGCTGGACAATGGCAAGCCCAACGCCTGTGCCTTCAAACTCCTCCGGGCTGTGTAATCTTTGGAAGACACCGAACAGCTTATCCGCATACTGCATATCAAATCCAACGCCGTTGTCTTTGACATAGTAGATGCTCTCCTTTTCCCCTGAAAGCGATCCTATCTCGATAGAAGGCTGTTGCCGGCTGCGGGTAAACTTCAGGGCGTTCGAAAAGAGATTGACCCACACCTGGCGGATCATCGAGCGGTCGCCATAAACATGCGGGAGCGCCTTTGCCTCAAAATGCACATCACTGCCTGCGGCTGTAGATTTAAGTTCATCGAATACGCTCCTCGCAAGTTCCTCCATATTGACCTCGGATATCTTCAGTTCTTTACGACCGTCCCTGGAGAATGAAAGGAGATCGTCAATCAGTTTCCCCATTTGCAGGGTATTGCCCCTGATTATATTCAGCAGCCTTTTGCCTTCGTCATCGAGCCTGTCATAGTAGTCCTCTATCATTATACGCGAAAAGCCGTCAATCGCCCGCAGCGGCGCCCGCAGATCATGGGAGACGGAATAGGAAAATGCCTCGAGTTCTTTGTTTACATATTGAAGTTGTTCCGTATAATTTTCTAATCCCTTATTCAGACTTTTCAAGGCATCCTCTTTTTCTTTACGTTCCTTTAAATCATGGATGACAATGACGATAATAAAACCCATGCCTAAACAGACAAAATTAAATGCCGTGTTAAGGGCCATTGGTATTGCGGTTCCGCCATAGAGTAAGGGGGCTCTGTAAACATATCCCAAAATAAAGATTAATCCTATTAAAGTCTCTGCAACAGCCAGTAGCCTCGCTAAAATATATATAGGTTGTTTGCTTTGTGGAAAGGTAAGGAGAAATTGTATTAATCCTGCCAGAAGAAAATTAATGGATGTAGGCAGAGCCATTTTGCCTACAGGTGCGAATCCAAGCGACTCGCCTGGAAAATAAAAAAACCAGAAATCAACTTTCAGATCAATGTCCGAAGAAAATTCAATGAGCCTGAAGGCGGCAATAATGATAACAAGAATAGTGCATAACCTGATAAACCAGTAACTCCATGTTTTTTTAAAAACAAAAATATAGAGTGAAAGACCGAGGCTGATAAAGGAAAGGGCAGTATTTGGCGACATCGGGATGTAACCGGAACGAATATTGGCAAGCTGGCGCAAACCTGTAAGCCAACCTATCAGTGCGATTGCGGCTATAACCACAACCAGTAGTCCACTTAATTGGGCAATAATTTTTAAAGAATGAGAAGAAGCTGTCGATTCTGAACTATCTTTTGAATCTTGGATTTTTACCACATCCTTCATTCGTCAGTCCCTCCCTCTCTATGTTCCTCAAAAAATCGCCAAAAGCATATAAGAAATGGGACGGTTCTATTTTCCCTTCTCCTCCTTCTTTGGCCTTTCTTTCGGCCCTACTCCCTCTTCAACTTTGTGCTCCATCGTTTTTAAATTCATTAATTTTAAATGCCTCTCTTTACAAAATTATGAAGGCATTGTTACACTTTGAATAAGAAAATAACGGGACAGCCTGCCATCCCTTTTCCCTTAGCTTTAAGCTTTTAATGAATAAAGGATTAGATACATTCAACCCAATTGATGTATGCAGAAATATATCTTATCTCAGTTTTATTGTCAATATTTTTTTTATTAATAATTATAATTCTAAAGGATATTACAAATCGGTACTTACATGGCTGCTACGCTTGCGTTGTATTAGCCTATGCCTTATCTGCGAACTGGATACGGGTAAGATGGAGATGGGGTCAATTCTTTCGTTTTGATAATATCCTCTTAGTCTCTTCTCCTCCTGCTCACTGTGCTTTAATTTATTCAAACTGGATCAATAAGAAGGCTGCAAAAATAAGTATGGATGTCCCAGGAATAAACGTGGTTCAATTATGCAAAAAAGACTGGCAGAGATAAAGGAAATTGCTGGTGGCTACACCAGGCAGAATAGCGGGCGCCCTATGAAATACAGTAAAACCCCTGTTTACTGAAATGGGTGTCGAAGGCGAAAACGTTTTTAATGCCGAGTGTGCGAATAACTTCAAAGCTGACGCAATCAACCAGGCTGAGTTTTCTGCGGGATGCTGCAAGCAAGGCGCTTACTCCTGACTTATGAGTTACGGAGTCAACAAATTCAGTATTAAGCAATGGAACTATGTCTTCTTGAAATGCCCGGACAGCCTCCAAGCCAAGCCGGTTTTGGATAAGAGCAAAGCATTCTATGAGTACATAGTTGGAAGTGACGAGAGCATTTTCCTGTTCAAGAGCGTTTTGCCACGCATGTTTTGCTTTGAGGTGATTTTCATCGTCCCTGTCCAGAATGGCAAAGAAGGCCGAGGTGTCAATAAAGATTTTCATTTATTGAAAGCCTCTGTGAGATATGCGTCATGCTCTTTTGAGATATTCCTTTTACCGGAGCTGAATTTTCCGGCGATGTTGACAGCTCTTTTACGCCGTTCTTCAAGGTCAACAGAAGTACTGGATTTTAGTATATTATCGACAGCCTGGCGTATAAGTTCTGCGACTGACTGATGTTTTGCCGTTGCCACTTTTCTTATTTTTTTGACCTGGTCTTCTGTTAATTGGACCTGCGTACGAATCATAGCTATACCTCCTGTGATTACAGTATTGATAACATGATAGCATATTGCGGAAAGAAAAAAAAGGGGACAGCCTACCACCTCTTTTTCCCTGGCTTCAAGCTTTTAATGAATAAAGGTTTGTTTTTTACGGTTTGATCTCTATCGGGGTTCCGTCCGGCACAAGTTTCCATATCTCTTCCATTTCGGCATTGGAAACGGCAATGCATCCGTCCGTCCAGTCCTCATGCCTGTACAATTTCCCACCATGGATCATAATATCGCCGCCGGGAGGCACTCCGAGTTTTCTCGCATTCACCGTATCCGATTCGTTCGGATAGGATACATGGATAGCCAGATGGAACCTGCTGTTCGGATTTCTCGAGTCCAGGACATAGCTCCCTTCCGGGGTTCTCTTGTCGCCTGCCCGGATCTTGTGCCCGACAGGTTGCCTTCCCAGGGCTATCCTGTATGTTTTCAGGATTTCCCCATCTCTCATCAGGAGCATGATTCTCTTGCTCTTGATGATAAACACCCTGTCGGAGCCGGTCGTTGATGCTGATCCCATCTCTGGAAACGCTGAAAAGCAAAAAAGGCCTGCCGCTATCGAGATAATACAGAAAGCATGTATCGCTTTTTTCCCCTGTTCCATCACTTTGCAGATATACTACAAAATTCAGCCGCAAAAAATCTCCTGTATCTTTCTGAACGGATAAGCGCTAAGTGAGGGATATCACAGGCTATAGGGACAGCGCTCCGGTATACTCGTCCCATAATTTTTGTTTTGAAATCCCGGTATCGATGAAATCCCAGGGAAGCAGCTCCCCGAAATCCTTATTCCTGAAAATATAGAAGTCCCTGTCCACCCCCGCTGCCGAGCAGGCCTTTCCCCAATCGTCCGTATCAGCCATGAGTTCCAGCACGCTGAAGATCCGCCTGTCTCCAACCGAAAACATCCCCTGCATACGGGCGTACTTCGGCACATCGTGAAAGACTTTAACGCCCTTGAGGTTTCTGAGCGCTTTCTTGATAAAATGCAGTTTCTCCTTTACGCTGTCAAGAGGTTCCATGGAGCGCCATTGAAAGGGCGTAAAGGGCTTGGGGACAAAGGCGCTGATACTCAGGATGATTGAACTCCTGACTGCAAGGCCCCGGACCTTCTTTACAAGCTCAACAATGCCTGCAATGTCTTCCGTGGTCTCGGCAGGGAGGCCTATCATGAAATAAAGACGCAGGTTCTCGATCCCGGCATCCAGGATGAGCTTTGCGGTGTCCAGGATGTCTTTTCCCGTTATCCTCTTATTGATTATTTTGCGCATCCGCTCTGTTCCTGCTTCAGGCGCAATCGAAACGCTTTTATGCCCCTTCAGAAGACCGACGAGTTCGGCGCTCTTCTCACTGGCCCGGAGGGATGTTATGGAGAAAGCGACATCATCAATACACAATATGTCCTTGATATGCGGATAATCCGTCAGAGAGGGGCCTACCACCCCTATTCTCGACGCAACCTTCTTCGCGGAGGCTATCTCCGCACGAATGCTTTCCAGCGATTTTTTCCTCGGCGGGTCATAGATATGTCCGACAAGGCAAAATCTGCAATTCCAGGGGCATCCCCTCATCGCTTCGATAAGGTACATGCCGGAGAATTCCGATTCAGGGGTGACTATCGCAGTTGTGATTGGAGAGGCAGATAAATCCTTCAGGTATCTTCTTTTTATCACGTCAGGCGCATTATTCTCCGCAACCCGCTCGATTATCTTTCCATCCGCATCATACCTGATGGAATAAAATTCCGGCACATAGACGCCTTCGAGATATACTGCTTCTCTTTTGATTTCATTTTTAAATGTAATCTCCCTTACGTCCCCCTTTAGCAAGGGGGGATTCAGGGGGATTTTCAAACGATCCCTGTACATATCCAGGAATTCATTCAGGGATTCCTCCGCCTCACCTACAAAAACTACATCAAAGGCAGGAGCGATCGGTTCGGGGTTGAAAGACAGGCAGACGCCTCCGGCAATAAGCAGCGGGTGGTATTCATTTCTCTTCGAGGGGATGGGTGGGATCTTTGCGAGATCCAGTATCTTCAGGATATTCGGGTAGTCGTTTTCAAAAGATACGGAGAACGCGACTATATCGAATCTGTCTATGGGCCTGCCGGATTCGATCGAAAAGACGGGCGTATTGGTCCTTCTGTAGACCTCGATGTCGCTATCATCGGGCAGGAACGCCCTCTCGCATACTACATCATCCCTTTTGTTGAGGAGACCGTAAATGCCCTGAAAGCCGAGATTCGACATGCCCACATGGTATGTGTTGGGATAGACAAGGCATATGCTTATTCTTCCGCCGGGGTCTTTGAAGATAGTGCCTTTTTCTTTTGAAAGAAGGGCTTTTACTTTCTCGACGAGTTTACGGTTCATCTTAACTACAGTAACAAGTGACGAGTAACAAGTAACGAGCTCCCGGAATTGCTGTCTTTTAACTTGTTACTCGTTACTGATAATTCTTTACTGCCTTTCATATCACCCGTAACTGCCTTTATGTCTGTTTCCTCAGGAACGTCGGGATGTCAAAAATATCCTCGGGGTCACCGGGGATATTCTTCCCGGGAGGATTATTCGGCGTGCTCCCCGGGGGTTCTGAATTGCTTGTCCCGTACTGTAGTTCATCGAGTCCCTTGATCTGTTTGCCGAGAGCGCCGGGCCCCGGGGATTTTTTAAGCGTATCTCCAGGTGAATCGGGAGGCCCTTTCTGCAGGAGGTCTTCCTGTATCTCTTCATACTTTTTCTTTACAGGCTCTTTTGAAGATGTGCCGATACTCTTGGCCAATAGCCTTTCAGATCCCCTGAGAGTCATCGGCTCTTTTTTCGGAGACCATTTCTTGATCTGCGGGAGTTCGGCCTTTTCCACCCTGTCGTCAAGCCCCGTAGCTATGACCGTTACCCTTACGTCCTCCTCCATGTCGGAATTTATGACAGCGCCTAAAATGATGTTTGCCTCATCATGGGCGGAGTCATGTATCAGGGATGCGGCCTGCTGAACGGCGTCAAGGGACATGCTCAATCCCCCGGTAATGTTTATGAGTATACCTTTCGCACCCTCAATGGACGATTCCTCGAGCAGGGGATTGGATATCGCCCTCTTGGCTGCTTCGAAAGCGCCGTTTTCCCCGTTTCCGGTCCCCATCCCGATTACGGCCCTCCCTGCATTTTCCATTATGGCCTTGACATCGGCGAAATCGAGATTGATAAGGCCGGGGATAAGTATCAGATCGGAGATGCCCTGTATCGCCTGTCTCAGGACATCGTTGGCAATGGAGAACGACTTGAGCAGGGGAGTTCCTTTCTCCACGACAAGGTGAATCCTGTCGTTGGGTATGACTATGAGCGTATCGACATTTTTCTTAAGCTCCCTTACGCCGTCTTCCGCATTTATCGACCTCTTCCTGCCTTCGTAATAAAAGGGTTTCGTTACCACGCCTACGGTAAGAATGCCCATTTCCCTTGCCAGGTTCGCAATGACAGGCGCGGCGCCGGTGCCGGTGCCGCCGCCCATGCCGGCGGTTATGAATACCATGTCGGCGCCTTCAATGTACCCCGTCAATGAGTCTTTATCTTCAACAGCGGCCTGCCTTCCGATAACGGGATTCGAGCCCGCGCCCAGCCCCTTTGTCATTTCTGCGCCTATCTGCACTTTTACCGGGGCCAGCGACACATCAAGATGCTGGCTGTCGGTGTTTACCGATATAAATTCTATCCCGAAAAGATTGGCTGCGACCATGCTGTTGATGGCATTTCCCCCGCCGCCGCCTACACCCAGCACTTTGATCTTTGCAACAAGCCTTCCGGCGTCTTCCAGCTCAAACATGATGTCCTCCCTCTTTACCGGTAGCAAGCAGTCAGCAGCCGGGAAAGATTCTTTCTTTTTCTCTTCTCATAGCCCCGGCTACTTGCTCCCTACTATCTTCCTGAACCAGCCGTTCATTCTGCCGGCGATCCTGCTGAACACATCTGAAGAGAAAATGGTCCTTTCAGCAGGGACAACGGACTCTGCGCCGTATAATACAAGCCCGATGCCCGTGGCATACACCGGGTTGTTGAATTCACCTCTTAATTTATTTATACGCTGCAGCTCCGAAGCAGAGCCTGAGAAGTTTCCCTTCGAAAGACCGCCCGGCGACAGATCAGGATAGCCGATCCTGACCGGCATCGACAAGACCGCCTCGGCCATCCTGTCAAACCCCGCAAGGAGTGAAGAGCCCCCGGTCAGTACGACGCCCGATACGGCAATTCCATTATCATGCAGCATCTGCATCTCCTGCCTTATAAGATCGAGCAGTTCCTCTCCCCTCGGCTGCAATATCTCGGAGATATATTTTCTGGGAATGCCCCTCACCTGTCCGTCTATGGCAACTATATCGACTTCGGTCATGTCGTTCATTTCAGAAGGCAGGATAGTGCCGTATTGCTTTTTCACCCTTTCCGCCTCATGGAACGGCAGCCTCAGCCCTATGGACAGGTCGTTGGTGAAATGGTTGCCTCCTATACCCAGGACCGCTGTATGTCTCAGCCATTCGTCCTTATAGGCAGCGATATCCGTAGTGCCTCCGCCGATATCTATGAGCGCTATCCCCATCTCGCGTTCATAAGAGGTCAGGGTAGCTTCCGAAGAGGCCAGCGGCTGCAGGACGATATCGATGACTTCCAGGCCGGCCCTCTCGCAGCATTTCAGAAGGTTCTGCACCGAGGTAACGGCCCCCGTGATTATGAAAACCTTTACTTCCAGCCTTATGCCGGCCATGCCGACCGGATCTTTTATGCCATCCTGCCCATCGAGAATGAAATCGGTAGGAAGGATATGAAGGACCTCCCTGTCCAGGGGAACATAAACGGCGCTGGCCGAATCTATCGCCCTGTCTACATCCTCACGGGTGACTTCTTTTCCTTTCATGCCGGCAGTGCCATAGCTGTTAAAGCTTTTAATGTGGCTCCCGGCAATCCCCACATATACCTCCCTGACGCCTGTTCCCGCCTGCTCCTCTACGTCGGTTACCGCCTTTTTTATGGATTGGGCAGTCGCCTCTATATCGATTACGACACCCTTCTTGAGACCTGTGGACGGCTGGGAGCTTACGGCAAGTATATTTACTCCGTCATCGGTCACTTCTCCGATGATCGCGCAAGTCTTCGTTGTGCCTACATCGAGTCCGACAATTATATTATTATTGTTCCTTTTCCTTTTTTCCGTTATCATCGCTCATCTCTTCCTCTTTACATCATATCCCCCGGGCTCAGGACTGTCCGGTATAGTTCGAGGTTCTCCATCGGCATTGCCTAAAGGCTTTACTATCACTTTATTGGCGAACCTGAGGTCTATATATTCGATCGTCATATTTCTCTTCTGTATTTCATCCTTTATGGCCTCAAGCCTTTCAAGCTTTTTATCAAAGTCCCCGGCGCCGACCTTTATGGAAATGCTGTCTACCTTCAGGGTGATGTCCTCGGGCCTTTGTCCTGTTATTTCCATAGTTCCGTCATACGCGGACATCCTCCTGTCATGGATTATCTTTATGAAATTTACCGCCTCGCTGAATGTCCCTTTGTTATTGTAAGGATCGATATCCTTTATAACCGGCAGGAGCAGGACCGCCCCGTCCCGTATCTGTTCGAGTATGCTGCCGTCCCTGTCGACAAGATACGGTACACCTGCCAGGCTCAGGATCGCAACAGGGACCCCTTCCGTCACTTTTATCAGCATCCTGCCTGTCAGCTCCTTGCGCACCACCGCATCCTTTATCCACGGGGACCGCTTGAGGTTGTCGTAGATATTCCTTCCGGAAGTCCCGAAAAGCCTGTCGTTCTCCCTGATCTTTATCAATGCCCTCAGTTCCTCGTTCTTGAGATGGCTGTTGCCGATAAAGACTATCTCCTTCAGGGGCATGGAATGCCTGATAAGAAAAAAGATCCCGAGACTTGCAAAAACAGCGCAAAGGGGAACAAAGACGGCAAACCTCATCCGCTTGCTCTCTTTTCTCCTCTTTAATGTCCTGAGATTTCTCCTGTTCATGGAAAAGACAGCTTGAGGTTTAGACCGGGCATTCCCCCGCTAATCCTCATCCTTTAGTGTCAGCCTTAATATCTCTTCGATCAGGTCCGGGAATTCCAGACCGGAGAGTTTCGCAATCTTGGGCAGCAGGCTCGTTTCCGTCATGCCCGGGATCGTGTTCACTTCGAGCAGGTAGGGATTATTCGATTCATCCAGAATAAGATCGACCCGTGTAGCCCCCTTGCACCCGAGGGCGTTATGGGCTTTCAGGGCTAGAGTCCGCAGCGTGTTGTAAGCCGTATCATCCACTTCGGGCGGCAGAATGTATTGTGTCAGTCCGGGCGTGTATTTTGCCTCGTAGCTGTAGAATTCCGCCGAGGGCCTCACTTCCACACCGCCGAGTGTTTTCTGACCGAGAATGCCTACCTGTATCTCCTTCCCCGCTACATACTTTTCTATAATCATCCTCCGGCCGTAAGAGAATGCCTCTTTCAGGGCGTCCTCCAGCCCGTCGTCGCTTTTTACAATGCTTACCCCTATGCTTGATCCCTCTGCGACCGGTTTGATCACCCACGGCAGGGGAAAGCCGACAATAGCGGTGATCATCTGGGTATTTATCTTCCCGGCGGTTCCGGCCTGCTTTCTACCTATCGGAACAAACGGGGGCACCGGGACATCGTGATAAAGAAACATCTTCTTCGACATCTCTTTATCCATGGCCAGCGCGGATGCGAGTATGCCCGAGCCTGTATAGGGGATGTCCATAACTTCGAGGAGTCCCTGCACAGCGCCGTTCTCGCCGGAGCCGCCGTGCAGCGCCATAAAAGCGATTTCGATCCCCTCTGTTTTAAGAGATTCGCAGAGGTCATCGGCCGCGTCGATGATGACCGCGTTATAACCAAGACCCGCCAATGATTTGTATATTGCAGTACCGCTCTTCAGCGAGACTTCCCTTTCAGCGGATGTCCCTCCCGCGATAACTCCCACGCGTCTGTCGGTTATCATTATCACTGCACCTCACCAGGTATTTTTATGCCCCCTATTTTATCAGGGAATCCCGTAATATCGCCAATATTTTCTTAAAGAGGTTCAGAGCCTGTTTCAGCAGGATGCGGGGACGACGTTATCGGACAAGCAGGAATCCTTTACGGGCCGTTCCCTATAATTCCTTCAGTATCTCTTCACCCATCTTATACACATCACCTGCCCCGAGGGTAATAAGCACATCCCCTGTCCCCAGTTCGGACAGTATCTTCCCGGCCATTTTTTTCCTGTCGGGAATATAGTATATATCTTCAACGCCCGTCTTTCTGAGGTTCTTTAAAAGGCTTTCAGAATTGATTCCCTCCAGCGGCTTCTCTCCCGCAGCGTAAATATCCATCAGGAACAGCTTATCCGCGCTGCCGAAACCCGCTGTAAATTCATCCATGAGGTCACGCGTCCTTGTATACCTGTGGGGCTGGAATAAAACGAACAGCCTGTTTTCGGCAAAACATTCCCTGGCCGCCTTCAACGTAGCGGCAATCTCGGAAGGATGGTGTCCGTAATCGTCAAAGACCTTTACCCCTCTTGCCTCGCCTTTAAATTCAAACCTGCGGTGGATGCCGCCGAAGTTCTCCAGCGCCTTTGCAACAGCATGCGCGGGGATCTGCAGTTCGAGTGCGACAGCTATAGCGGCCAGACTGTTCAGCACATTGTGCAACCCCGGCAGGGGAATGGTAAACGTGCCCAAAGGTTCGCCTTTATATACCGGTTCGAAGCTCATCCTTGTCCCGGAATGCCTGATATCCCTGGCATATACGTCCGCATTATCGGACAAACCGTACGTCAATATCTTCCTCTGTATTGAAGGAATCAGGTCCCGTACATATTCGTTCTCCATGCATACGACGGCGATGCCGTAAAACGGTATCTTGTTTATAAACGATAAAAACGCATGTTTCAATATATCCAGATCCTTGAAAAATTCCATATGCTCTCTATCGATATTGGTTATCACGGCGATAGTGGGATTCAGCTTCAGAAAAGACCCGTCGCTCTCATCGGCCTCGGCAACGATATAAGCGCCCTGCCCCAGCCGCGCATTACTGCCGATCGCGTTGAGCTTTCCGCCTATGACAACGGTCGGATCCAGACCGCCTTCGCCGAAAATCGTGGCTATAAGAGACGTTGTAGTCGTCTTCCCGTGGGCGCCCGCCACCAGCACTCCATACTTAAGCCTGCCGAGCTCGGCAAGCATCTCCGCCCTGGGGATTACGGGAATGGATCTGTTCCTCGCCTCAATAACTTCGGGGTTGTCGGGGGAGACCGCGGAAGATATGACCACGACATGCGCATGATCTATATTTTCCCCGGCATGACCTATATATACCTTCATGCCGAGATTTCTCAACCTGATCGTTGTATCCGATTCCCTGATATCGGAACCGGTTACCTCATAACCCAGATTATGCAGGACCTCCGCAATGCCGCTCATGCCGATCCCGCCTATGCCGACAAAATGTATAACCCTGTATCTGTTGAACATATGAAATCCCCAATTAAAGTTATTTATGGTTATTCCCAGTGTGGTGTTTCAAAAGTTCTTGCTATACTGTCATCGTGTCTCGGGGACAGTCCCTATTCTACGACTCCGCTGCTGCTTCGTCCGTAAATAGGGACAGTCCCCTCGGTGTTATGAATAACTTGCTTTTCATTTCTTCGTCAGGCTCATGACCAGCTCCACAACCCTCTCCGTCGCATCGCTCTTGCCGAAAACCGCGGCCACCCTCTGCATATCTCTCCTCGCCCTCTCGTCTTTATACAACTCCCTTATGGCCCCGGCCAGCGCCTCACCGCTTAACTCCCTGTCGAGTAGCATTCTCGCAGCGCCCATATCCTCCAGCTTCCTGGCATTGTGCTCCTGGTGGTTCGATGCCGCATGGGGATACGGTATGAGAATGGCCGGTTTGCCGGTAGCGGTAATCTCAGCCAGTGTCGTTGCGCCTGCCCTGCAGATGACGAGATCGGCCAGAGCATAGGCCTCCGCCATCTGGTAGATGAACGGCACGACAATCCCCTGGAAGCCCAAACCCCGGTAGGCCCCGGTCACCTTCTCATAGTCCCTTTCTCCGGTCTGATGGAGGAACTGGATATTTTGCCTTAAATCCAGCAGGTAATTCAATGCCCCGATCATCGAGTGATTGATGCTCCGCGCGCCCGAACTGCCGCCGAAGATGAAGATGGTGAATTTGCCCTTATCGAGGGGGAACAATGAATAAGATTTCCGCTCATCCTTTTTGAGAATATTATTTCTTATGGGGTTGCCGGTCAGGTAGGTCTTATCCTTCGGGAAAAAGGCGATGCTGTCCTGGTACGTTACGGCAACGGCATCCACAAACTTTCCCAGGAGCCTGTTCGCAAAACCCGGTACGGAGTTCTGTTCAAGTATGATCGTGGGGATGCCCTTGAAATGCGCCGTCAGCAAAATACCCGCCGATGCATATCCGCCGACGCCGATTACGATATCGGGCCTTACCGAACCCAGAATACGATAGGAATCGAAAAATGACAGGAGGAAGACAAACAAGGATTTGATTTTCTTTAAAAAAGATTTCCCGAGGACCCCCTCGGCCCTGAGGAACTTTATGGGATAGCCCTCTCTCGGTATGACCTTCGCCTCTATGCCGCGCTCGGTCCCGACGAAGACTATATCATTGGAGATGCCTTTTCCCTTGAGCTCCTCGGCTACCGCAATGCCTGGAAACAGGTGTCCTCCGGTGCCGCCGCCTGCAATTATTACCTTCATCCACGGTATCCGAAAGGCTTATTGTTTCCGGAGGATCTTCTCTTATAACGGCTGTACCCGTATCCCCTGGTCCACTTTGAGCATTGCGCCGTGCGGGCTGAGCCGTGTGCGGCGGGCAGGGGTTCTTTGCCGGCCGGCTCGCTGCGGTTGATGTGGAGACCGCAAGCGCTCTTTACCATGCGGCCCTGCGCTCCCGATACATTCAGCAACAAGCCCACTGCCGTCATATTGACGATCAGGGATGAGCCCCCATAGCTGATGAACGGCAGCGGGAGCCCTTTTGTGGGGACCATGCCGGTTACGACGGAGAAATTGATAATCGCCTGGATTGCTATCATCATGGATATTCCGAAGGCAAGATAGTAGTGAAACTGATCCATTGCTTTCCGCGCGATAAGGATTCCTTTGAGGAACAGCATGAAAAAAATAAGGGCAACGCAAACAACACCGATAAACCCCAGTTCCTCTCCTATGAGCGAGAATATGAAATCGGTATGCACTTCGGGCAGGAACGATAATTTCTGCTTCCCCTCCCCGAGCCCCACACCTGTAAGCCCGCCGCTTCCGAGCGCTATGAAAGACTGGATAAGCTGAAAGCCGCTGCCCTGCGCGTCCTTCCACGGGTCGAGGAACGCCACGACCCTCTTCCACCGGTAAGGCTCGGAGAGCAGTTTTATTATAACCGGAAGGCCCAGTATCCCCAGCGAAAACAGATAACGCACCCTTATCCCTGACAGGAACAGCATGGACATCGTAAGGAGTGCAAGGCTCATGACCGCCCCGAAGTCAGGCTGCTTCAAAAACACCACCTGGAATACGCCCATTACGCCGACAGGAACAGCGAACGACAGGAATCTGTCCACCTTGTACCCGGGCATGGACATATACCGGGCAAGGAATAGCACCATGCATAGTTTGACAAGTTCCGACGGCTGAAAAGTGGACGGCCATACCCTGATCCACCGCCGTGCGCCGCCCGCGGTAATACCGAGTCTGGTAAAGACCAGGATGAGGCAAACAAGTGATGCAACAAGCAGGGGAATTGACATCTTCTTAAGGAATTCGAGCGGCGACTTATAGGCGATAAACATGGCTATTATGCCCAGCAGCACCGTAAACAACTGCTTTTTGATAAAACCGAATTGGCTGAGTTCCACGCCTTTCCTTCTGTATTTCTCCACGATATCCGGAGAGATTACCGACGTGGAGCTGTAAACCGCGGTCAGCCCGATAAGTATGAGCAGCAGTACAATAAGCAGGAGCCATTTATCGTATGATTGCTTCACAGTTCCATGACCGCCTTTTTAAACTGCCTGCCCCTGTCCTCGAAATCCCTGAACATATCGAAACTGGCGCACGCAGGCGAAAGCAGGACGACATCGCCCGGTGAGGCAATATCCCGTGCTTTCTTTATCGCCGCCTTGAAATCGTCCTCCATGAAGACCTGTTTCAGATCACCCAGGGCCTTTCTTATCTTGTCTTTAGCCTCTCCGATGAGCACAAGAGCTTTTACCTTGTCTTTTACAAGGGGCCTTAATTCCGTGAAATCGCCGTCTTTGTCCCTTCCGCCCGCGATCAGTATCACCGGCCCCTGAAAGCTCTCGAGCGATTTGACGACTGCGCCCACATTGGTCCCTTTGGAATCGTTGATGAACTTTATGCCGCCCGTCTCACGCACGAATTCAAGCCTGTGCTCGAGTCCCGGGAAATCCCTCATGGTATCCGCTACGGCATCCGTGCCGCAGCCCGACAGGAGCGCCATAACCGATGCCGCCATGGTATTTTCCATGTTATGTACCCCCTTAATTTTAAAGGATGAAGGATGAAGGTTGAAGGTTGAAGGAACGCCGGGAACATTGAAACAAATCACTCCATCTTTCAAATAAGCTCCTTCAACCTCTCTTCTCCTGCTGAAATAAAAAATTCGAGGAATACTCCCTGCCCCGGATTTCCGGTCCCTGACTCTTTTCACCAGTTCACCGGTCATGGGGTCATCGGCATTCAGCACGAGGAAGTCCCCTGTCCCCTGGTTTGAAAAAATCCTGCATTTCGCTTCGATATAGGCGGCCATGGATGGATACCTGTCCAGGTGGTCCGGCGTAATGTTAAGAATGGTTGCCGCTTTGGGCCTGAACTCATGTATGGATTCCAGTTGAAAACTGGATACTTCAACGACGATATAATCAAGTAACGAGTTGCTGCCTTTAAAGATTTCTTCAGTTAAGGCATTACCTATATTGCCGCCCAGGGCAGCGTTAAATCCGCCGTTCCTGAGCATCTCATACAACAGGGTAGTGGTCGTTGATTTGCCGTTGGTGCCGGTTATCGCCAGAAAGTCCGTCTTCCGCAGTCTGTCCTCTGACTTCCGGCTAATGACCTGATATGCCAGCTCCAGCTCACCGATTATCCTGATACCTCTCTCTGCCGCCATTTTCAGCGGAGTGATGGTCAGCGGGACCCCCGGGCTTACGACAATGAGGTCCGTGTTTTCAAAGAGCTCCGGAGGATGGCTCCCGAGCGCAGGCTTAATACCGGGATTAAGCCTGTCGACAAATGCCTTGAGCTCTTGCGGCGACTTTCTGTCCGTTACCGTTACCGAAGCCCCGAGCCCGGCAAGGAGATTGGCTGCGCTGGTTCCACTCCTTGCAAGACCGACAACAGTAACGGCTTTCCCCTTTAACTCCATCCCCGTCTCTTTATAAACAGGCCGTTGCTCCAGCCGTAATGCTCAAAAAGAGGGGTGCTTGCGCCGGTGGTCGGGGACTGCTCTCTGTCTGCCTCACAGGCGCCCCGGCCGGATGTGCCGGCCGCACAGCAGCTCATGACAGACTCTTCCCCGAAGACTTCTTCCTTTTTTCGACAATGCTGACATGAGCGCCTTTCTTCTTTTTATTCCTTTTCCCAACTGTTTTAATTTTATGCTTTTTCCCGGCGGTTTTAATTTTATCATTGCCGCTGAGGATCCTGGCCTTCCGCGCCTTTTTATACCTCAGGCCCTTGTGTTTCTTCTTTGCCTTGCCGCTGTATGAGGCGAAGACCACGGGGCTTTCATTTGATGAGCTCAGATAAATCATCGGCTCCGATTTCCGGGCAATAACATCACTTCCCCTCTCCAGGAGCGTGCTTGAGTCCTGCCAGAGGAAGTCCCTTACACGCTCTCCCAGCACAGCGGTTATCAGTGTGGTTTCGCCCTTTTTCGCGGCGCTGACGAAGCAGTGTCCCGCTGCCCTCGTATACCCCGTCTTTCCCCCGAGGAGGTCATCATCCATCCATAACAGGTGGTTTGTATTCTTGACGATCATGCGTCTGCCGCTTTCGGAATGGATATCCCTGGTCCTCGTGCTTATCGCCTCCCTTATCGCGGGGTACTTAAGGGCTTCCTTCATGATCTTTGCAAGGTCAAAGGCCGTTATATACTGGCCCGGGCCCGGCAGTCCGGAGGCATTCACGAACCAGGTATTTTCAGCGCCCAGCAGGGCGGTCTTTTCGTTCATCATGGTGACAAATTTGTCTTCAGAACCCGCCGTCGCCTCAGCAAGCGCAACCGCGGCGCTGTTCACCGATCTCATAAGGGCGAGATACAGGATCTCTTTTACCGTATATTTTTCTCCGGCCCTCAGCCTTGGTGAAACAGAAGGGGTATTGGCCGCATTCTCGCTTATGGTAATGATGGATTCCGGGTTGAGCCTGTCCATAGCGACCATGGCCGTGACGAGTTTCGTCGTACTTGCGGGCTGCAGTTTCCAGTTGGGATTCTTCGCATACAGGATCTTTTCACTCGCGCCGTCAATGACAACCGCAGCCTTTGCGTTGACCTCGTTAGCATGCGCGGCAAGCAGCGGATGACAAACAAAGGGCAGCAGGAAAGCCGCAAAGGAGAGCAGCCTTCTGAATGATGAACGACGACCCATGGACGACAATTGTTTCATATATATCACCTCAATTTTAATGTTGCAAGGCTAAATAATGCAAGGACAATTCCCGCGATCCAGAACCTGACTATTACCTTCGGCTCCTGCCAGCCTTTTAATTCAAAGTGATGGTGCAGCGGGGCCATCTTGAATATCCTCTTGCCCGTAAGCTTGAACGATGCGACCTGGAGGATAACGGAAATGGTCTCTATCACGAATATACCGCCGACAACACCCAATACGATCTCGTGTTTTGTGATAACAGCAAGCGTTCCCAGCGAGCCGCCCAGTCCCAATGAGCCGACATCCCCCATAAAGACCTCCGCGGGGTACGAATTATACCAGAGGAAGCCGAGGGCCGCCCCCAGCATCGCTCCGCAGAATACCGTCAATTCGCCTATCCCAGGCAGGTAGAGGACCTGCAGGTATCGTGCGAACTGGGCGTGCCCCGATACATAGACGAGCACGACATTGGCGAAAACGGCAACGGCGACGAGTCCTATTGCAAGGCCGTCTATTCCGTCCGTGAGGTTCACGGCATTGGACGAACCGACAATGATGAATACCGAAAAGGGTATATAAAAAAACCCCAGATCAAAGAGCCACTTTTTGAAGAAAGGAATGCTGAGAACCGTATTGTACGGGTCATGCGGATTGGCGTAGAGAAATATGCCGACACCGCCGGCTATAGCCATCTGCGCCCCGAATTTATACCATGCCCTTAACCCCTTCGGGTTCTTCTTGACCGCTTTCAGGTAATCGTCGAGAAAACCTATGCCCCCGAAACCCAGGAGCGCGGTTAGCATTATCCGGATATAGACATTCCTGAAATTCCCCCACAGCAGCACGGAAATCACGATGGCCGACAGGATGATAATTCCCCCCATGGTGGGAGTGCCGGCCTTCGAGAGATGGGTCTTCGGACCGTCATCCCTTATCTGCTGGGTCATGCTGATCTTTTTCAGCCATCTGATCATGGCAGGAGCAATGATAAAGGTAGTTATAAGCGCAGTCAGGGCCGCAAGGGACGTCCTGAATGTTATATACCGGAATACATTCAGCGGTGAAAAATAATTATGCAATCCGTAAAGAATTTCAAACAGCATGCATCAACCCTCTTGTGCCCTGGAAAAATTGCCGGGCTCCCCTAGCCCGCCCCCGCCGGTTACGGACAGGACCTTCTCCATTTTCATCCCGCGGGAGCCCTTGATCAGGACAATATCCCCTTCCTGAATTATCCTTTTGAGCTCCTTGCCGGCGTCTTCCGAAGTGCCGGTACGGATTCCCTTTCCCCTGAATTCGTCAACCGCAAGCCCCATCAGCGGGCCCACCCCGATAAGGACCTCTACAGGCAGGCCTGACATCCACTGTCCCAGCCTCTTATGCGCGTCAATACCGTAACTGCCGAGTTCAAGCATATCTCCCAAAACCGCTATCGCCCTTTTATGCTTATGACCGTTATGCCCGGAGGATCGAATCCGCCTTACCAGCTCTTTTACAGACTCCTCCATGGACGAGGGGTTGGCATTATACGAGTCATTCAAATAGGTCACTCCCTCTTCTTTCCGTATTTCGAACCGCATATGGACGCCTGTAAAGGACTCAAGCCCCTCTTTGATTTCCTGGAGGCTGAACCCGACGGCATACGCGGCTGAGGCCGCTGCGAGGGAATTATATATATTGAAGCGTCCCGCCAGCCTGGAATTTACAGCGATATGACCGGCGCCGGCGCGCAGAGAAAACCGCGTCCCCTCATCCGAAAAGGTGATATCACCGGCTGTCAGGTCCGCCGTGCTGTTTTCCATGCCGAACGATATTATTTCGCCCTCAAAGCGTCCGCGTACGCCCTCCATAAGAAAGGCATCGTCAGCGTTCAGCGCCAGCCTCTTTACATAGGGCAGTATCTCAAGTTCCGAGTCCCTGACTTTATCAAGAGAGCCGAAGCCCTCGAGGTGCTCAAACCCGATATTTGTAACAACGCCTGTGTCCGGCAACGCGATCTTGCACAATTCATCTATATCGCCGGGCCTGTTCGTCCCCATCTCAAGCACCATTGCTCCGGCATCCGCATCAACCCTGGTAATGGAAAGGGGCATTCCTATATGATTATTAAGATTCCCGGTCGTCTTAAGCACCTTCAAGCGTGTGTTCAAAATTGATGAAACAAGCTCTTTGGTCGTTGTTTTCCCGTTGCTTCCGATTATCCCGATCACAGGGCCCTGAAATCTCTTCCTGATGTATCGCGCCAGGTCATGCAGCGCTTGCACTGTATCGTCAACCAGGATTACGGTTTTGTTCTTTAATTTTGCATTTTGAATTTTGCATTTTGAATCTATGACGGCGCCTGAGCCCGACTTAAGGGCATCCGCTATGAAATCATGACCATCGAACCTGTCGCCTTTCAGGGCGAAAAACAATTCACCCTTTCTGATGGACCTTGAGTCTATGGATACCCCTGAAAAGCGGGTAGGACCTTTCGAGGCGGTATTTCCGCCCGTTGCCTCAATTATTTCTCCGATGCCTAACATTTATGAATTCGTGCCCCCATACCGTGCTGAACCGGATAAAACGAGAAATTCTTAATTCTTGACCGGATTTGAGGGGTATATTCCCTCAAAAGCCGCGCCGCCGCCGAAGGCAGGCCTGCCGGTGGTCCGCTTGATCGCACTCTCAAGGGCCGTCCTGTCGCTGAATTGATGGCGCACGCCCTGCACTTCCTGGTAGTTCTCATGCCCCTTGCCGGCCACCAGCACTATATCTCCCGAGGACGCAAGCTCCACCGCCATGCTGATGGCTACGCTCCTGTCGGGGATTACAATATAATTATCGCTTTTGATGCCTTTTTCCACATCCCTTATAATGGTTTGGGGATCCTCATATCTCGGATTATCGGAAGTTATTATCACAAAGTCACTGAGCTTTGACGCGATCTCCCCCATCTTTGAGCGCTTCCCTTTATCCCTGTTGCCGCCGCAGCCGACAACGGTGATAATCTTCCCTTGTCCCCGTCCTTGTCCTTTGTCTTCGCTTTCGGGCATAGAGAACTTCCGCCTTTTTGCCTTCATGATCCTCTCGGTTTTCTCGGCGAAGCGATAAGCTTCAAGCAACCGGCGCGCAGTCTGTAAAAGCCTCTCAAGGGCGTCCTCCGTATGAGCGTAGTCGACGACCGCGAGGAAATCCTGTCCGACATCAACCTTTTCAAACCTCCCCTTCACTAAACCCGTCATAGCAATTCCCTCCTTTATTATCTCAATCGGTATATCCAACAATAGGGCCGCGCATATAGCGGAAAGCATGTTGTACACATTGGTGTTCCCGACAAGCGAAGACATTATCTCTTCTTCAACATTTTTTATTTTTTCATTTTTTATTTTCAATTTAAACGATGTCCCTTTGAATGTCGCTTTTATGTCAAGGGCGGCTATATCCGCGCCTTTATTTTCAAGGGAATAGGTCAGCACCCTGATATCCGGACGCCGCCGCCTCAGGCTTTCGGAGAGCCTCTCGCCGTAAGGATCGTCGATATTGACGGCAGCGCACCCGCCTTCATCCAGCAATTCCGTAAAGAGCCTTTCTTTTGCCCTGTAATAATCTTCCATGGTCTTATGGAAATCCAGGTGGTCCCTGGTAAGATTCGTGAAAATCCCCGCCTTGAATCGTGTATGTTCGACCCTCTTCTGCGACAGGGCATGCGAAGAAATCTCCGAGACTACATACGTGCATCCCCCGTCGGACATCTCTCTCAGCAAAGACTGGAAATCCGCTGCTTCCGGGGTCGTGTGCGGCGCGTCATAAGCCGTATCCTTTATCATGTAACTGATGGTCCCTATCAGCCCGACGCTCTTTTCCCACCTCTCCAGTATGGACTTGACCAGATAGGATGTCGTTGTCTTGCCGTTCGTGCCGGTAATGCCGATGACCGTCATTTCTTCGGAAGGCCTCCTGTAGAAATCACCGGATATGCAGGCAAGGGCGTCCCTCGGATCATCGACACCGATCCAGACAATATCAGGATACTTTTCCCTCAGCAACGAGTAATGAGTGACGAATGATGAGTTGCCTTCCCTGCCTTTATCCTTTAACCCGTTACCGTCTTTTTCGTATACAATTGCGGCTGCTCCCCTCCTGATCGCATCCTCGACAAAGCTGTTGCCGTCGAACCGCTCGCCTTTTATGGCGACGAATACCTCACCGCCCTTGACCTTCCTGGAGTCATACGCAACCGCGGATATCTCCCTTTCAATGTCGCCGGCTGCGTCAAAACCTTTTCTCAAAATGTCCTTTATCCTCATTTTACATCCCTGGTCGAAACCAGCAGTAATCTCTTTTCTTCGAAATCATCCCTCGGCACGCTTAAATACGACAGGGAATCGCTTGCTATTTTCTTGAAGACAGGGCCTGCGACAACGCCGCCGTATATTGAGCCCTTGGGCTCATGGATCACCACTATCATCGCTATCCTCGGCTCATCCGCGGGCACGAATCCCACAAAGGAGCTTACAAATTTATCTTTCGAGTACCTCTTTGTCCTGGGGTCTATCAATTGCGCCGTGCCCGTCTTTCCGGCAACCTGATTGCCGTCGACAGCGGCGCCCGTCGCGGTGCCCCCTTCCTCGGTAACGGTTTTGAGAATCTTCCTGAACGTATTTGTGGTTTTTTCGGAAAAGATTCTATCGGGTTCGGATACAGCTTTGTAAACGACATCTCCTGCGGGAGACCTTATTTCGGAAACAACGTGCGGCTTAACGAGAAAGCCTCCATTGGCAATTGCCGCATATGCCCTCAAAACCTGCAACGGGGTGACAGCAACTTCCTGGCCTATCGAGATAGCTCCTATGGATGTCCCCGACCACCGCTCCGGCGATCTGATCCATCCCGATACCTCACCCGGCAGGTCAAATCCTGTCTTTTCACCGAATCCGAATTTTTTAATGTACCTGTATATCCTCTCCTTGCCTAATCTAAGTCCGACCTTTATGGTCCCCACATTGGAGGATTTCTGTATGACCTCTTTAAAAGTGAGCACCCCTAGCCTGTGCGCGTCTTTAACCTTTTTGCCGCCTACCTCTATATACCCGGCGCTGCAGTCAAGCCTGGTATCCGGATCAACGACGCCCTCCTCAAGGGCGGCAGTGCCGACTACTATTTTAAACGTTGAGCCCGGTTCATAGCAATCGGTAACAGCCCTGTTCCTCCTCCGGGCCGCGGTCACATCAGCCGGACTATTGAGATCAAAGGTCGGCCTGCTCGCCATTGCCAGCACTTCGCCTGTATAGGGGTCCATCATTATCGCCGTGGCTGAAGCGGCCTTCCAATGCAAAACCGCGTCATCGAGGTTCTTTTCAAGGATATACTGCAGTCCCTCGTCTATGGTGAGGATTACGTTATTTCCCTTTATCTCCCTGCTCAAACCCTCGGAAAGGGAGTTCCCCCGCGCGTCCCGCAGCACTGATATCTTTTCGGCCCGTGCGGAGAGATACTTGTCGAACTTCCGCTCCACACCCTCGAGCCCGTTATTGTCGATCCCGACGAAGCCGATAAGATGCGACGCAAGGCTCCCTTTCGGATAGAATCTTTTTATATCAGGGGCAAAGCCTATTCCTTTCAGCCGCAAGTCCTTTATTTTCTGCGTATCCTCGATGCTGACCTTCCGCTCGATCCAGTTAAACCTGTTTTTGGACACCAGTTTTGCAAGGATAATGTCAGGTTTTTTATTCATCGCATTCGATAAGGCGGACGCGACCCTGTCGGGGGTTGCGATCTCGGAGGGATCGCAATAGATGGATTCTGTATCCAGATTGATGGCGAGCTCTCTTCCCCTCCGGTCCAGGATGACTCCGCGCTTGACGGGGATTGCTTCTCTTTTAATCTGCTGGCCTTTTGCCTTGAGCAGAAACCATTGGTGGTTTAAAAGCATTATATCGGCAAGCCTGAGGATGACTGCAAAAAATCCAAATGCTATGACGGTGCTTAATATAATCGATCTTCTTTTCATGCCAACCCGCGAGCGGCCCCCTGAAATTTCAGCGGAGCCCTTTTTTAAACAATAATTCCTGCATCATCCGCCGGCCCGGGAATTCCTGTCCCTACCTTATTATCAACCATACGCCCATGCCCCAAAATGCCAACCCAAAGGGTAGCGCCAATGCCAGGGAACCAAGGAGCACTGTGTCTTCATCCATGTCCGCCCGGACATTACCGTTCACCATTCAAGCCCTCTGCTTCATCGTCCCTCCGCTATCGTATGGCCGGTCCTCAAGGATGTCCTTAACGCCTCCTCGTCTTTGGCCTTCGCGACATATATAACCTTTACCCTGTCGGGGAAGGCGAGACCGGAGCCGTCGACAGCGACATTCTGAAGCCTCCCCACATACAGCAGATTCGCCTGCTCGGCTACAAGTATCTTTTTATCCCTCATCAATTCCGTTTTCTTCTTCTCAAGATTGCTGAGGCTGTACTCAAGGGAAACCACACTTGACCGCAGCCATACTATTGCAAAGATCAGAAAGAGCAGTACCGCAACAGATACCGGTTTCAGAAGACCTATGAATCTGCTCCTCTTCCTCAGGCTCATATTTTTTCCGCACCCCTCAGTTTGGCGCTTCTTGCCGAAGGATTCTGCCTCATCTCAACGCTTCCGGGGCCAACCGGCTTTTTGGTCAATATCTTCAGCAGGCCCTCGCGCGCATTATCTTTTATGAAGTGCTTCACGATCCTGTCTTCAAGGGAATGATAGGAGATGACCAGCAGCCTGCCGCCGGCTTTCAGCACGTTCAGCGCTGATACGAGTCCTTTCCTAAGCTCGTCAAGCTCCCTGTTTACCTCTATCCTCAAAGCCTGGAAAGTCTTTGTTGCGGGGTGGGTCTTTCCCCTCCGCCCGGTGGCGCCCGCCACGATACCCGCCAGTTCGGAGCCTGTATTGATCGCAGCTTTTTTCCTGCGCGCGTCGATTGCCTTTGCAATTCTCCCGGCAAAGCGCTCCTCTCCGTAGTCCTTCAATATCCTCTCGAGTTCCTTTCCAGAATATTTATTGACAACCTCCCAAGCCGTCAGGTCCTGTGCCGTATCCATTCTCATGTCGAGCTTTTCCCCGGAGAGGAAACTGAACCCGCGCCTGTATTCCTTCAACTGGAGCATTGATACGCCGAGGTCGAACAACACACCGTCAACCTTCTGCACGTTCAGCCTCGAAAGGAGCTCCTCTATCTCGGAGAAGCTCCCCTGCATCAGATGTACCCTGCCGTTCCCGAGCTTTTCCCGGGCGTGCTTCAGGGCCTCTTCATCCCTGTCTATTCCTATGAGTTTTCCGTCATCGCCGATCCGTGAGAGGATTCCCGATGCATGCCCGCCAAGGCCGACCGTCGCATCCACGTAAGTTCCATTTTTCTTTACTTCGAGCATTTCCACAACCTCCTTCGTCAAGACCGGGATGTGGATCGACCCGAAGGCTGAAGGCTGAAGGTTGAGGGATGAAAAACTTTTCTCTTTCTCATCCTTCATAATTCATCCTTGCCTACAGGCCGTATCCTGCAAGTGTGGACTTAAAGGCCTTTGCATCGACCTTCTGCGGATCGGTAACAGTATCCCATTCCACCTTGTCCCATATCTCGATTTTGTCCAACTGTCCGACTATAACGACTTCATTGTTTATACCGGCATCCTGCCTGTGCTCATAAGGGATCAGTATTCGCCCCTGCTTGTCTACCTCGCATTCGAGGACAGACGCGATGACCCGCCTGAGAAAGTAATTGACAGCCTCTTCCATCCTGGGCAGGGACTTTATCTTTTCTTCCAGCTTGCTCCATTCTTCAAGCGGGTAAATGTGAAGACACTTGTCAAAGGCGGCGTTAGTGATATATAGTTTTGAATTATTGTATTTTTTGAAAATAATATCGCGGAGAGGAGCAGGGATGATAATTCTCCCTTTGGGATCCAATGCATAATAATATTTTCCTAAAAAAGAGGTCATCTTTTTTCGCCGCCCTCCACTTTCTACCACTTTTTACCACCCAATATTATGTATAAATTATCGGTGATGTCAAGAAAAAAATTAAATTTTTTAAAAATTAGCAATATAATGTGTCGCTAATAATGCTTAAATACCATATATTGTGGTCAAATCGGATTTTAAAAGATGTTCTCTGATGAATTAAAAGAGCTGCATAAAAAAAATTTGCTGAGGCACATTAAAGACCGCGAGGCTTTGTGTTTTGGAAGCGCCGGAACCGGAGAGGCCCTGCCTGATTCATCACGTATCACGCATCATCTGCCGCGCATCTGTTTTGACGGCCATGAGCATATAAATTTCGCATCAAACGATTATCTCGGCCTTGCCGGCGCCGTGTCCATCAGGGAACCGGCGCAAAAGGCCATGGACAAATACGGCTTCGGTTCAGGCGCATCGAGACTCCTGGCAGGCGGGACCGTGCTGCACAGCGAGTTGGAAAGGTCCATAGCCGGCTTCAAAGGGACCGAGGCCGCGCTGGTCTTCAACTCAGGCTATACGGCGAACATCAGCGCCATCCCGTCGATCGCCGGAGAGGGCGATATAATATTCAGCGACGAGTTCAACCATGCGAGCATCGTCGACGGGTGCAGATTGAGCAGGGCCGGAAAACTGATCTACAGGCACAGGGATCCCGGGCATTTATCAGAGCTGCTGGGACAGGAGAAGGGGCGCAGGAAGATAATCGTCACCGACACGGTATTCAGCATGGATGGGGATATCGCTCCGGTCAGGGAGATATACGACATTTGTCTGCAGCATCAGAAGGGAGATGACGTTACCCTCTATCTCGACGATGCGCACGGGACCGGCGTGCTGGGGGGCGGCAAAGGCGCCCTGTCCCATTTTGGCATCAAACCGGAACCGTGGATAATTCAAATGGGGACCTTTTCAAAGGCCCTCGGCTCTTACGGGGCTTTCATTGCCGCAAGCAGAGACATTACAGACTGGCTCATCAACACAGCGAGGGGGTTCATTTATTCAACGGCCCTGCCCGCTTGCACCGCAGCGGCATCTCTGGCAGCGCTGGACATAGTGCGGGAGAATCCGGACATAGTCAGGAGATTATGGCAAAACCGGGAAAGACTCTTTAACGGCATCCGTGACCTGGGCTTCGATACCCTGAGCAGTGAAACCCCTATCATCCCGATCTCCACCGGAGATGTTGAGACCGCTGTAAGGCTCTCAGAAAAACTTCTGGCCCATCACATCTATGCACCGGCCATAAGGCCCCCGACTGTAAAGATACCGAGGATAAGGGTCACCGTTACCGCGGCGCATACGGCAGAGGATATCGACAGGTTGCTGGAGGCCCTGGCGGAAGAAAAGCAATGAGGGAGTAGATGTAATTGCCCGTAATCCTGTCATCCCGGCTTGTCCGGAATCTTTCCCAGGCATCAGAGAGGGATTCCCGGCAGCGGGAATGACAAAAATGAAAATAACGTTTCCATAATGAGAATTGCCGACAATAAACAAAACAAATTTACTAAATAAAGTTTTTTCTGGTATAGTGTCCTGGGGACTGTCCCTATTTACGGACGAAGCGAAGCGGAGTCGTAGAATGGGGACTGTCCCCAGGACACGGACGAATCAAAGCAGAGTCGTAGAATAGGGACTGTCCCAGAGACAATCACGAGACAATCATGAAATATTCATCCGGCTACATATCAGTAATAGGCGCGGGGAGTTGGGGAACCACTCTCGCGTCCCTTCTTGTTGAAAAAGGTTATGATGTCACGCTCTGGGCCTATGAAAAAGAGCTGGCGGAGCATATCAACAAAACAAAGGTAAACAACATTTATCTTCCCGGCATAACCCTGCCGGCAGAACTCAAAGCAACAGACGATATAACCAAAGCGGTATCCAGAGCGCGCTATATAGTAAGCGCCGTTCCGACGCAGCATATACGGTCCATATTCAGCATGCTCGAGCCGCATATAGGAGGCGAATCCCTGATAACCAGCGTATCCAAGGGGATTGAGATCAAGACCTTCCTGACGCCGTCCATGATTTTACAGGAGCTCCTGAACCGGCCGGTCTCCGTCCTTTCAGGACCGAGCTTTGCAAAAGAGGTCATGGCAAAGCTGCCGACGGCGGTTACGCTCGCAACAAAGGACAAGAAAAGCGCCCTGCTCCTTCAGGAGATATTCAACACGGATTACTTCAGGGTCTACACCCATGACGACATAATCGGGGTTGAAATCGGCGGGGCGCTGAAAAACATCATGGCAATTGCAGCAGGCATCTGCGACGGGCTCGGGCTCGGCTACGATGCGCGGGCCGCCCTTATAACAAGAGGCCTTTCCGAGATCAAGAGGTTGGGTATCATTCTCAACGCCAGAGAAATAACGTTTTCAGGCCTCAGCGGGCTCGGTGACCTTGTGCTGACCTGCACCGGACCGTTATCAAGAAACTATACTGTCGGACACAAGCTCGGCCAGGGCCGGAAACTGTCGGAGATCACGAGCCGGACAAAATATATTGCAGAGGGTGTTACGACTACGCTATCGGCATATGAACTTTCAAAAAAACGAAACATCGATACCCCCATAATAGAGCAGATTTACCTGACCCTCTATAAAGACAAACCGCCCAAAGAGGCGGTAAAAGATCTCATGAACCGCTCCCTCAAATCAGAATTTTATGGATACTGATGTCCTGAAAAAACTCCTCGCCGACGTCAAAGCAGGCAGGATACCCGTAGAGAAAGCGCTGCATAAGCTCAAACACCTCCCCTACGAGGACCTCGAATTCGCCAAGGTCGACCACCACAGGGGCATCAGAAGCGATATCCCGGAAGTCATATACGCCCGGGGCAAAAAGACCGAAGAGGTTATTGCGATCGCCCGCTCCATGCTGGAGAAAAGCGGACGGTTTCTTATCACAAAGGCCTCGGAAAATATTTACAGGGAGTTGAATCTGAAAAATGCGGAATTTTCCCCCGCGTCCGGAATAATCTCATACGGCGGGAGGCCGCGCAAAAAAGGCTCCGTACTCGTAATCTCCGCGGGGACATCGGATATCCCTGTTGCCGAAGAGTCGCAAGTAACGGCATCCTTTCTGGGCAGCAGAACAGGGAGGCTCTATGATGTCGGCGTCGCGGGAATACACCGGCTCTTCAGCCGCAGGGAATTGATGGCAAAGGCCCGTGTAATTGTCGTGGTCGCCGGGATGGAGGGCGCCCTCCCCTCGGTAGTCGGCGGGCTGACCGACAAGCCGGTAGTCGCCGTGCCCACATCCGTCGGTTACGGGACAAGCCTGGGCGGACTCACTGCGCTCTTCGCAATGCTCAATTCATGCGTTCCCGGCATGGCTGTCGTAAATATAGATAACGGTTTCGGAGCCGGGTGCCTGGCGCACAAGATCAATATGATGGGACTGAAGTAAGACAGTAACGAGTGGCGAGTAATCAGTAACAAGTAACGAATAAAAAAACGAGCAACAAGTTTAAGGATATCTTTCAACTCGTTACTCGTTACTAAATACTTGTTACTGTCTTTAGCTGAACGAACCGTTCAGCAGGCAGGGCCTCAGCCGCCGCTGAAGCCTCCGAATGAGCCCGCGGGCGATGATGTCCCTCCGTCAAAAGAACAGCAACTGAAAGAGGAAATCTTTCTCTTGACATCGCTGGAACCGCATTTCGGGCATGTGGTGTCTTTTTCTCCGGCGTTTACACTCTGGAACACTGCAAATATTTCGTTGCATTTAGTGCATGAATACTCGTAAATCGGCATGATGAAAAACACCTCCGCATTAAAAATTGTGTAGTTAAATAATCGCATACTCGCGCATTTAAAGTCAAACAATTGATCACTGAAGAGCCTGGCACGGCACGGGCGATCCCATTGATAATTTCACCGGCGACGGTTAGATCTTTTCAAAGAGAGAGATGAGTTCCTGAAGCCTGAATGGTTTGGGCAAAAAAGCGCTCGCACCCGCCCGCAGAAAATCGCCCTTGCTGCAGTTTCCGCTTATGCCGATTATGAGAGTATCAGGGAAATAAGTGCGGATATTTTTAACAAGCTCTATTCCATCCATCCCGGGCATGTAATAATCAGAGATAATTATATCGAAATGCATTTTCCGGGCAAGTTTGAGGGCCGATATGCCGTTATCGGCGCAATAGGTCTTGAAGCCGGAGAGTTTCAGGAAATCGTAAAGAAGTTCCCTGACCGTTTTATCATCCTCTGCTATAAGAACTTTTTTAGTGTTTCCCTGCATAATTTATAGAACGGTTGCACAGCCAAGTATATATTTATACAACTATAGGTTGCATTTGTCAAGAGCCCACAACCGTAGCGTGATAGCTTTTTGGCTCATTCTTTATTAGAGTGTAGAAATGAAAAAAGACAATAAAAAGGCGACTGGAGAGCTCATAAGGGAGCTGCGGAGGGCGAAGGGGATATCCCAGATGAAACTGGCTGAAATGCTTGATGTCTCATATCAGCAGATACAGAAATACGAGAAAGGCGTCAGCAGCATCAGTGTTGAGAGGCTGAAACAGGTTGCGCATGCCCTCGGCGTTTCTGCAGGTCTGTTTTTTCCGCCTGAAAAAGGGATGGTTTCCGAACCCCCGGCGACCTACGGGAAAATGACAGATGAGGAGCAGCTTCTCCTGCAGCTTTTCAGGAGGATAAAGGATAAAAAGTTAAAAATGGCTGTTTTGAACCTTCTAAAGTCACTGGTAAAGTAGAATTTCAGGCTAAAATGGAACAAAAAATCTGTATCCGCTTATGAATTCACGGAAGGTCCGAACCACCATAGTTGCGGGTTCTTTCTCAAGACCGACTAAATAAAACTTTCTCCTGAGTTTCCTGTTTGATATGTGTAACAGCTTGACTGAGCCGTCCTTTATTGCTCTGAAAACCGACCATTTCGAGACAAAAGAGATTCCCATTCCCGACTGGACCATCTGAACGATCAATTCCTGATTGCCGAGAGTCATTGATATTTTTATATTCTTCGGGTCTACTTTCAAAGCATGAAGAAAATCATCTAGGAATTCCCTTATGCCGGAGCCCGTTTCAGGCATGATGAACGGCTGAGACAGGAAGTCATGGGCGGTAAGTGTTTTTTTGCCTGCAAGGGGATTGTCATCTGATGCGATGATTACTATCTCATCCTCTGCGATTTCTTCAGAAAAGATTCTTGCGTCCTTAATATTCCCCTCAACAATGCCTACGTCTATCCGGCCTTCATGGAGTTTATTGATTATCTGCTCTGTATTTGAGACGGAGAGCTCTATCCGTACTTCCGGATGGTTCCTTGAAAAACTGTAAAAGACCTGCGGCAGAAGATATGTTGCAGCAGTCGTGCTTGCTCCAATGTATAACGGGCCCTTTACCTTTCGAGCAAAGACATAAATATCATCTTCCATTTTTTTATACCGCTCGAGGATCTGTTGTGCGTGTCCGTAAAAAAGCCTTCCTGCAGGTGTCGGCGTCACCGCCTTGCCCTGCCGGTTGAGAAGTTTCACGCCGAGCTCGTCCTCAAGACTTCTAATGAGATGGCTCATAGCGGACTGGGTCATAAACTTGGCCCCGGCAGCCTTTGAAAAGCTCCCCGTTTCGACGATAAGGCAAAATGCCTTCAGCCTGTGGTCTTCCATATGCACTATTATAAATCAGGGTCAATGAATAACGTCCACCCTGATATCGGATACGATAAAAAAATCACGGCGGATTCAGGCGCGCCTGGAATATCCGGCAGTGGATAGGCATAAGACACGGGCCTGATTTACAGCTTCTCAATCCTCACGGCACATGATTTGTATTCCGGCGTACCGGTTATCGGGTCCCTGTGTTCCGATGTAAGGATATTGGTAAGGACATCCTGGTAGTGAAAGGCAAGAAATGCGTTTCCCTCCTGCGAGCGATCGGTCACTTTCACCTTGACCCGGATCATGCCGCGGCGCGATGAAACTTTTACCGTTTCTCCATCTTTTATATCTAACCTTCCGGCATCCGCAGTGTTTATTTCCAACAATTCTCCGGGAAACAATTCCATAATGCCTTTGACACGTCTTGTCATGGAGCCGTTGTTATAATGCTCACGCCGCCGGCCTGTTATGAGAACATAAGGGTATCGGTCGTCAGGCGCTTCCCCGGAACCTTTATGTTCGAGAGCTACAAACCGGGCCCGTCCTCCGGGCCTCGAAAACATCTCCTGATATAGTGTTGCCGTTCCGGGGTGGTCTTTGGCAGGACACGGCCACTGTATACCCCCCTCTTCAAGCCTTTCGTAGCCTATGCCCCCGTAAATCGGCGCGAGTCCGGCTATTTCGTCCATTATCTCCGAGGGGTGGCTGTATCTCATCGGGTAGCCCATCCGTGTGGAGATTTCGCATATCACCTGCCATTCGGCCATGCCCGAAAGAGGCTCTATGGCTTTTCTTACCCTCTGCACTCTCCGCTCGCCGTTGGTAAAGGTGCCGTCCTTTTCCGCAAAGGTCGCTCCGGGCAATATGACATGGGCAAAGCGCGTCGTCTCGGTGGGGAAGATATCATAGACAACCAGGAACTCCAGCGAGCCGAGGGCTTCCCGTACATGGTGCAGGTCCGGGTCTGTCTGCGCCGGGTCTTCACCCAGAATAAACAGCCCTTTGAAAGCGCCTTTTTTCGCTTCGTCGAGCATCTCCACCGATTTAAGCCCCGGTTCAGGTGAAAGCTGAACACCCCACGTCTTTTCGAATTTCTCCCGCACACCGTAGCTCGAAACAGGCTGGTAGCCGGGAAAAGTGGCAGGCAAAGGCCCCATGTCGGACGCCCCCTGGACATTGTTCTGCCCCCTGAGGGCCATTATTCCTGTAGAGGGCCTTCCGAACTGTCCGCATACAAGGGCCAGGTTTGCCACAGCCATGGCGTTCTCAGTGCCTGTCCGGTGTTCGGTGACCCCGAGCCCGTACAGTATCATGGCTTTGTCTGCGCCGGCATAAATGCGGGCAGCTTTAATAAGACTGTCGGGCGGGACCCTTGCAATCTTTTCCACGTACTCGGGGGTATATGCTTTTACCGACTCCCGCAATTCTTCAAAACCTTCCGTCCTGCTTTCGATGAATTCCCTATTGTGCAGACCTTCCCGCAGGATAACGTGTACAAGCCCGTTGAGCAGCGCGATATTGGAGCCCGGACGGAGATTGAGCCACACATCGGCGTGTTTTGCCAGCTCGATCTTCCTCGGGTCGCCTACAATAATGCGGGCTCCGTTCCTGATAGCCCTGTTTACATGGAGAGAGACAACGGGATGGCCTTCGGTAGTGTTGGAACCGAAAATGAAGAGTACGTCGGCGTCCCCGATCTGATTGAAAGAGTTGCTTGCAGCCCCTGCTCCCAGTGAATTGGCCAGACCGGCCACTGTGGGCGCATGTCAGACGCGGGCGCAGTTGTCAACGTTATTGCTGCCCAGCGCGGCCCTCACCCACTTCGAGATGAGATAGTTTTCTTCGTTGGTGCAACGGGAAGACGAAAAAGCACCGAGCGATCCGGCTCCGTACTTTTCCTTGAGCTCCTTGAATCGACCGGCAACCAGCTCAAGCGCCTCATTCCATGATGCAGCGCGGAATCCGCTTCCTTCGCGAATGAGCGGGGTTTTGATTCTGTCCGGGTGGTGTATAAATTCATAACCGAAGCGCCCCTTTATGCACAGGTTCCCTTTGTTCACCGGGGCATCATAATCCGAGGTAACTCTTATCACCTCACCGCCTTTTACATTCAGAAAGAAATTGCATCCGGTGCCGCAATAGGGACAGGTAGTTTTGATCTTTTTCACCGAACAGCTTCTGCCTTTGCCCATCGACTGCTTTTCCACAAGCGCGCCGGTCGGACACGTCGAGATGCACTGCCCGCAAAAATAGCACATTTCAGGGGTGAGGGGTTTCCCGAATGCGGTATCGGGCTTCGAGTTGAATCCTCTTCCGGTCATATCGATCGCGCCTTTCATTACCACATTCCGGCATATGTTCACGCACCGTCCGCATAAGATACATTTGTTCGGGTCAAAGGATATGAAAGGATTGTCGTCTTTTACGGGGAGATTCCATCTTTCACCCTCATACCCCCCGGGAGTCACCTTATAAAGGTATGCCAATTCCTGAAGAGAGCACTCCCCGGCTTTTTCGCAGCACATGCAGTCGTCGGGGTGATTCGAAAGGATCAGGGAGAGCATTGTCTTTCTGAGCTCCGTAAGGTTTTCACTCTCCGTCGTAATCTCCATCCCTTCTTCAACCGGCGTCGTACAGGAAGAAAGGGGCTTGCCCATACCCTTGATTTCGACAAGGCAAAGCCTGCAGCCCCCGTAAGGGTCGAGACGCTCGTCATAACAGAAGGTTGGAATGAATATTCCCGATTTCCTGCATACCTCCAGGATCGTCTTTCCCTTTTCACAGGCAATCTCTCCGCCGTTTACATGAATCTTTATCAAATCCCGGGTTGCCTTTATTGCCAATTCCATTCCCTCTTAATATCGAATTGCCGATTGCTTTACGGCAGCATGTTCTGAAAGACAATGACCGCCGCCCGGCCTCTCAATGCCCCTCGAAATCGGTTCTATTCTTGTCGAACTCATATATTAATCGCGAAAATCCCGTCAGTCAAACTCAAAAAATTAATAATAACGATGAATTGATTTCATAAGGCGGCAGATTATGAACAGGATTCATATCCTTCATGAATAAAATAAATTTGACTGCCGTAAAAAATAAATCTTACTCTTATAAAGAGCGCTTGAGGAAGGTTGTTATTGATATGGTAAAGGAAAAAATAAAACTAATCATAGCGTCAACGACAAGCATACAAAATTCAGGTCTTTTTGATATCCTGATCCCTGCCTATGAGAAATCCACGAAATACAACATAAAGGTGGAAGTTATCGCTGTGGGGACCGGCAAGGCAATCAGGCTTGCCAAAAAAGGAGAGGCTGACCTGCTTTTCGTGCACGATCCTTTCAGAGAGGAAAAGTTTGTAGCTGAAGGGTACGGTGTCAACAGGAGAATTGTCATGCATAACTCCTTTATCATCCTCGGTCCTGGAAAAGACCCCGCCGGCATTAAAGGAGTAAAAAAAGCAACGGACGGCTTTGAACTCATTGCGGAAACCGGCTCTCCCTTTGTATCGAGAGGGGACGATTCGGGCACCAATATAAGGGAGTTAGACATCTGGGATGATACAGGCATTAATCCCAGGGGCAAGGGCTGGTATTTCGAGACTGGCAGTAAAATGGGAGATACGCTTATGGTGGCTGACCGGAAAAACGCCTATACCCTTTCCGATAAAGGGACGTTCATCAATTATGAAACGAGAATCGGCTTGAAGATTCTCATACAGGGAGATCCTCTTTTAAAAAATCAATACAGTGTCATCGCAGTCAATCCGGACAGATTCCCCAAGGCCGGATATAGAGAGGCGATGGACCTCATAGCCTTTGTTACCTCACCGGAGGGACAGAGTATAATAGCCGCTTATGTCAAGCACGGTTCCCGCCTTTTCTATCCGGATGCAGTGCCGACAGTTGTAAAAAACTAGCCCGATGGGTAAAAAGGGAGGCAAAGTGAATTTGGGACGATTGTGCTTATTGATCCTCAGCGTTTTAATTGTGCCGGCATCATTATCCTTTGCAGAAGAGAAATACGAAGGCATCTTATGATGATCGGTTCTCGATACACCATAATATTAGAGGAGGAGACATGTTAAAACATTTTATCGCGCTGATTTTGTTTGCGGGGATGCTCGCTTCCGTGAATGCTTCCGCTCAAACGGAGATAATCTGCGCATCCACGACGAGCACGGAGAATTCAGGACTGTTCGGCCACATCCTGCCCGTCTTTGAGAAAAAGACAGGCATCAAGGTAAAGGTTGTTGCCCGCGGCACAGGGGCGGCCATCGAGATAGGCAGGAGAGGTGACGCTGATGTCGCCTTTGTCCACGCAAAGGAGCAAGAGCTTAAGGCCGTTGCGGAGGGCTTCTTTGTGAACCGGCACGACGTCATGTATAATGATTTTGTGGTTATCGGCCCGGCCAATGATCCTGCCGGGATCAAGGGGATAAAGGCAACAGCCGGGGCCTTCAGGAAGATCGCGGCATCCTCAATCCCCTTTGTATCAAGGGGCGATAATTCGGGCACCCACACAAAAGAACTGTCCATCTGGAAAAAGGCGGGCATAGAGCCGAAAGGCCGGAATTGGTATCTTGAGGTGGGACAAGGGATGGAAAAGACCCAGCGGGTTGCCAATGAAAAACGTGCCTACACTCTCACCGACAGGGGAACCTGGCTTGCGACCAAGGATAAAGATAAGCTTGAGATGGTTGTTGTCCTTGAGGGGGATCCGATCCTGTTCAATCAGTACGGGGTTATGGCGGTGAACCCCCAAAAACATAAACATGTAAAATATAAAGAAGCAATGGAATTCATAAACTGGCTTATCTCAAAAGAAGGGCAGCAGGCCATCGCAGCATTTAAAGATAAAAACGGTAACCAATTGTTTATACCGGATGCGAAATGAAAAGGAGGCTATGGGCAAGAGGCAATAGACAATGGGAAGATCCGGCAATTAAATCGCTTTCACCTGGCGCCTCCCGCCCCATGCCTGTAGCCCTGCCGTACGGAAGTTTCTTATGAAAGCGTCTGCCCTTATGCTCAATCCCGAACTGCTGGAGATCATATTGCTGTCGCTGGAGGTTTCGGGCATCGCCCTGGCAATAGCAACTGCCGCCGGTCTTCCGCTGGGGGCTTTTATAGGATTGAAGAGGTTTCCCGGAAGAGGCGTCATCATCAGCCTGATGAATACCTTCATGGGATTGCCGCCCGTTGTAGTCGGGCTCTTCCTGTATCTTATCCTGTCCAGGAGCGGTCCGCTGGGCTTTATGGGCCTTCTCTATACTCCCTCGGCAATGATCATAGCTCAGTCCGCCCTTGCGTTTCCCATTGTCATATCGCTTTCTCATTCTGCAATCATCAGCGTTGATCCCGTTATAAGGCAGGCTGCACTGTCGCTCGGGGCGACGCAGTTTCAGGTCACGGCTGCAGTAATACATGAGGCGCGGTACGGAATACTGTCGGCTGTTGTTGCCGCATTCGGGAGGGTGACGGCTGAGGTTGGCGCGATACTCATCGTGGGCGGCAACATCGCAGGATTTACAAGGGTCATGACAACGACTATAGCCCTCGAAACGGATAAAGGGAATTTCGAGCTCGCGCTGGCGCTCGGCGTAGTGCTCCTGGCAATATCACTGGCAATCAACACGGCCCTCCATGTTATGCAGAAAAAAGGGATGGCCCGATGAGCCTTAAGCCGACAGCACGGCATATCTGGAAAAATTATGACGGGAATCCGGTCTTAAAGGATTGCTCATTCTCCTTTGAAAAGAACGGGATATATGTTTTAACAGGACCGAACGGAAGCGGCAAGTCAACATTTCTCAGGATATGCGCACTCCTTGAAAAGCCGGACAAGGGAGAGGTCGAATACTCCTCGGACGGTAATCCGGTCAGCAATGGTATTGAGCTGAAACGCAGGATAACCCTTGTGCTGCCGAGGGTCGGCGTCTTCAACACCACGGTGTTCAAAAACGTTGCATACGGGTTGAGGATCAGGGGAATGCAGAAGAGGGAAATGGAGAGCAGGGTCGATGCAATGCTTGAATTCGTCGGTCTTATACATAAAAGGGATCAAAACGCCCTTACCCTCTCAAGCGGAGAGACCCAGCGGCTCGGAATCGCGCGGGCGTTGGCCATAGGGCCTGAAACTCTTTTTCTCGATGAGCCGACGGCATCTGTTGACGTGAAAAATACGGAGATAATCGAAAATATAATACTGACCATGGGAAGAAAAGGCGGTTCAACCGTTGTTGTGACCACACATGACAGGGAGCAGGCGGAGAGGCTAAACGGCTGTCTGCTGGTTATGAAAGACGGCAGGATCGATGGGGCAGGGCCGCCTTCTTGACAACCCGTTCATCTTCTGTTATAAATTTATCAAGAAGGGAGGTCTTCAGGAACCGGCAGCACAGCTTGAAACATAACTTCCCTTGCATGACGTAGTTCAACCGGAGTCCGATCAATTTCTCCGGAACGGTCTTGAACGGTTTCCTGTAATGAATCCGGGAGGTGAAGCACATGTTATCATGGGCGATTATATTCCTGATAATTGCGATCATTGCCGGGATTTTCGGTTTTGCAGGGATTGCAGGCACCGCAGCATGGATTGCAAAGGTGCTCTTCATCATTTTCCTGGTACTGTTCCTGGTATCCCTGCTCTTCGGCAGGCGAACGCGGGTGTGAGGGGGCCTGACCAATCGCTGATCATACTATGAACTTTCCCCCGGCAGAGAGCTCTTCGAGGGCTTGCCTGTCCAGTATCTCAATGCGCCGGCCCTGCATGTTGATAAGTCCCTGGCTGCTCATCTTGCCGAGAATGCGGGACATGGTTTCGGGTATGGTGCCGAGAAGGCTTGCCAACTGCCCCTTGGTGATATTCAGTTGCAGTTCGCCTGAGCCGTCTTCACGATCACTCAGGTACAGGAGGTAAGCCGCAAGCCTTCCGGGGACCTCTTTCAAGGATAGTTCCTCAACAAGGCGCGTGAAACGCCGCAGGTGCCATGAAAGCTCTGCGAGCATGTTCATGGCAAGGGAGGGGTCGCTCTTTATCAAATCAAGGAATAGCGACCGGGGGAAAAAGAAGAGCCTGCTCTTCTCTATAGTCTCGGCATGAGCGGGGAAGCGCCCTCCTGCGAACATAGGAACCTCTCCGAACGATTCTCCCGGTCCGACAAAGTGGAGGATCTGCTCCTTACCTTCGGAAGAAAGCTTGAAAACCTTTACCCGCCCCGAGACTGCGACATAGAAACCCGCGGCCTCCTCGCCTTCGGAGAATATAGTCTGTCCCCTGCCGAACATCTGGTCCACTACAATATCGACTACTTCCTCAAGCTGCTCTTTCGGGAGCCCGTGAAAAAGCGGGATATCTGCAACAAGCTCAATCATGCCCATAGGTGATTTTAACAATAAGTCCGCTGCTGCGGCAAATAGGCGCTCTAATACCCGTATGATGCCAATTTAAAGCCCGGACAGAAAAAAATCATCCTTTTGATTTAAGTCAAGGTGTACATACCCCGTCCCTGATAGAATAATATTAAGAAGAGGGACAGCCGGATCGGATATGGAAAAGAACAAAGTTGTCCAATTAAAATACAAGAGGAGGAATAGTATGAAAAGCGCAAGGAAAATAATCGAAATCAATGAGGATCTCTGTAACGGGTGCGGGGAGTGCGTACCTTCCTGCGCGGAAGGTGCGCTGAAAATTATTGACGGCAAAGCACGCCTGGTTTCCGAGATATATTGTGACGGGCTCGGGGCATGTCTTGGCGGCTGCCCTACAGGTGCGCTCAAGGTCGTCGAGCGTGAAGCTGCTGAATTTGACGAGGCCGCCGTACACAAGTATCTCAAGGAAAAAGAAGAGGCTGAAAAGCGGGAGACGGCAGCACCGTCCCGTGGAGGATGTCCGTCGGGCCTCATGCAGATGTCCGGCAGCACGCCATGCGAACAGGCTAACACGCCGGTCTCACATGCAGGCTCTACCTCGGCCCTGTCACACTGGCCGGTGCAGATCAGGCTGGTGCCGCCGGCAGCGCCGTTCCTTAAAGGAGCAAACCTCCTTGTTGCGGCTGACTGCACGCCTGTGGCTTATCCCGATTTCCACGGCGATTTTCTCAAGGATAAGGTGATTATGATCGGATGCCCCAAATTCGATGACGCCGAGGTATATATCCGGAAATTCTCGGATATCTTCAGGACAGCCGATATACGGAGCGTGACCGTGCTTATCATGGAAGTGCCCTGCTGTTCCAAGCTGCCCGTAATCGTCAAGAGGGGCATGGCCGTAGCAGGGAAGGACATCCCTATCGAAGAGATCGTCATCAGCACCAGGGGATACATTATCAACAGGCAGAAAGTTACCATGTAAGAACTTAAATAAATTTTTTTCAGGAGGCACACTATGGAACTGAGTGCAAAAACGAAAATAGATGACTTACTTGAAAAATATCCTTTCATGATGGATTTCTTTGTTAACCGGGCGCCTCAGTTCAAGCTCCTGCAGAGTACCGTCATGAGGAAGACTGTAGGAAAAGTGGCCACATTAAGCCAGGTGGCTACCGTCGGCGGTATAGAGCTTGACCGGCTGCTCTCGGAAGTCGCCGGCAAGATCATGGCCGAGACCGGCGAAGAGGTCGTAATCAGTACGGACGGCTCAGCAATACCGGAGGTCTCCGGGGCACGGCAGGAGGTATTGAAGGGGATTATCAAGGACCTTCATAAGGGCGTGGATATGTCGCTTCTGAAAAAGAGGTTCCATGACCTTATCAAAGATATCGATCCAACTGAAATAGCGAAAATGGAGCAGCGGCTGATCGAAGAGGGCATGCCCGAGAGCGAGATAAAACGCCTCTGCGATGTCCATGTGGAGGTATTCAAGGAATCGCTCGAGAAGCACGATATTCCGGCTGCCCCTCCAGGACATCCGGCCCACACCTTTATGAAAGAAAACAGGGCCGCAGAGGAAATCACAAACACTATTGCGCTCATCCTCAATAAAATCCGTGATTCTCGCGATGTGGAGCTCTTCAAACAGAACCAGAAGGACCTTGAGGGACTTTTAGAGCGTCTGTCGGGCATCAATCTCCACTACCTGCGCAAAGAGAACCAGCTTTTCCCTGTCCTCGAAACGCACGGCATCACAGGGCCGTCCGAGGTCATGTGGGCCATTCATGACGATATCCGGAAGATGCTGAAAAACGCCAAAAGGCAGGTTGCAGAGGTAAAGGTTCCAGAGGCCCTGGCTACAATCCAGAGTCTTACGAAAGCCGTAAACGACATGGCCTATAAAGAGGAGCACATCCTGTTCCCCATGACCATGGAACTGCTGTCTGAACCCGACTGGATAAAAGTGAGAAAAGGTGAGGAGGAGATAGGCTACGCATGGGTCAGGCCCGATGAGGGATGGATGTCCGGAAGCGGGACCGTTTCTCCGAAAGAGCTTGTGACCGCCGGCGGCGGGAGTCTCAATCTGGAAACCGGTCACTTGACATCCGAGCAGGTCAACCTGATATTGAAGCATGTGCCGCTCGACCTCTCCTTTGTCGATGACAACGACGAGGTCCTGTACTACTCCCAGATAAAGGACAGGATTTTCCCGCGGAGCCCGGGAGTCATAGGAAGGAAGGTCCAGAACTGCCATCCTCCCAGAAGCATGCACATGGTCCAGAGAATACTGGATGAATTCAGGGCCGGCACAAAAGATGTCGCGGACTTCTGGATCCAGATAAACGGCAGGTTTATTTATATCAAATACTATGCGGTGCGTGATGACAGCGGCACTTATAAAGGCACCCTGGAAGCGGTGCAGGATGTTACGGAGATACAGAAACTTACGGGGGAGAAAAGATTGCTCGACTGGGAATAGGAAGGTCGCGGGGTCAGGTTTGCAAACGTGCATTTAACCCACCAGGAACTGACGGGGGATAGATAAGCAAACTTGCAAGGGGCATGACCGCGGTCTTCATGCCGGCGTGCACCTTGTCTGTGAGCGAATAAAGGAGGGACGTTGCTTTAAATACGCGTATTTCTGTACAAAATATTGCTGAATCAGGATTGGCAGGAATGAATCAGAAGGCCTGGCCGGAACCTACCTCCGCTCCTGAAAGAACCGTTTGAGCAGCGACGCGCACTCCTCTTCGAGCACCCCGCTTGAAACCTCGACCTGGTGGTTCAGCCGTTTGTCCGAGAGGAGCTGGTAGAGGCTGTGGACCGCTCCGCCCCTGGTATCCGCGCAGCCGTATACAAGCCTGCCCAGGCGCGCATTCACCATAGCGCCCGCGCACATGATACACGGCTCCTTTGTCACATACAGGGTCGCGTCCGAGAGCCTCCAGTTCTTTACTTTCCGTGAGCCTTCGATCAGGGCGAGCACTTCCGCATGGGCGGTAGGATCAAACGTTGATTCTCTTTTGTTATGTGCTTCGGCAATTATGCGGCCGTCCATGACAAGCACGGCGCCGACCGGGACCTCGCCCTCTTTATATGCCTTTTCCGCCCCCTCAAGGGCGCGCTTCATGAAGTCAAGGTCTGAAGCCATTGTATCCACTGGTCGATACCTTCCCCCGTCCTGCATGAGACCTCGAATATTTTTACAGAGGGATTAAGCGACAGGGCGTCTCTCCTTATCTTCTCTACATTTACATCGAGGAACGGTTTCAAATCCACCTTGTTGATAAGCAAGGCAGACGATTCCTGGAACATGAGGGGATATTTCAAGGGCTTGTCATGCCCCTCGGCAATGCTGAGTATCATCACCTTGATATCCTCCCCTACCTTGAACTCGGCAGGACATACGAGATTGCCGACGTTTTCGATGAAGAGTATGTCAATATCTTTCAACGGGAGGTCGCCCAGCACCTCGTTGATCATATTTGCATCGAGATGGCACGCACCCCCGGTGTTTATCTGCACTACCGGAACGCCGAGATTTTCGATCCTGACCGCATCGTCGGTGCCCATGATGTCGCCCTCTATGACTCCGAGGCCCATGCCGCCTTTCAGTCCTTTGATGGTATTCTCAAGGAGAGAGGTCTTCCCGGCGCCGGGAGAGCTCATAAGATTGATCACATACACGCCTGCGTCGCTGAAGATTTTCCTGTTTTCCCGTGCGATCCTCTCATTTGCATCGAGTATTTTTGAAGCAACCTTGAACTTCATTTAATCGACCTCCAGTTCAATTATATCCAACTCTCGACCGGATTGCGCCCTAAAGGAACTGCCGCCGCAATATGGGCAACTGAGTATGAATTCCTCCTCAACGGTGAAATCCGCCCGGCAGGCGTCGCAGTATCCCGAGACAGGGACCTCCTCGATGGCAAGAGACGCCCCGGCTGCGATGGTTTCGGCCTTCATTGCATCAAAGGCAAAAAGTAAGGCCTCCGGCATGACACCGGAAGCCTTACCGACACGGACACTTATGCTTGCTATTTTGTTAAAGCCTCTTTCCCTGCATTCTTTTACGGCAATATCGAGCAGACTGCCGACGATAGACGCCTCGTGCATCTTTTACTTCTGCACTTCCTTCTGGTAGGCCTCTTTGCCTGCTTCAATAGCCGCGGATATTACCGACTTCCTCTCATCAAGATAGCCCTTGCCTTTCTCTACCGTTGTAGAGACCGTCTTTTTTGCCTGGTCCATATAATCAGAGGTTTTTTCTTTGACGTCATCGGCAAATTCCTTTATCTTTCTCCTCGTCTCCGGTCCTGATTGCGGTGCAAGCATGAGCGCCAGGCCTGCCCCGACCATCCCCCCCAAAAGGAACGAGAGCAGTACAGAACCCGAACTGAACCCGCCATCTTCATCTCTCATAATTATTACCTCCTTTCTTTTATTTGTCTGATCAAAACATTAAGGGCTGTCTTGACGCCCTCTCTTATGCCTGAAGCCCTCAAAGATACCCCCTCGCCGAAGCTGTTTACAAGATTGCTTACGGTCTTCAGGTTTACCACTATCTCATAGACCACATCGGAAAGGCCGCGCACGTTCTCGGTAACGGTCCCCACATCGTCGCTGATTTTCCTGAAGCTCTTGAGGGTCTGTTCCGTTTCTATGAGAACAGGGGTGAGCCTTTCCTCGGTGTTCTTCACGAACTCGTTTATGGTTGCGGCCAATCGCCTTATGTCCATAATGGCACGGCTCAGCATGCCGATGGCAACCAGAATGCCGGCAGCGGAAATAAGAAAACCAATGCTTAAAATAACCAGCCATACCCGCTCAGTCATCACCGCCTCCTTCAGATAAGTATATCACATTTAATTCTCGCTTAATATGTCCGGGAAGAGATCGGCAGCAATTTTCATTTTGAAGCAAATCCTCCCTCGAAGAGCTTAAAATCCGTGAGCTGCTGCAGAAGGCGTCAGCCATCCTTTCTTGTTTCATCCCTGTCTCCGGATATGTATTTCGACAACACCTTATCGGCCTGTATTATATCCATAATCTCCACAAGGATATCCACGAGGTCGCTTTCTGCAAGCCCCAGAGCCTTCCAGCCCTTATCATCGAGCACGGGAATGAACGGGTCTCCGCTGTAAGAGACACCGATGCCCTTTGCTATAATATCCGAAAGATGCACTATCGCGGCCTGTTTCAGGTGCGTACCGCACAGGCCCGGGGCATGGTGATATTCGATAATATTCTTTATTATCCTGGGGAAGTTCCATTTCTCGGCGAGCCACAGCCCCACCTTTTCGTGGGTGATGTCGATTATTTTCCTTTCGGCATCGATCATGGTTATCCCGCGGGATTGCACGGTTCTTTCTATCTCGGCCGACTCCGCTTCCAACTGTTTCTTTATCAGGATCTTTCCTATATCATGGAGCAGGGCCCCTGTCATTATTTCTTCGACTGCCGTCAGTCCGAACCGCTGCGCGAGGAAGCCCGCTATCACCGAGCAGCAGTAGGAATGATCCCACAGGCCGGGCAGCTTTTTGTCGATCGTGTCAAACAGGGCGGTGCTCAGTATCAAACCCCTGATAAGGTTCGTACCGAGCAGAACCACCGCACTCCTCACGGCCGCGACCTCGCTGTAAAGACCGTAGAACGGGGAATTGACAAGCTTCAGGACTTTGGTGGACAGCACCTGGTCCCTCTCGATGAGAGCGCTCACCTCGTCGACCGAATAATTGGCGCCCTCTATGAGCTTAAGTATCCGGCTGTGGATTACAGGAATGGTCGGCAGGTCTTTTACATTAAGGAGCCTGTCTTTAATTTTCGGGTCTGCCGGTTTCAAGCGAGCAACCCCTTTATTATGTCCCTTATTTTTAAGACCACGGGATTTGAGCCTGCGGTACTGAACCTCCTGTCTACCTCTTCCAGTAAAGTATCCAGCACGACGCTTTCCCTCTCCATCGGCGCGCCCTCGACAATAAGGCTCTTTACATCCCTGTTCTTCAGGATGGCGATATGCCTTTCGGTCAGCTCCAGCCCTTTCAGCAATACGATATTGCCGTTTTTATCCTTTATTGTCATGGCAAGCACCATGGAAGGCTTTACTTTACCGATGTCCAGTCTCTGCATGCGTATCCCCGCCTTTCCGGCAAATGCGTTCCTATTCAGTGCATATTGTACCAAGTCTTGAAAGAAAAAGAACATAGATTCAGGGTGAGCCCGGCAATTCGCTTGTCTTAATCGGGGAATTTGATTTTGGTTGCTTTATAAACGTGGAGCACCCGCTGGATTACAGTTATGTGGCTGAAAAGAAAGAGGACAACAACTACGTATGAAAGCCACCCGAATATACAGCCGGCCGCCAGCAGCACCACCCTTTCGGGCCTCTCTATCAGGCCCACACGGCACTCGACCCCCAACCCCTCGGCCCTCGCCCGCACATAGCTGATCAGCAATGTGCCGATAAGGCCGCCGATGGTGAATAAAATCCCCGCGAGGTCATAGTTTCCGAAAAAGTACCATACTATGGCGAGAAAAATGAAAGAATCCGAGTACCTGTCGAGTGTCGAATCGAGGAATGCCCCGAATTTCGTGCTCTTTCCGTTTGCACGGGCTACGATGCCATCCAGCATGTCGAAAATACCGCCGAGCAGGATTAAAAAACCGCCGGCCACGGGATCGGAGGGAATGGTAACGGCAGCGGCAATAGTAATCAGGAAGCCAAGTACGCTGAGGGCATTCGGATTTATCGAGATTCGCTTTGCCAGCGGCGCAAGCGGTTTGTCAAGAAAATGACCGAGTTTTGCGCTTATCAACTACCGCTCCCGCGAAAAATGAACAATGTAAAATTAAGGAATTCCATAATTTTGATTTTTGCATTTTGAATTTTGAATTTACCCCTCTCTTTTATTATTGATAAATTCCTCTACCATCTCTCTCGCCTGTTCATCCGAAAACTGCACTTTGGGGTGCTTCATGAAGTACGCCGAGGGCGACAGGAGCGCACCCCCGAGGCCCCTGTCTTTCGCTATCTTGCAGCATCTTATGGCATCTATCACAACCCCGGCGCTGTTCGGGGAGTCCTCTACGGACAGCCTCAATTCCAGGTTCATAGGCACATCGCCGAAGCCGTGCCCTTCGATCCTGAGAAAGCAGACCTTGTTGTCGTCCATCCAGGGGACATAATCGGAAGGGCCGATATGGACATTATCACCGTTGAGGCGGTGTGTAATCTGCGAGGAGACGGCTTCGGTCTTCGATATCTTCTTCGACTTCAGCCTGCCGTGATTCAGCATATTGAGGAAATCCGTATTGCCCCCCACATTCAACTGGTAGGTATGCTTTATCTCAACCCCCCTGTCCATGAATAGTTTTGCAAGCGTCCTGTGGATTATGGTCGCCCCGACCTGTGCTTTTATATCATCGCCGATAAGGGGAATGCCCCTTGCCTCGAAACGTTCCACCCATTCGCCGTCGGAAGCGACAAAAACCGGGATGCAGTTTACAAGGGCCGTCCCGGCTTCAAGGCAGGCACGCACATAGTACCGTGTGGCCTCTTCAGAACCGACCGGCAGGTAATTGAGGAGCATATCCGCGCCGCTCTCTTTCAAGACCTTTGCGACATCGCACGGCTTTTCATCCGCTGCGATAAATTTCCTGTCGTCGGGGTAATCAACCATGTGCGGCGCCATCCCGTCAAGGATCTCTCCCATCTGCACCTTTACAGGGTAATCCGGGAGGTCACGATAAAACACTTTTGTGCAATTCGGTCTGGCAAAGACCGCCTCTTTCAGCGGCTTGTTTACCTTCCTCACATCGATGTCAAAGGCTGCCGCTATCTCTATATCACCGGGCAGGTATCCTCCGAGGTTGTAATGCATGAGGCCGCTGGACTTTTCGATCCCGTCATTCTTTAAAGCCTTGTAATACCCGATTCCCTGAATCAGAGAGCTTGCACAATTGCCGACCCCTGCAATCGCAATCCGTATCTTACCCATTATTCCCGATCTCCTTAGCTATTTAATCTCGATATATTTCGGCGGCCCTTCGTTTTTCTTGGAAAGGGTTATTTCCAATATGCCATCCTTAAGCGTGGCTTTTACAGTATCCTTGTCTACCACGGCAGGAAGGGCAAAAGACCTTGAAAAATAGCCATAGCACCTCTCAACCTGGTGATAACTCCTGCCTTCCCGGTAGGACTTCCTCTTCCCGATCATCCTGAGGGTATTATCCTCAATCCTGATGCTGATATCGGGCTCCCTCACCCCGGGCAGCTCCGCCCTCACAATGAACTCCACGGGGGTCTCATAGACGTCAATAGCAGGCACCCAGGCAGCGGAATCCACCCTCCCGTCCCCCAAGGGGGCATCTTCAAACAGCTTGTTCACTCTCTCCCTTAAAGAAAAAATATCCCTTAAGGGATCCCACTTCTCCATCTTTACTGGAAACCTCCGCTGATAATCACAAACGGAATTTTATAAATTAATTCACATCCTTATGTCAAGGTAGCATATACGCAAACAGGACATGGGCGCAACCCGACCCAGCGGTAAACAAACCGGTGGAAGCGGTTTCTGATGCCTTCCGGCAACAATTGTAGAGAATGAATTTCCATAGGCCCGATTGTCCTGAACCTAAAGAACAGGTGTCCCCGGAATGCCGGGAGACCTCCCGGGGCGACAATTGGGGTCAAAGCTGTATAAATTGTACCCCATTTGACAGCATTGTCAAGCTCTTGCGGCCCCGTTGCGGCTGTGTGCCGGCAAAAACTTCCTTCCCATCACCTTACTATTCACAATCGTGGGGAGACCCTGAGGGGAAGGCATTCTCACATCATTCTCTGCACTCCTGCATGCGGTTAACCACCTCGTGAAATAGGTGGTTATGCTTAAGCATTTACAGGCCCCGGCTACAGGGCGATACGGGCGGTGTCCTTGCGGACAGCGCCATATGAGGACCGGGGCGGGCCGAGGACATACCTTATATGAGAATTTATGATGCCCTCTATCTCCGACAGAAGCGATTCAGGAGGAATTATCCTGTCTATGGCCGCGGGGTTCCATTTCAGCAGACTTCTGTAGAACCTCAACGCGCTGGTTGAGAGCCTTATCGGCTCATCCCCCTCGGCGATACACTTCTGGCATATTATCGAACCGTGGGAGACATAGAAATTATGGTGGGCGGGCGGGCCGCCGTTTTTCCGCTTTGCCGGCCTCCCGTGCTCTACGGTATCGCCGCACCTGCCGCACGCATCGAGCCTCGGCGAATAGCCCGTGATCTCAAGGAACCGTATTTTGAAATAAAGATAATACAGCCTGTTGCTGCAATTGAACTCGAGCTTCGTCAGCATGTTCAGGAGCAGCCTGAAAATCTCCGGATGGGACTCCCTCTCGGGCAGAAAATTAAGGTTTAGTTCCAGTATTTCCGAAATATTGAGGAGGCACTTGAAATCCTCCCTGAGGGAATAAAACGGCCGTATTATATCCGATTGGGTCAGCCTCGGCAGGTTGCTCTCCTCCTTGCCGAGCATGGAAATCCTGGAATAGGTAAGGGGTTCAAGACTGCTGCCGAATCTGCTCCTGATCTTCCTCGGACTCTTGGCAAACGCCTTCAGCAATCCGTAATCGGAAGTGAGATAGGTGACTATAAGATCAGCCTCTCCGAAGACAGTGCTCTTGAGAACAATTCCGTCAGTCCTTTTTAACATAATGCGTATAGCGTTGCAGCGTTTATCGCGTTATTGCGTTAAAACAAATGAATGAATTCGCTATAACGCCCAACGCGACAAACGCTATAACGTTTTTACGTTACATTATATTTCCGAAATCCTCCGGCTTGAGATTCTTGAGCCATTCTTCAAGCTCATCGCCTCTCCTTACCTCGAGGACATCTTCTTCAACAAAAATAGGGGCCTGCATCCTGAGTGCGACAGCCACCGCATCAGAGGGCCTCGAATCTATTGATACCTCTTTTTTCCCATCGGTCGCCTGTATGAGGGCATAATAGGTGTTATCAAGTATCTCTGTTATCAAAATCCTTGTAACCTTGACATTCAGCCCATCAAATACATTCTTGATAAGGTCATGGGTGAGCGGTCTCGGGGTAACGACTTTGCCGAGGGCAAGCGCTATGGCGTCCGCCTCGGGTTTCCCTATCCATATCGGCAGGGTCTCATTGCCGTCAACCTGCTGCAAAAGCAGGATGTACATTCCACTCCTCGGGTCGAACAAAAGACCCTCAACCTTCATTTGAATCAACATTACTTAAACCCCAATTCACGCAAAATGTTTTCATTGCTGCGCCAGTCTCTCTTCACTTTTATCCACAGCTCCAAAAAAACCTTCGTTCCCAACAGCTTCTGGATTTCGAGCCTCGCGCTTGTTCCTATAGCTTTTAATTTTGAGCCGCCTTTTCCTATTATAATACCCCTCTGCCCCTTTCTTTCAACATAAATGTTCGCATGGATGACAATCGCCCCGTCGCCGCTTTCCGGCTCTCTCTCGGTCCACTGGATTATTTCAACGGCAACGGAGTAGGGGATTTCCTCTTCCGTCTGCTGCATGACTTTTTCCCTTATGATTTCCGCGACCATAAACCTTTCCATCTGATCGGTCACGATATCATCGGGATAGTATTTCGGACCTTCGGGGAGATGTTCCACGATCTTCTCAAGCAGGATATCCATGCCGTCGCCGGTAAGGGCGGAGACCGGGATTATTTCCTTGAACGGATAAAGCTTGCTGTAGGCTTCGATAACGGGGAGCACCTGGGGCCTCTTCACGATATCCACCTTGTTTATCAGGAGAAATACATCTTTCTGCAAGCCCTTTAAAAGCTCGACTATGAACCTGTCGCCGCCGCCCGGCTCCTCTGGCTCGACCATGAAGAGAATCAAATCCACTTCCCTTGAGGACTCCTGCGCCTCCCTTACCATCAGTTCCCCGAGCTTGTGCCTGGGCTTATGTATTCCGGGGGTATCTATGAATATGATCTGCGCCCCGGGCATTGTCTTTACGCCGACTATCCTGTTCCTTGTGGTCTGGGGCTTGGGTGAAACAATGGCAATTTTCTCGCCTAAAATGGTATTGAGCAAAGTGGATTTGCCAACATTGGGCCTGCCTGTCAGAGAAACATAACCGCTTTTAAATTTTTCTGATTGCATGATTTAATATCTTACCTGTTCCCCTCAATATGTTTCTTCATCAACC
>JAMCVZ010000018.1 GCA_023476565.1 Nitrospirota bacterium
GTGTCCGCAATCTTGTGGGCATCCTCGACCGACAGGAACGGGTTTACCAGTATGTGGAGATCGACGAATACCGAGCCTTTTGTCCCTCGTGTCCTGATCTCATGACATTCCGCTACCCCATCGATCCCTGATGCAATTTCATGAATGGCGCCTATATCGGCCTGGGTTCTGTCCACCAGCGTTTCGGTCGATTCCCTGATGATGCCTATGCCTGCCCGTGCAACAAGAATTCCCACAACTATTCCGGCTATAGGATCTGCAAGAGGGAAGCCGAGCTTGATGAGTATCAGGCTGACAATGACGCCTGCCGACACGTAGATGTCGCTTTTCGTGTGTTTGGAGTCCGCAATAAGGAATTCGCTGTTCAATCTCTTTCCCATCCGGTTTTCGTACATCGAAACGAATATATTGATGAGCATGGTGATCGCCATTACAAAAAAACTTGTGGCAGTTACCGTTGTCTCTTTGCTGCCGGTCAGCGATTCATAAACCTTTTTAAAGACCTCAAAACAGGTCAGGAGCATCAGGAGCCCGATGAAAATGGTGAATACCGTTTCATATTTCCTGTGCCCATAGGGGTGTTTCTCATCAGGGGTATGGGATGAAAGGTATATGCCGACCAGCCCTATGATATTGGACACGCCGTCGAAGAGGGAATGGAAGCCGTCGGAAAATATCGAGACCGAAGAGGTAAGATAGCCGTAAGCGATCTTTGCCGCTGAGACAAGGATGTTCAGCACAAGAGTGATCAGTAAGACCCCTCTTATCTTAGATATTCTGTTCAAAGATCCCTTCCCAATACGCTTTGAACCGGCTGAAAGTCCTGCCCGCTATAGCTTCCCTCATTGCGCTGAAGAAGGTGAGATAGAAACGCAAATTATGGATCGTGTTTAATCTCATGGAGAGGATCTCCTTTGAGAGGAACAGATGCCTGAGGTATGCCTTTGAGAAATTCCTGCATGTATAGCAGTCGCAATCCGGGTCAAGGGGGGCGGGGTCATCTTTGAATTCCGTCCTTTTGATGCTGACCCTGCCTGCACTTGTAAAGAGCGTTCCATTACGCGCGTTCCTTGTCGGCATAACGCAATCGAACATATCGAAGCCGTTTTCAACGGCTACCAGCACGTCGCGCAGATCGCCGACCCCCATTAAATACCGCGGCGTGTCCGCAGGCAGCAGGGGTGCGATATATTCTATTATCCCGTACATTTCTTCTTTCGGCTCTCCGACGCTCATCCCGCCGACAGCATACCCGTCGAAGCCTATTTCCGCCAGTTCTTCGAGGCTCCTCTTGCGCAGGTCCTTGTACATGCCTCCCTGAACAATGCCGAACAGCTTCGGGAGCGCGGGAGCGCGGAAGCTCGGAAGTGCGGAAACTGTATCGGGGGAGTCTTTCCCTTCCGCACTTTTGCTCTTTAGCTCTTCTAAAAACTCCTTGCACTGCCCTGCCCATTTTGTCGTCAGCTCAAGAGACCTGACCGCGTACTCATATTCAGCAGGGTACGGGGTGCATTCATCAAAAGCCATCGCTATGTCCGAGCCGAGCATCACCTGCACTTCCATCGCTTTTTGTGGGCCGATAAAATGCAGCGAGCCGTCGATGTGGGATCTGAATTCAACCCCGTCTTCCTTTATTTTCCTCAACGATGAGAGGCTGAATACCTGGAACCCGCCGCTGTCGGTGAGTATGGGCCTGTTCCAATGAATGAATTTATGGAGTCCGCCCAATTTGTGGATTATTTCGCTTCCCGGTCTGAGGTAGAGATGGTAGGTGTTGCACAATATTATTTCCGCTCCTATCTCCTCCAGCTCCAAGGGAGACATTGCTTTTACCGTCCCCTGTGTGCCGACAGGCATGAACGCGGGCGTATGGAGAGGGCCGCGTGCGGTCTTTATCACGCCTGTCCTTGTCTTGTTATCAAAGTTATTTAAAAGGAATTCCCCTGGCACAATGTCCTCTATTATACGATGTTGTTCCTGAGATTAGAATAAAATACTGAACTATAATAATATCGAAGTTTCAGGGCAAATTCCAAGTCCGGTCCTCCGGGCTGCTTTGAATTGGCTATTAACGGAATTCGAGGCGATGGTTTACAATGGCCCTGCAGGCAGATGGATGGTAAAGGTCGAGCCCGCGCCGGGGGTGCTTTCAGCCAATATATGCCCGTTATGCGCCTTGATTATCGCGTACGCTATCGAAAGTCCCAGTCCGGTAGCCTTGTCCGCGGGCTTTGTGGTGAAGAACGGTTCAAAAATACGGCTTAGATTCTCTTCATCTATCCCGACCCCTGTATCAGCGACCGTGATTTTTACATACCTGCCCGGCAGGAGATACGGGTGCCGGGAGTCCTTTTCTGCGATAATCGAAGTGCGTGTCTTTATGATCAAGGTCCCTCCTCCAGGCATGGCATCTTTGCTGTTGAGGCATACATTGAGGATAGCCTGCTCCAGTTGGGACATATCCCCTTTAATCCGGGGCAGATCGTCCGGCAAATCGGATATGATCTCTATATTCTTCGGGAAGGTGCTCACAAGGAGCTTCTGGAGTTCGTCCATTACCCTGTCTATGTTGACAGGTGAATCAGCTCGCTCTTCAAAGGGCCTCCCTTTTGAAAGGTTGCCCAGTTCCCGCACAAGGTTGCTTGCTTTCTGGGCGGAGGTCTCGATAACGTCTATATATCTGATAATCTCATCCAGTGCCGGCTGACTTTCCCCTCGGGCCTCTTCCAATCGTATTCTGATGAGAGAGGCATATCCGAGTACCCCTACCAGTATGTTATTGAAATTATGGGCTATGCCATTGGCAAGAATGCCTATGCTCTCGAGCTTCTGCTCCTGTATGATCTGCTCAATCAGTTTTTCTTTTTCTGTTTCCCTTTCGAGAATCTCGAATTCTACTGCAACCATCTGCCCGATGGTCTGGAGCAGATTGATATCGGATTCGGTAAATTCCCTGTGTTCACCGAAAGCATTTACTATGCCTATGACTTCGCCTTTCCTGTCGAAGACAGGAAATCCGATATATGAATCTGCCTTTGTGGTCCTGGTAAGGCCGTCTGAAAGGGGGAATTTTTTGTAGGCATCTTTTTCAATAACGATCATCTGTTTTTTAGTCCTGACCCCCTCACATAGCGTATCTTTAAGAGAGATCGTTATATTTTTTTGCAGTTCGCCGTTAAAATAGAGTGCGAATACCGTTGCGGTTTCCGAGTCGGGATTTACCCGTGCGATACGGGAGTTCAGGTTAAAAATCTTCCCGATGGTGATTGCAATCTCATCAAAGAACTCCTCGCCTCTCCGCGTTACCGCTATGTGGTGGATATGGTTGATCCATCGGGTCTTTTCTTCCAGCGACTCCATCATCAGGCGGATGTTCTCGCTGATAAACTCAAACTCCCCTATCTCTCCCGTGTAAGCGGGCTTCTCCCCTTTCTTGAGCGGCGCGATGATCTCTTTGATGGGTTGCTGGATAGCGCTGTTCAAGTAATGGATGAGCATAAGGGCCGCCATGAAAAGTGTGGCGCCTGTTATGCCGTATGCAAACCTGACCCGCCTAATGAGAGTTGAGTATTCGGCTGCGTCCCGTACCAGCAGTATGTGCCAGTCCCAGGGCTCGAATCGCGCGCTGTAAATATAATATTTTTTCCCGCTTAAATCGAGCGCTGTGACCTCATTAAGGTTTGTATTCTTTTTTAAAGCTGATATGAATGCCGGGGGGAGGCAGCAGGCGGAGAGGAAATTTTTATTCTTTTCCTTAATGACGCCCATGAGGTTGTTATGATGCATATAATCTTCTATGACGCCGATAGTAAAGCCTTTTTTAATCCCTACGGCTTTCTCATCGTTTGCGAGACCCTTTTTGAGAATTTCGTTCAGGTTTTCATCGCAAATGCGGTTTATATCGGATGCCTTTTCAGAAAAGGCCTTTTTTATCTGCCTGTCGGCAAAACCCGAAACCGAACGGAGGACAAAAATATAGAGCCCGATACCCGTCAAAAGAATAATCATGATTACCGGCATGATTATCCTGAACGCAAGGCTATTTACTATGTTCTGCTGATGTTCCTTCATCCGGCCCTATTTGAATATCGGTTTCGCCGTCCTGAGTTCCTCAGGCCAGACAATTTCCTTGCAGTGGAAATACGGGGAGCGCGAGGCATAAGACAGTTATAACCCTAAGCAACAGCATGCAACATTATAGCAGATTTTTTATTAACAAACTGTTCACACTGATTTCACAGGAAAAGATTTTAAAAAACAACAGATTATGAAACCTTTGTTTTTGTCCTTGACATGCACAACATATTGTGGTTTAATTCCTGGTACGACACTATATAAAGGTTTCAAGAGCTATTCTTTATTAAATATTTTTTTAGATATCAAGGGGAACACAAAAGGGGGAATTTTATGGACAAATCGTCCAATGTCTTGAGTCTTTCACCAAATGCTATAACAGTTCTTGAGAAAAGATACCTGAAGAGAGATGAGGACGGCAAGGTCATGGAAACGCCTGCCGAGCTTTTCCGCAGGGTTGCGCGGCATGTGGCGGCGGCGGATATTTTTTACGGCAGGACGGATGCTGAAGTGCGCCGCACCGAGGAGGAATTCTACGACCTTATAACTTCGCTGGCATTCCTTCCCAACAGCCCGACACTGATGAACGCAGGCAGGAGACTGGGCCAGCTTTCCGCCTGTTTTGTCCTGCCTGTCGACGACTCCATGGAGTCCATCTTCGATGCCGTGAAATACGCTGCCATTATCCATAAATCAGGCGGAGGCACAGGGTTCAGCTTTTCGAAGTTAAGGCCCAGGGGCGATGTGGTCGGCTCCACCAAAGGGATCTCTTCCGGTCCCATATCCTTCATGACCGTGTTTGATACGGCTACAGAGGCTGTCAAGCAGGGTGGAACGAGAAGAGGGGCGAATATGGGCATCCTGAGGGTAGATCATCCCGATATCGTTGATTTCGTCACCTGCAAGGACGTCAACCAGCGGCTTAACAACTTCAACATCTCCGTCGGCCTTACCGAGACCTTTATGAAGGCTGTTGAAGAGGACAAGGAGTACGACCTTCTCAATCCCAGGACCAAAAAGGTTGTATCCGGCGTTAAGGCCCGGGTGGTGTTCGATACCATCGTGAAGCAGGCATGGAAGAACGGCGAGCCCGGAATAGTTTTCCTGGACAGGATAAACGCAACGAATCCGACCCCGGCGCTTGGAGAGATAGAATCGACGAACCCGTGCGGCGAGCAGCCCCTTATGCCGTACGAGTCCTGCAATCTCGGCTCCATAAATCTTGCCAGGATGGTGACAGTCAACGAAAACGGGAGCTGCAGTATCGACTGGTCCAAATTGAAAGAGACCACATGGAGAGCAGTACACTTTCTCGATAATGTCATAGACGTCAATAAGTATCCGCTCAAGATGATAGAGGAAATGACCAAGGCAAACAGGAAAATAGGCCTTGGCGTCATGGGATGGGCGGACATGCTTATCCAGATGAGGATCCCGTACAACTCGGCAAAGGCCATTGCGATGGCCGAAGAGGTGATGGCCTTTATACAGACAGAGGGCAGGCTCGCGTCCAGCGCCCTTGCAGAAGAACGGAAGGTCTTCACCAATTACGAGCACAGCGTCTACAACGGCGAAATGCCGGTCAGGAATGCAACCGTCACGACTATAGCGCCGACAGGCAGCCTTTCCATTATCGCCGGATGCTCCTCGGGCATAGAGCCTTTATTCGCGGTATCCTTTGTCAGGAATGTCATGGAAGGCACAAAGCTGATCGAGGTCAACCCGCACTTCGAAAAAGAAGCGAAGGAACACAATCTCTGGAGCAGGGAGCTTATGGAGATGATCGCCGGGACAGGCTCGGTCGCTCATTTTAAAGAGATTCCCGAAGAGGTGAGGGAGGTATTCGTAACAGCGCATGACATAACACCCATCGACCATATAAAGATGCAGGCCGCTTTCCAGAAATATGTGGACAATGCAGTCTCAAAGACCGTGAACTTCCCCCGCTCGGCTACCGCGAAGGACGTGGAGGATGTTTACATGATGGCGTACAGGCAGGGCTGCAAAGGCGTTACCGTCTACAGGGACGGCTCACGGGAAGACCAGGTGCTTACCACAAAGAAAGTGCAGGAAGAGGCCAAACCCGAAACAGGTGGAAAAGTCATCCCGAAAAAGAGGCCGGCTGTTATCAAGGGCGCAACAAGATTGCTCAAGACCGGCTGCGGCAACCTTTACGTGACCATCAACGAAGACGAGAGCGGCAAGCCTTTCGAGGTGTTCACCAACATTGGCAAGGCCGGCGGCTGCGCATCAAGTCAGGCAGAGGCTATCGGACGGCTTATATCCCTTTCGCTCAGATCGAACATAGAGCCCGAAGAGATTGTGCAGCAGTTGAAGGGCATATCATGCCATCAGCCGTCATGGAATGAGGGCGGAAAAGTGCTCTCATGCTCCGATGCCATTGCCAAGGCCATTGAGAAATACAATTACCCCTCCTCAAACGGAGGTAAGGGGAACGGAACGTCCAGGCATCACGAAGTCATGCAGATAGGCGCATGCCCCGAATGCGGCGGTGCGGTCGAGCATGAAGGCGGTTGCGCGATCTGCCGCAACTGCGGGTTCACGAAATGCGGATAATAAAAACCGTGATTAGTGTCAGTGTTTAGTGTCGGTATCACGAGTTTCTACTGACACTCACACTGACCACTGACACTATTGAGGAGGAATATGATGAGACCTGCCTGGAGCGACTACTTCATCGAGATAGCAAAGGTGGTGTCTTCACGCTCAACCTGCCTCAGAAGGAAATACGGGGCCGTTATTGTCAAGGACAATGTGATTGTAGGCACCGGCTACAACGGCTCGCCGAGGGGGTACGTCAATTGCATTGATACCGGCAAATGCACCAGAAAGGAACTGAACATCCCGTCGGGGGAGCGGTATGAGCTCTGCGAGGCTGTGCACGCGGAGCAGAACGCGATCATCAACAGCCAGCCCGAGCGGATGAAAGATGCGACCATCTACGTTGCGGGCTTTGAGGAGGACAAAAGCTTTGCTGACGGCAAACCCTGCCTCCTCTGCACGCGCATGATTAAAAACTCGCAGATAAAAGAGGTGGTATATCTCAAAAAAGACGGGACCATCGACACCATAACCGATGTGCTCTCCCTGATACAAAATAAAGCGCCGAAACCGATTAACGTCGTAAACGGCATTAAGGATTATCTGAAAGGGCTGCAGTAACAGAAAGGAAGTCAGGGGATTTACAGGTAAACGAACCTTTTACAAGGATTGCCAAAGAGGGGTCAAGGAAGCGGCATGGTCAATGCCTAAACTCAACCCTGATCTTTGGTATCAGTTGAAAGAGAGCAACCTGAAACCGGATTGCCGTCTCTATACTCTATGCATTTCTCTTGAATCTCGCGGCCTTCATTCTCTTCTTCCGTGCTTCCATCTGCTTCCGCTTTTCCTTTTCGGAAGGTTTCTCATAAAAGCTTCTTTTCTTTATTTCTTTGAAAAGACCCTCTTTTTGGAGCTGGCGTTTGAGAGCTTTAAGCGCTTTCTCGATATCATTTCCGTGAACTTTTATATCCAAAGTTGACTTATCTCCTTCCCCGGCCATATCCCTGCCCTTTGCCTTTGCCGCCGCCACCGCCGAACCCGCTGTTTCTGCTCCCGCCAAAGCCGCCTCTGCCGCCGAACCCGCGTTTTTCCCTGGGCTGCTGGGGCCGGGCTTCAGCAACAGATAAGGCCCTGTCCATGAACATTGTGCCGTTCAGGGATGCAATAGCCCTCTGGGCATCTTCTTCGGATACCATCTCGACAAAGCCGAAGCCCTTGGGCTGACCTGTCTGGGCATCGGTGATTATTTTTACGGATTCAACCTCGCCGGCCTGAGAAAAAACCTCTTTCAGGGCCTCTTCTGTAGCCTTAAACGAAATGTTGCCTACGAACAGTTTCTTTGACATAACGTAACCTCGCACAAGTTTGATAAAATAAAAAACCCCAGAGACTTTAAAGTCTCTGTGGTTCTCATTAACTTTAAAAGTTAATTTTACTATAACATAAAATCGTCTAATTTTAAATTTAAATAAAATAAAGCCCGATTTCCCCTCAACTGTACAGAGGGCATTAAAGGACCGGGCAGCCTTATTTTTAAGAGGATAAACCTGTCAGAATATTTTAAAAAGTCAAGCAACCTGTTATCTCTCTGACAACCAACAGGTTTGGATAAGCGTTTATTAGCCTGAAGCGGAAGATATGCGGCTTGAGCAAAGCCGCATGCTTTCTTTGTTGTCATGAGACGGTGTAAAATAACCACGTATTTACCTTGGAAGGCTTTGAGGAGATAAGTATGACGGGCATATTGTTCTTTTGTTTGGGCCTGGCAGCGGGCGGGATAGTCGTGTGGCTTATTATCAAACCACGTCTGCAGGGCGCGTATTCCGGACAGATATCTGAAATACAATCAGAATACTCGGCCCGGCTTGCGGAGCTTGAGGCAAAGGCAGGGAGCGCCGAGGCGGTAGTCGGGGAGCTCAGACGGCAGATGCAGCAGAAGGAGTTGGATATCAACCAGTTGAGGGGCGAGCTTGACAACGAGAGGCGCCAGAGGGTTGAGACTGCAACAAGGCTGGACGAATCTCACCGGAGGCTTGAGGATTCCTACAAAAACCTTGAGCAGCAGAAGGAACTTATAGAGCTGATGAAAAAGGAGATGACCGATACGTTCGGCGCCCTTTCATCCGCGGCCCTGAAGAGCAGCAGCGAGGATTTTCTCAAACTTGCATCGGAAAGCCTCGGTAAGGTAGTTGCCGAGACCAAGGGAAAGCTCGGTGAGCATCAGGCGGCGATGGACGGCACGATAAAGCCGTTGCAGGAAATGCTGAAGAGGTATGAGGGCCAGATAAAGGATATTGAAGAAAACAGGCATAAAAGTTTCGGCAGCCTGTCCGAGCAATTAAGGTCCCTTTCGACCATGCATGCGCAATTGCAGAAAGAGACCAATAATCTCGTAACGGCCTTGAGAAGACCGAAGGTCAGCGGCTCGTGGGGAGAACTGGGGCTGCGGAGGGTTGCAGAGCTGGCAGGCATGACCGCTTATTGCGACTTTTTCGAGCAGGAGTCGGTCCCGACCGGTACAGGGCGTCTCAGGCCGGATATGGTTGTCAGGCTCCCCAACGGCAGGGAAATCGTTGTCGATGCAAAGGCGCCTGTCGACGCCTATCTGAACGTGGCCTCCGCATCATCCGAGGAGGAGAAAAAGAAATCGATAAATAATTACACAAGCAATCTCAGGAACCATATGAATGTCCTGAGCTCGAAATCATACTGGGACCAATTCTCCAGGTCTCCGGAGATCGTGGTCATGTATCTACCCGGGGAGTCTTTTTTCAGCGCCGCCATTGAGTATGACCATAAATTGATTGAAGACAGCAGCGTCAAAAGGGTGATACTCGCGACCCCCACGACCTTTATAGCTCTGTTGAAAGCCATAGCTTACGGCTGGCAGCAGGACCAGGTTGCCAGGAGCGCCCAGGAGATAAGCACGCTGGGCAAGGAGTTGTACGAGAGGTTTTCGGTTCTTATTGAGCACCATTCGAAAACAGGGCTTGCTATACGCAAGGCCGTTGAATCATATAACGAGGGCGTAAGGTCCATGGAAACGCGGCTGATACCCTCTATCAGAAAATTCAGGGAGCTTGGAGTCTCAAGTCCCCGGGAAGTAATATCCCCCGCAGAGATAGGCCAGACAGTAAGGAACATAGAGCACCTTGCACCCGAATTTATCGACGGAGATAAGGCGGCGGGACGGATGGAGTAAAGGGAGGTTTCGATGATTGAGGATTTGAGGAAATCCGAGACTTGGAGGGTCTTCAGGATACAGGCAGAGCTGGTGGAAGGCTTTGAGAACCTTTATGACCTCGGGCCGGCGGTTACCATATTCGGAAGCGCCAGGCTCGGAGAGGAATCCTATTACTACCAGCAGGCGGTAAAGGTGGCGAAAATGCTTTCAGCCGCCGGGTTCTCTATTGTAACGGGCGGCGGCCCGGGCATCATGGAGGCGGCCAATAAAGGCGCACAGATGGGCAAAAGCAAATCCGTGGGCCTCAACATAATGCTCCCCCACGAGCAGTCGTCCAACGGGCATCAGGATATCAAGCTCTCCTTCAGGTACTTCTTTGTCAGGAAACTCATGTTCATAAAATATGCGATAGCCTTTGTCATCTTCCCCGGCGGGTTTGGCACCATGGATGAGTTGTTCGAGGCCCTGACCCTTGTCCAGACAGGCAAGATCGAATCATTCCCTATCATCCTCTTCGGCAGGGAGTATTGGCAGGGGCTTGTCGATTGGATGAAAAGCACCCTTGTTCCAAAAGGGACCATAGGCCGTGGGGATTTTGCCTTTTTCCATATAGTGGACGAACCCCTTGAGATCTGTGAATTGCTTCATGAACATTACAGGGTCTTCGGCGGGCCCATACCATTGAATGATTGCGAGAAATGAAAAATCCGAAATTCTAAGCACTAAATTCTAAACAATATCAAAACACCAAACTCGAAATTCAAAACAGCTTTGGATTTTAATCATTTGTTTAGGATTTAGATATTCGGATTTAGAATTTGTCGTTTATAAAGAGTTTGTTACTTTCCTGATCTCCTTCAGTTTTTTCATGGCATCCCCGGAGTCTATTGATTCTTCCGCCATTTCTTTCGCTGTGCTGAGGCTTTCCGCCCGGCCTGACACCAGGATGGCTGCGGCTGCATTCAGGACCACGATATCCCGTTTCGGTCCGAACTCGCCGTCGAGGATGGCAAGGGCGATCCTCGCATTCTCTTCCTTATCGCCGCCGAGCAGGTCCTCCTTATCGGCCCTTTTGACCCCGTAGTCTTCAGGTGTTATGTAGTATGTCTCAATACGCCCGTCGTGATAACGTGATATTCTTGTCCCGTCAGTGATGGTAATTTCGTCAAGCCCGTCCTCGCCGTGGACGACCATGGCATCCAGAGCGCCGAGGTTGGCCAGTACCGATGCCAGGAGCTCGGTAAGCCTGCCTGTAAATACGCCTACTACCTGGCGCTTTGCGCTGGCCGGATTGGTGAGAGGACCGAGGATATTGAAAATAGTCCTGATCCCTATCTCACGGCGCGGCCCGACGGCATATTTCATTGCCGGATGAAACAACGGCGCGAAAAGAAAGCCGAAGTTCGTTTCGAACAGGCACTTCTCGACCTTTTCAGGGGGAAGGTCCGCCTTTATGCCCAATGCCTCGAGGACATCGGTGCTTCCCGACATGCTTGATACCGAGCGGTTCCCGTGCTTTGCCACGGGTATTCCCAGAGCAGCAACGACTATTGCAATGCTGGTGGAGATATTAAACGTACCTGACATATCGCCGCCTGTGCCGCAGGTGTCGATAACGCCCTCAGGGGCTTTGATTTTGGTGGCCTTTTCCCGCATGACCCGTGCAGCGCCGGTAATCTCTTCCACGGTCTCGCCCTTTATCCGCAAGGCGGTCAGGAATGCGCCTATCTGGGCATCCGTGGCCCTGCCTTCCATTATCTCGGTCATGCATTCCGCCATTTCAGCTTCTGAAAGGCTTACATTCTGGATAACAAGATTAACGGCTTCTTTTATCATGAATCACACTCTTATAGTCAGGTTAATGAAATTCTTCAGGAGGTCTTTTCCCACTGTGGTGAGTATGGATTCGGGGTGGAATTGGACCCCTTCTATTAAAAACTCCTTATGCCTTACCCCCATTATTATCCCGTCATCCGTCCACGCGCTGATATCGAGGCAGTCGGGGAGGGTATCTCTCTTAATGATAAGCGAGTGGTATCTGGTGGCCTCAAACGGATCGGGCAGGCCTTCAAATAAGGTTTTGCCGTCATGGTGTATAAGCGAGGTCTTTCCGTGCATGAGATGCGGCGCCCTCACGATCTCGCCGCCGAATGCAGCGCCGATAGCCTGGTGGCCGAGACATATGCCGAGGATCGGGACCTTTCCCGCAAAGTGCCTGATAGTATCGATGGATATGCCCGCCTCTTTCGGCGTGCACGGTCCCGGGGATATGACAATCCTATCGGGCCGCATCCTCTCGATTTCTGAGATGGTTATCCTGTCATTCCTGAACACCTGAATATCTTCCCCCAGTTCCCCGAGATACTGGACGACATTATAGGTGAAGGAATCGTAATTATCGATCATCAGGAGCATTACTGGGTTCCTTTCGGCTTTTCGAAAAATTCGACTGCCTTCATCATCGCGGTTGCCTTGTTGACGGTCTCTATATACTCACTCTCAGGGATGGAATCGGCCACTATCCCTGCCCCTGCCTGTACATATATTTTACCATTCTTTATGAGAAGAGTCCTGATGGTGATGCAGGTATCCATATTCCCCGAATAGCTGAAATAACCGACTGCCCCTGCGTATGGGCCCCTCTTTGTCGGTTCAAGCTCGTCTATTATTTCCATGGCCCTGACCTTAGGGGCGCCGCTGACTGTGCCGGCGGGGAAGCACGCCCTGAAGACATCAAAGGTATCAAGGCCCTTTTTCAATTTTCCCGTGACATTGGATACAAGGTGCATTACATGGCTGTAACGCTCCACTGCCATAAGCTCGGTTACCTTGACAGAGCCCATTTCCGCAACCCTTCCGACATCATTCCTGCCGAGATCAACGAGCATTATATGTTCCGCCACCTCTTTGGGATCTCTCTTCAAGTCCTCTTCCAGGTCCCTGTCCTCATCTTCCGTGCCGCCCCTTTTCCTTGTCCCGGCAATGGGCCTGAGCGTTATCTCGTCGCCCTCCAGCCTGACGAGTATCTCAGGAGAAGAGCCGACCAGTTGGGCGCTCCCGATATCCAGGTAATACATATACGGAGACGGGTTTATCACCCTGAGTGCGCGGTATAGATCAAGCGGATATGAATCAGAGCTCGTCTCAAACCGCTGAGAGAGGACTACCTGGACAATATCGCCGGACATGACGTATTCCTTTGCCTTCTCTACAGCATTGAGGAAGTCCTCCTTCTTGAAGTTGGACGGGAAACCCTCCGGACGCAGTGGCTTGCTATCTGCAATTGACAAGCTATCAGCCGGCTGCTTGTTGCCCTTGAGGGCCTTTACGATTTTATCTATTCGTTTTCCCGCATCTTTGTATGCCTTTTTGATGTCCTTTCCCTCCGTATGCACATTGGAGACTACTTTTATTGTCTGCTTCAGGTTGTCGAAGATCAGGATGGTATCGGTGAGCATCAAAAAAATGTCGGGCATTTCAATTTCGGGTTTTGGGGTATCCGGGACCCTTTCGAAGGACTTTACCACATCGTAGCCTATATAGCCGACAAACCCGCCTGAAAACCTCGGGAGGCCCTCCACATGCACCGGCCTGAACCCGGACAGGATATTCTTGACGATAGTGAGGGGATCGTCTGCCTCCACATGCCGGGTGCCCTTGTCATCCCTTATCTCGGCCCTTCTGCCGTAGCATGTTATAGTCATGGCAGGGTCTATGCCGAGGAAGGAATACCGTGCCCACTTTTCTCCACCGGTTACGCTCTCCAGGAGAAAGGACGGTTTCCTGTTCAATTTGAAAAAGGCGCTCACAGGCGTTTCGATATCGCCCAATATCTCTTTGTAGATTGATATCAGGTTGCCCTGGCTGGCTAATTCCTTGAATTTATCGAAATCCGGATAGAGCATTCTCATCCTAAAGGTTGTAGTTGACTATGGGAACCCCTCGTCACATCTGTTACACCACCCTAAGGTAGTTAACATTTTTTAGAATACCATACTTTAAAATCAAATTTCAGATATCTCTAATTTTGCCCTGAATTGCCGGGGAGTAAGCATTACATTAGGAAAGAGGTATATGCTACAATTTAACGGATGCAGATTCGGAATTCGAAGCAAATGAACTGGTATGCCATTTATACAAAACAGAAGCAGGAAGACAGAGTAGAAGAAAACCTCTCCCGCGCCTCAATCGAACTCTTCAATCCGAAACTCAAGAGGAAAAAGCTTATCCGCGGCAAATATGAGCAGGTAATCCAGCCGTTTTTCCCCTGCTATCTCTTTGCGAAATTCGAGCCGGAGAAGCAATATCATATGATCAAGTATACACGCGGCGTGCGGGGTATTATCGGCAACCCCGGTTCCCCCTGGCCTGTAGACGAAGAGATAATCGAAATTATAAGATCAAGAATGAACGAGGATGGGGTTATCGTAATCAGGCATGATATCAAGGTAGGGGACAAGGTGGAGATTACAGAGGGTCCCCTTGCCGGCTTTGTCGGTATTTTCGAGAGGGAGATGAAAGACAGGGACCGCGTCATCGTGCTGCTGAATACCATAGAATACCAGGCAAGGGTTGAAATTGAGAAAGAGGTGCTTAAGAAAAGATGACATATGAGAGAGAGTCATTTTTTACAAAGATATATACAAAATGTGCCCCTTTTGCGACTTTGTATCCCTCCCAATAGTAGATAGATACGGGTCATCTATGGTAATATTTATACCTTGTTTAAGGTCTCCAAGCATTTTTCAGGAGAAGGTCGTGTTTAAAATGGCTTTCAATAAGAGCATGCCTTAAGTGGACATGATGGGCGGTAGCCTGTCTTCTTTAGCTATAAAAAATATAAACTGCAAAACCGTGCTCCTCAACTAAATTTTAAGTTCAGCAGAGAGAAACTAATATTCTTAACCTAACAGAATTATGAGAGTGAGACTGCATATAAATGCTTAAATTAGATGACTTCTCAAACAAGCACGAGGGAATAAGTGTTGTTGGCCTTGGATATGTAGGGCTGCCGTTAGCGATTTTACTAGGTAAGCGGTTTAATGTTACAGGCTTTGATATAAGTTCAAAGAGAATAGAGGAACTTAAAAATGGGTATGACAGGACGAGGGAGGTCACAGAGGATGATTTAAGGAGAACTCCTTTAAAATTTACGAATAACCCTGAAGAGATATCAAAGTGCAAGGTTATAATAATTACTG
>JAMCVZ010000070.1 GCA_023476565.1 Nitrospirota bacterium
CCCCATCTTGCATCCGGCAAACGGTCCCCCGGCGAAATGTAGCAAGAACAAAAATTTGAACATTCCATCCTTTGAATCTCTGCTTGAAAATCCCCAGCATTTTAACCCCTATAGTTATACGGGGAATAATCCGGTAAACCGCAAAGACCCATTGGGATTGTCTGACAAATGCTGTGGGAATTGGAAAGGAGCTGCCTTAAGAGTTTTTAATGTGGTGTGTCGGTGCTATTGGTTGTGTTCGAGTCCGTATGGCAACATATGGTCTGGATATTGGTATGGCCTGCCGTCAACTATAGGTATCGTGGTCAACGCAGGTGGTGATCCTGAAAGCGGTGATGCCTGTTTTTGTAAAGACCCTGACGGTGGTGGTCACACAATACCCCTGGATTAAAAGATCATGGCATCAGCTTATTGAGACCGATTAATGGAGGATAATATTACATGGTGCGTAAATTAGCTTATTTTTTCTTATTGTCCCTTTTTGTTTTCAATTGTACTGGCAAACCTGCTCCGGTTCAAGTGAACGGTGAGCTAACGTTTGGCCAATATATCATCTCGCCACCGAAAGGTTATTGGTATTTTCCTAGGAAATTTCCCGCAAAACTTAGGACTTCAAACGATATTTTTCTGGTTACCTTTTGGGAAGATAAAGAGTCGGTATCAAGAAAAGTTGTTCCGAATAAGACAGGTGTTTTTTTTAACTTTGCAGTATCTGCAAATACATATAAAAATTTCGAGGCTTACTATGATGCTGCCAGAACACTGGGTATAACATATGGGGAGTTGCCTAATGAAGCAGAAATGCTTAGAACTATGACAAATTGGAACTGCAAGCAGACAGGGCAGGGTGTTTACGGCATAGAATGCATTTCGTTGAGAGATCATATTGTAATTATTGGCGCTTACGGAAACAACAAGGGAGAGGTGTTATCTAAAATTCCAGCACTCAAACAAATGATTGGCTCTCTGAAAATGAAAACGACTAAATGGAACAATGACCATTAAAAAATAATTTAATGATAAGAGATAGGAACATAAGGCAAATACAAAGAATCTTGTTTATGCGGAGGCTATATGCCTATCTGCTCGTTTTGAAATATGTTCAACTCCTGCAAGCAACTCATGAAGAAAAGGATCACAAACAAGACCACAAGGCAGAAACCTTTAAATATGACCCCTTTGGAAGGAGGATAGAAAAGAGGATAGAAGAACAGGACGAAGAAAAGACAGAGATAAAGACATACAGCTTTGTATATGACAACGAGGATATAATCCTTGAATATCTCACAGATGCCCCGCATGGAGATGCAAAGACAAAGACAACGAGATATGTTCATGGACTTGGTATTGACGAACCACTGGCTATAAATGCAAAAGGAGACACGAGGACGAATAAAGGGGCCGGTTCTTTTTATTTGACATGCTCTTCACCTCGAGGGATGTAATGAAAAAGACCTGGGAATCGGCGCTCGATGAACTGACCGATATGGAGCTTAATCCCATGATCCAGGGCGAGCTGCCGAACAGTCTCATGCTCGAGATCATGAGGGAGAGCGAAAACAGTGTCATCTTCGGCCTCGATTCTTTCTGGGAAGGGGTAGATGTGAAGGGGGATGCGCTTAAATGCCTGATCATCACAAAACTGCCCTTCGAAGTCCCTACAGAGCCGATCGCAAAGGCGAGGACAGAGGAAATCGACAGGAGGGGCGGGAACTCATTCTACGAGTATTCGGTGCCGCGGGCCGTGCTCAAATTCAAGCAGGGGTTCGGGAGGCTGATACGCTCCAGGGACGACAGCGGCAGGGTGATCATCTGCGATGAGCGGATCGAGACCATGGCGTACGGGCGGAAGTTTCTGGAGAGCATATTTTGAAGGATGAAGGATGAAAAACGGCGATTTTTTCAGCTCTTTTTGCTATACTGTTATCTGTTTTTTGTCTTCCTGTCGGTATTTGTACCCATCTGCCTTGAGGGGGCTTTTTTGCATAAGAGAGTAAGTATCGTAATCCGGATATTTTTTGTTATTCTCTTCGCCATTACTGCCTTTTACATTGCAGGGATGCCTCTTTATGCACAGCCGGAAGCCTCTCAGCCGGGCAACGCTATCCCGCTGACACCGCAGCCTGCGCAACAGCCTGGAGTCCGGTCCCAGCCGCCGGTTGCACCCCGGACACCTTCTTCTCATGCTTCTCAGGCGACCGTCAGGAAAGGCGAGGTCAGCTTTAATTTCGATGATGCGGACATATATGATGTGATACAGACCGTCTTCGGTGAAATCCTCAGAGTGAACTACATGATCGACCCGAGGGTGAAAGGTAGGGTCAATTTCAGAACGACGACACCTGTTCCGAAAGACGAGGTGCTCCCTGTAACGGAAGTAATATTGAAGCTCGATGGAGTCGGATTCGTCGAGGAAAACGGCATATACAAGATTCTGCCCTTGAGCGATATCCCCGGCACGACCCCGAACATCTTCGTCTATCCGCTCCAGAACAGCAAGGCTGCTCATATAGCCTCGCTGCTCCAGGCGATCCTCACGGGCAGTACCCATGTGCCTGCACAGCCAGCAGTACAAAGGACAACCGCTCCCGGGTCTGCCACTACTGCACCTGCGCTGAGACCGGGAGTATCGGTCTATACTGCGGGAACGGGCTTTCTGGTCGCGCCTGAAACGAGGGTGCTTGCGGACGAGATAACCAACTCGTTGATCGTGCTCGCAACACCTGCGGACTACAGTTTTATCGAGGAGACAGTGAAGAAGCTCGACACTATTCCCCGCCAGGTCATGATAGAAGTGCTCATAGCCGAAGTCACGCTCCAGGACCAACTCCAGTTCGGGCTTGAGTGGCTTCTGTCTACCGATGCGAAGCTCCAGATGAACCCTTTCAGAAAGGATATTAACCTCGGCGGCTTTGTCGGGCAAAATTCCGATCTGCTGCCGGATAAGGTAACCGGGATATCGGGCTTTTCATTCCTGGCTACCGATGCGGCAGGCAAGGTGAAAGCGCTGCTCCAGACCCTTGCATCGGAATCGAAGCTCAATGTGCTCGCCTCTCCTCACATCCTCGCAGCCGATAACCGCGAGGCGCGCATCCAGATAGGGGACCAGGTCCCGATAGCGACCTCGCAGGCAACTGCTGTAGGGACATCCAACAGCATTCTGACTACGATCCAGTACAAAGATACGGGCACTATCCTTAAAGTGAAACCGCAAATCAATGAAAGCGGGCTGGTTGCGCTTGAAGTAACGCAGGAGGTCTCCGATTTCTCTCCCCAGAAAGTGCTCGGGACTGACCAGTTCGTCATATCCAAACGCGAGGCCACAACCAATCTCGTTGCACAAGATGGGCAAACAATTGTTATCGGCGGGCTCATCAGGGACAGGGGTGACAGGACCCAATCGGGCATCCCGCTGCTGAGCAAGGTCCCGATACTCGGCTATCTTTTCGGCACGACGAAAAATACGAATTCGAGAACCGAGCTTATCGTCCTGCTCACCCCCCATGTCGTCAGGAACCAGCAGGAGGCCGGGGACATGACATCCGATTATATCAAAAGGCTCAAGGGTGTGAATAAGGATATAAAGGTTGATGAATTCATGAAGGGCGGGGAGAAAAGGGTTCGGGTTACCGGGGACCCGGAAAAGAAAGAAGCTCCGAAAGACAAATAAAAAAATACAGACTGAGGTCGCAACGGAGCAGATGTTTAAGTTATATCTTCCGGGCTGAAAACGCTGATACCCAGCAATTCTCATTTTGAAAAGAGTACAGGAAGATTTTTTATAAAATCCCCCTACATCCCCCTTTTCCAGATGGGATCAGGCTGGCATATATGCATATAAATCAAGGACGGGGCGCAATGAAGAAAATACTGAAAAAGCTAAATGCATGAATGCAAGCCTGACCCCATCTGCGCTTAGAACAATCCACTCACCTTCCCGGTATTGACATCCACGTCAATTCTCCTGAAGGCAGGATTGGAACTCGTTCCGGGCATGAGGCTGATCGTCCCTGCGCAGGGGCAGAGGAACTTTGCGCCGGAGTAAATCAAGACGTCCCTGATCGGCAGCGTCCAGCCCTTGGGCACTCCCTTGAGCGTCGGGTCGTGGGTGAGGCTCAGGTGTGTCTTGACCATCATGGTGGCGAAGTCGGCGTACTGGGGATCGTCTTCCAGCATCTTGGCCTTGGCTTCTGCTTCGGGCAGCCAGGAGACGCCGGCGGCGCCATATACTTCCTTGGCGATGATGGCTACACGGTCGCGCAGCTTCATCTCCAGCGGGTATAGGTATTTGAAGTCGTTCTTCTCGTTGCAGGCGTCGATGACAGCGTCGGCCAGTTCCAGTGCTCCCTCTCCGCCTTTGAGCCAATGCTGGGATTCCGCACAGCGGGCGCCTGCCGCCTCTGCGGCCTTCTTGATGACAGCCACTTCGGCATTGGTGTCAGTGTAGAAACGGTTGACGCAGACCACCGGGTTGATGCCGGACTTGCGGATAACGTTGATCATGTGGACCATATTGTCACAGCCTTTTTCGACCAAACCGATATTTTCCTTGGTGTACTCTTCGGGCAACGACTTGCCGGCCACGACTTTGGGCCCGCCGCCATGCATCTTGAGGGCGCGCACCGTGGTGGTGAGCACCGATACGTGAGGTTTCAGGCCGCTGAAACGGCTCTTGACGTTCCAGAACTTTTCAAAGCCGATGTCCGCTGCAAAGCCCGACTCGGTCACATGGTAGTCGAAGAGCTTCAGTCCGATGCGGTCGGCGATAATGGAGGACTGGCCCACGGCGATGTTCGCAAAAGGCCCGGCATGGACGAAGCAGGGATTGTATTCAGCCGTGCACATGAGGGTGGGGTTGATGGTGTTCCTCATGAATGCCGACATGGCGTTGCCGACTTCCAGATCGCCGGTTGTGACGGGCTTGCCGCTCTTGTCGAAGGCAACGGTGATGTTGTTCAGGCGCTGCTTCAGGTCCGCGAGGTCGTTGGCAATGGAGAGGATGGCCATGCACTCGGATCCCACGGCGATGCCGAACTTGGACTGCATCATGAAGCCGTCCTGCCTGCCGCCGAGGCCGATGATGATGTTGCGGAGACTCTGGGCGCAGAAGTCCATGACCCATCCCATCTCTACGCGGGTGGGGTCGATGTCGAGACGCCTCATCCTGGTGAGACGCTGCAACTGCTCGTCATTGTAGTTACGCTCGTGCTGCATCCGGGAAGTCATCGCCACCATGGCAAGGTTGTGGGCGTTCATTATGTCGTTGATATCGCCGGTGAGCCCCAGGGAGAACTCGGTCATGGGGATCAGCAAGGAGTTGCCGCCGCCTGCCGCAGTTCCCTTTACGTTCATGGTCGGACCGCCCGAAGGCTGACGCAGGGCGCCGCCCACGTTTACGCCGCGTTTGCCCAGGCCTTCCATCAGGCCGCACGATGTGGTACTTTTGCCTTCGCCCAGGGGGGTAGGGGTGATGGCCGTTACCTCGATGTACTTTCCGTCGGGTCTGCCCTTGAGGCGCTCGATGACTTTGAGAAAATCAATCTTGGCAAGGCGTCCCATGGGGAGCATCTCGTCTTTATGCAGTCCCAGTTTCTCGCGCCACTCATCCGGGGTAGGCATGTTTTTTTCAGCTTCTTCTGAAATCTGCCAGTCAGCTAACTTCGTTGCATCATACGGCATAGATAAGTCCTCCTGGTATTTTATTTCTTTTCAATTTTTACTGCGCAAACTTTAAATTCAGGTATCTTCACTTGTGCATCGAGGGCGTCATTGGTGATTACATTGGCTGCCGCCTCGCTGTAATGCATAGGTATGAAAACCGTGCCCATCGACACTTTGGGAGTGATTCTCGCCTTTATCTTTATGCTCCCGCGTCTTGAAGTCACCTTGACCGCCTCGCCATCTTTAATGTGAAGCCTTTCCCCATCCCCGGGGCTGATCTCGACATACGGCTCACCTGCGTGGGCCTCGATAGCTTTTACTCTTCTCGTCATCGAGCCGGAGTGGTACTGGTAGAGGTTCCTGCCTGTTGTGAGGACAAAAGGATATTCTTCACTTGCAACCTCGGCGGGCGGTGTGTAGGCGGCAGGCGTGAAGCGCACCTTGCCCTTTGGAAAACCTTCTTTATAGAGGTACTCTGTTCCGGGATGGTCCTTGTCAGGGCAGGGCCACTGAATACCGTCTTTATCCAGACGCTGATAGGTTATGCCTGCAAGATTCGGCCAGACCTGTCCGAACTCCACCAGGACATCTTCAGGAGATTTATAGTTCATGGGATAACCAAGGCGTTTCGATATTTCCATTATTATGGAGAGGTCTGAGCGTGCATCTCCGGGAGGTTCAACGGCCTTCCGGACCCTCTGGACCTTTCTTTCCGTATTGCTGAAGGTGCCGTTTTTTTCCGCAAAACAGGTGGAAGGCAGCACGACATCGGCAAGTTCGGCGGTTTCGGTCATGAATATATCCTGGACAACCAGGAAATCGAGCTTCTTCAGGGCATCAACCGTATGGTGGGTGTTCGGATCAGTGATGACCGGGTTTTCTCCCATGATGTACATCGCCTTTATCTTCCCCTCAAGGGCGGCCGGAATCATTTCCGTTGCGGTCAGGCCGGGCCTGGGAGAGAGGGAGACACCCCAGGCCTTTTCAAATTTTTCCCTTATTTCGGGCAGATCGACTTTCTGGTATCCGGGGTAGACATTGGGCAGGCATGCGGCATCGGATGCACCCTGGACATTGTTCTGGCCTCTCAAAGGGTTCACTCCGGTGGATTCCCTGCCGATATTGCCCGTCAACATTACAAGATTTGCAACGGCATTTACGTTCTCGGTGCCGCAGGTATGCTGGGTAATCCCCATGGTGTAGAAGAGACCCGCTTTGCGTGAACTGCCGTAGAGCCTTGCTGCCTTTATTATGTCCACGGCAGGAACGCCGGTTATCTTTTCAACGTATTCAGGGGTATATGTCTCAACGGACTTTTTCCATTCCTCAAAGCCCTCTGTTTTATCGGCGATGAATTCTTTATTGTCGAGCCCTTCTTTCAGGATCACATGGGCCAGTCCGTTTATAAGGGCGATATCGGCGCCGGGTCTCAGATTAAGGAAAACCTCGGCAAACCGCACCATCGGCACTCTCCTGGGGTCCGCAACGATGATCTTTGCTCCCTTCCTGTATGCCTTGATCATTCTGTTGGCAATAACAGGATGTGACTCCTTCGTGTTGGAGCCGATGATGAAGATCATCTCCATTCCTTCGATCTCTTTAATGGAGTTGGTCATTGCGCCGGAACCGAATATGGCGGCCAGACTGGCCACCGTGGGGGAGTGTCAGAGCCGGGCGCAGTGGTCGACATTGTTGGCGCCGACTGCCGCGCGTATCATTTTCTGGAATGCATAATTTTCTTCATTGGTGCACCGTGCGGACGAAAGCCCCCCGATCGCATCGGCGCCGTGTTTTGCTTTTATCTCGGTCAATCTGCCGGAAATATGATCAAGGGCCTCGTTCCACGAGACCTCTTTGAATTGAGACCGGGTAATCCCACCATGCCCCCCTTTAGCAAAGTGGGTGAAGGGGGGATTTGACTGGTCTTTCGGTGTTATTCTTATAAGCGGTTTTTTCAGGCGGTCGGGGCTATTGATGAACTGGTATCCGAACCTGCCTTTGACGCAGAGCCATCCCTCATTCCAAGTGTCTTCTTTCGAGGTCACCCTGATGACATCATTCCCTTTTACGTGGAGGGTAATATTACAGCCGGTCCCGCAGTAAGCGCAGGTCGTATCCACTTCTTTAACATCTTTTTGCCTGCCCAGTCTCGACCACATTTTACCGCTGAGGGCCCCTGTCGGGCATACGGAGACACACTGGCCGCAGAATTCGCAGTTAAGGTCTTTCTCGTAAGGCGGGCATATCTTGGACTGGAAACCCCTGTACGCGAAATCAATGGCCCCGACTCCCTGGACCTCGTCGCAGACCTTTACGCACCTACCGCAGAGGATGCACTTCTCCATATCCCTCTCAATGAAGGGATTGCCGTCTTTCTTTTCGTAGGTCCTCCGTTCGCCCTCGAACCGGTTCTCCCTGACACCGTAGATATACGCCATCTCCTGGAGGGTGCAGTCGCCGGCCCTTTCGCATATCATGCAATCATTCGGGTGGTCCGAAAGGATGAGTTCAAGGACTGTCTTTCTCAAATCCTCGATTTGGGGTGTTGATGTCGTCACTTCCATGCCGTCATTCACCGGAGTAGTGCATGAAGTGACGGGCCTCGGGATCCCCTTGATCTCGACAATGCAGAGCCTGCAGCCGCCAAAGGGTGTAAGTTTCGGGTGGTGGCAGAGTGTCGGTATCGTGATGTTCAGCATCCTGGCCGCTTCCAGTACCGTTGTGCCTTCAGGGACCTCTGCCATTTTGCCGTCTATGGTTACTTTGAATGCCATGTTTATTCTCCTGTCGCCCGTTGCTCTATATTCTTTGCACTGTGCATTTTTTATTATCCCCTGCTTACCGCCTTGAACTTACATACGTCAAAGCAACTGCCGCATTTTATGCATGCCCCGGCATTTATCACGTGAGGTTTCTTTTTCTCTCCCTTTATCGCACCGGCAGGACATGCCCTCATGCACGCGCCGCAGCCCTTGCAGAAATCCTCGAGGATGCTGTAAGTAAGAAGGTCCCTGCAGACCTTTGCCGGGCATTGCTTGTCTTTGATATGAGCTTCGTATTCTTCCCTGAAGTATTTGATGGTACTGAGGACCGGATTGGGGGCTGTCTGCCCTAGGCCGCAGAGGGAGGCGGATTTGATATCGCCGCTCAGTTTCAGCAGGAGATCTATATCGCTTTCTTTGCCGAGGCCCTTTGTAATTCTGTCCAGTATCTCAAGGAGCCTTTTGGTGCCGATCCTGCAGGGCACGCATTTGCCGCATGATTCAGACTGGGTGAAATTGAGGAAGTATTTGGCGACATTCACCATGCAGTCGTCTTCATCGAGGACGATCATGCCGCCTGAGCCTACGATTGAGCCGACTTTTGCAAGGGACTCGTAATCGACATTGATATCGAGCATGTCGCCCGTAATGCAGCCGCCCGAGGGGCCGCCGGTCTGTACCGCTTTCAGCTTCTTGTTGTTTTCTATACCGCCGCCGATATCGTAAATTATCTCTTTGAGCGTAATGCCCATCGGGACTTCGATGAGGCCGGTATTTTTAACTTTTCCGGTGAGCGCGAATACCTTCGTGCCTTTTGATTTTTCCGTACCGTAAGAGGAAAACCATTCAGGTCCGCGTTTGATGATATAGGGGATGTTTGCCAGGGTCTCGACATTGTTGATGACCGTGGGCTTTCCCCATAAGCCGTGGTGAACAGGGAAGGGCGGCTTCGCCCGCGGCATTCCCCTCTGTCCCTCGATGGAAGCTATAAGCGCGGTCTCTTCGCCGCATACAAAGGCGCCTGCGCCGAGTTTAATCTTGATATCGAAATCGAACCCTTTATTGAAAATATTTTTGCCGAGATACCCGCGCTCTCCAGCAGCCTTGATGGCCTTTTTAAGTCTCTCTACCGCGAGGGGATATTCGGCCCTGATATAGACATATCCTTTTGTCGCCCCGATCGCGTAAGCGCCGATCACCATGCCTTCCAGCACGGCGTGCGGGTTGCCTTCTATAACGGCCCTGTCCATGAACGCGCCGGGGTCGCCTTCATCGGCATTGCAGATTATGTACTTCCGGTCTCCCGGGGCCTTGCGGCACGCTTCCCATTTTACGCCGGTGGGGAAGCCCGCGCCCCCTCGGCCCCTCAGCCCCGACTTCTTTATCATGTCGATTACTGCTTCGGGGCTCATGGCATTAAATACTTTATCGATTGCCTTGTACCCCTCAGCGGCAATATAAGCCCCGATATCTTCGGGGTCTATGTTGCCGCAATCGGAGAGAACGACCTTGATCTGCTTTTCATGAAATTTATGGTAATCATCCGTTACCTGCCAGTCGGAAACCGGATTGCCGGCTACAACATGCTCGTCAATGATACGCTGTACCATATCGGGCTTTATGTACTGGTAGGTTGTCCTGTTGTCACCGGCGATTACGTCGACAAGGACGTCCCTTGCGCACAGGCCGCGGCATCCGACCTTATGCATCGAGCATTCCTTCTTGAACTCGGCAGGGATATTCTTTTCTTTCATCAGGGATTCAAAGGTTGCGAGCACCTCGGCGCCCCCTGCAGCCATGCCCCCCGTACCCATGCATACCTGTATGGTTATGCGCTTATTCATCGCTTCCCTCTTTGAGCGTCTTGAGCTCCTTGGCCACCTTGTCGGTCGTCATCTTCCCGTAGACCTTCTTATTGATGATGACAACAGGGGCAATGCTGCAGGCCCCGACACACGCTACCTGCTCAAGGGTGAATTTCCTGTCTTCCGTTGTATTTTCGCCGCCGGTGAGGTTTAATTCTCTCTTTAAGTTATTGATAATACGTTCAGAGCCCTTTACGTGGCAGGCTGTTCCGCAGCAGGCCGTAATGATATTCTTGCCCCTCGGCTTAAGGTAAAACTGGGCATAAAAGGTGGAAACGCCGAAAAAGTTGCTGGCAGGAATATCGAGTTCTTCCGAAAAACGGTAGACGGCTTCCTCCGGGATATACCCGAAGACTTCCTGAGTTTCCTGCAAGAGGGAGATTATATTTCCCTCGTTTTCCCTGAAGTTTTTGATAAGCAACTGTAATTTATCTTCCATAGCATATCTTCCCGTTCTATAAGTTTTTCATATTTGGATATGAGAACTCGTTATACTAACATAAGAATTTAATATTTTACCATATAAATTTCCGGTTATTTTACTCAGGATAATTTCATAAATAAAATTAATATTACAGACGCGCAGCGACATAAAACAGATTGATATTAATCGGCTTTATGCGGCCTTTCCGGAGAGCGCAAGCCTTAAGTTATAATTTTGATGCAGTCAGTATTTTAACGATGTTGTCTTTTACCTCTTCAATTCCCTCAGAGAGGGCGCTGCTCAGCCCTTTTGCGAGGCCCAAAAAGGTCTTGTCCCCGAGTTTTACCTTTTTGTAAACCGTGCCGCGATACTGTTCCATTCCACCAGGCGAAATGAGTTCGGCATCGAAAGCGAGCTCTCCGAATGAGCCTTCAGCGGTATCGTACATTTCGAATTTTTTCAGTTTTATTTTGAGCGCGTAGAAGTCCACAGGCAAAAAACCGGATGTCCTTATCTCCTTGAACAGGCCTGTGGCATAGAGGTAATCCCTGAGAGCGCCTTTCATTATCTCGTTCGGCGCGGAATCCCACTTCGAGTATTTTGATATGACAAGCTGGTAGGGAGAGCTCCTATGTGCAATATAAGGCTGAGCAAGATATCGCGGGGCCTCAAGTATTATGGCTACTGATACCTTCGCCTTATTGTTGCTCGCTTCCCGCCCGACCGGTGTATACAGGCTGTATATCCTTGTTTCAGGCATCGAGCATGCCGAAAGAAAGAGAACCAATAAAGCTAGTGCCGAAACCCTCCGCATCTTACTCCTCCCCTACCGTATCTTCCTTGTAAATAACGCTCCACGGTTTGTGCTTTATTTCCAGCATGGCGTCATGCAGGTCTTCCGAGGTTTTCGTGAGAGTCTTGAGGAGCGCATCGATATTCCGGGATTGCAGGTCTATCGTCCTGTCCACTGATTTGGCTGTTTTATCAACTGTTTTGGCCGTCTCTTCGAATGTCCTGATCATATCATGTGCCTTTTCCATGCCTTCCCGTGCCCTCATGATCAACTGCGCAATCTCTCTTTTATTCCCTTTGACAAGCGACTCGACTTCCACAAGAACATGTTCAAGTTTATCGGTAGTCTCCTTTAAGGAACCAGCAACCTTATCAAGGCTTGAAGAGCCGGAAACGATTGCCTTATCCGTGTTCGCGATAAGCTTCTCAACGTTATCTATATTCTTCTTGCTGAAGAGGGCATCGACATCCTTGATAAGGCCGTTTACAGAGCCTGATATTTCATCAAGCTTTGCCATGAGTTCGGTAAATTGCACCTGCTCGTCGGAAGGAATGGTTTCGCCGGGCTTAAAACGTTCATTCGTTGTTTTGTCTACTGAAAGCAGCAAATAGATATCGCCGACAAAGCCGATTTGTGTGATAAGGGCCTTTGTCCCTTTATAAAGGGGAGTGCCTCTTTTGACACCGATCTTTATGGTAATCGAATCACCCGCGCTGACAGGCTCTCTGACGCCGATAACCTGTCCGACCCTTACGCCGCCGAGCTTGACCTGGGCCCCTTCTTCAAGGCCGGCGGCATTCTTTACCTTTATATAGTAGGTATCGAATTTCTCGAACATCCGGGCGCCGCCGATAAGGATAATGAAACCGCTCAGGAGCACAAGAGCTGAAACGATGATGAGCCCCGCCTTGACTTCCTCTTTCAGATACGCCACTGCTTAATCTCCTGCGATAAACCTGAAATAATCTTCAGGGGAATACGTCTCAGCCTCAGGCCTCCGGTCGAGGAACATCTTGATCCTCGGGTTTCCGGAAACCCGCAGCTCATCAAGCGTGCCCGAAAAGATGACCTCGCCCAAATCAAGCATGATAACATAATCGGCAATCATGAATACACTGGGAAGCTCATGGGTAACCACTACGATGGTCATCTTGAATACGTTCCTGAGTTTCAGTATAAGTTCATCAAGTCCGGCAGCGGTCACCGGGTCGAGCCCTGCGGATGGTTCATCAAAGAAGAGAAACTCGGGATCCAGCGCCATTGCCCGTGCAAGCCCGGCCCTTTTCTTCATGCCGCCCGAAAGCTGGGAGGGATAAAAACCCTCGAATCCCGAAAGGCCGACCAGGTCGAGCTTCATGCGGACCATGATTTGAATAGTGGAATCTTCCAGCTCGGTATGCTCCCTCAAGGGGAGGGCGACATTATCCATGAGGGTCATGGAATTGAGCAGCGCCGCTCCCTGGAACAGGATACCCATCCTCTTCCTGATGTCATTGAGGGCATCCTCATTCATCGAAACGATATCCTTCCTGTTTATGAGGATATTCCCCCGTGTCGGTTTCAGCAGGCCGATGAGGTGTTTCAGCAGAGTGCTTTTTCCGCAGCCGCTTCCCCCGAGAATGACCGTAGTCTTCCCGCGCGGGATGGAGAACGATATCTTTTTGAGTATCTCCCTCTCCCCATAATGGGTCACAAGGTCTTTAACGTCTATCGCTTTATCCATTACCGTCGTTGCGCACCTTTCATGTAAAGTAATAAAACAATGCCGTAAAGAAGAGATCGAAAACGATCACCAGGAATATTGACGTCACGACCGATGCGGTTGTCCTCAATCCGACCTCTTCGGCCCCCCCTTCCACCTTAAATCCCTGATAGGCCCCTACAATTGTTATAACGACACCAAATGCCCAGGCCTTGACCAACCCCGTGAAAACATCCTTGACGAGCAAGGCGTTTATTGTCTGCTGGAAATAATTATAGGGGTGTATCTCGAGTGCGGTTACCGACAGCAGGAACCCGCCGAAAAGACCGATGGCATCGGCAATGACAGTGAGTGCAGGCACCATAAGCATCAGGGCGATGAGCTTCGGGACAACAAGGAACCTTACCGGGTTGATGCCCATGCTTATAAGCGCATCCACCTCCTCGGCTGCCTTCATGGAGCCGATTTCAGCGGCAAAGGCCGAACCGCTTCTCCCTGCAACGATGATCGCCGTCAGTATCGGGCCGAGTTCCCGTATAATGGAGACCCCGACAAGGTTTGCGACATATATCAGAGCCCCCAGTCTTTTCAACTGATAAGCGGACTGGAGCGCCAGGATTATGCCGACAAAAAGCGAAATGACTGCAACTATGGGCACGGAGTTATAGCCCGTCTTCACTATTTCGGATACGCTCGCCCTGACCCTGAGAGGCTTGCCTTTGAACGGCGAGACAAACGTCCAGTAAAAAGTGGCGTTGATGAGTTTCGACGCATCGTGTATATCTCTCAGCGCTGAAAGGGTCTTTCTGCCTATGGGGCCGAGGAGGGCTTCAGCTATTGACGGCATCGTCAAGATCACCGTAAATCTCGAAAACCTTGTCGAGCTTGGAGAAATTGAATATCTCCATAACTCCGGCGGGAATGGAGGCCAGTTTCAGTTTCCCTCCGAAGGCCATCATGCCTTTGAGCCCCTCTACAAACGTAGCGATCCCTGAACTGTCGATATAGGAAACCCCCTTAAGGTCGACAAGCAGGGGGGTGGTCTTTTTGCTTACGAGGGACATGAGTTCCTTTCGCAGGGAAGGGGACGCATGCATATCTATCTCCCCTGAAACCTCCATCACCTTTTTGCCTTTATAATCGATAACCTCAATCTTCATTATCCCCTCTTTTGTATCTGATGAGCCTGAGCCTGTTTCCCTTTTTCTTCCTTTCATCGAAAGCAAGGACATCAAAGGCCCTCTTGATAAGGTGAATGCCGAGGCCCCCGGGCTTCACCTCGTCAAGGCTTCTGCCTTCAATGAGTTCAGGGTTCGCTTTGATGCCGCTGTCCTCTATGGTGACTTCGAAGCCCTCTTGTGTAATCCTGAATTCCACGGCAATCCTCTTGCCCGCATCTCCCTTGTAGGCATACTTTATTACATTTGAACAGGCTTCATCAACAGCAAGTTTGACTTTATCTATCGATGCTTCCGACATTTCGGACAGTTCGCCCATCCTGGATACCAAGGCCCTTACCACGGAAAGATATTTGGGATGGGAGGGGATGGTAATCTTTACCGAATCCATCATATCAGGACCCGCTCATCCATTTCAATTCCACCATAGTCAGGTCATCGGCCATCTCGGCGCCCTTTGAGAAGCCTTGTACGTATTCAACGATGGTCTGAACAAGCTGCCCGTCGCCCCTGTGCTTATTTATGAATAAAACAAACCTCTCAAAACCGATCCTCTCTCCTTTTTTGCTCTTTGCCTCAAATGTCCCGTCCGTCAATAAAAGCAACCTGTCGCCTTTCTTCATCTGAAAAACAGAAGAAGGGTATTCCGCCGGCACTATGCCGAGGGGAGGGCCGGACGGGATATCCAGAACTTTGACTTCGTCTTCTGTAACCAGGAGCAAAGGGGGATGCCCGGCAACAGACACCTGCAGTTCGCCTGAATGAATATCGGCTATAAGGTAAACAGCGGTGAGGAACATTCCCCTGGGGGCGCGGGAAAGCTGATCGTTCAGCAATTTCAGGGCAGCCTCAGGAGAATCCGCTTTATTTGCAATGTATCTGAAGTCGCTGATGATCTTTGCCATATAAATAGCCCCGGACACTCCTTTGCCGGAGACATCACCGATAAGGACTCCTGCCTTCCCTTCGGCAGGCTCTATAAAGTCGTACAGATCTCCGCCGACCTTTGCTGCGGGGATATTCACGGCCGATACCGTTAAGTTGCCCCGTGTGAATACCGGAGAATCGGGCAGAAAACTTTTTTGGAGGGATGAAGCGATCTCAAGCTCCTGCCTGAGCCTTTCCTTTTCGAGAGATTCCTTGTAAAAGCATGCGTTTTCTATTGCAATCGCAACCTGCCTGCAGAGGGTCTGAAATATTTCCGAATCGTAAGCGTCAAAAAAATCCTTGCTTTCAGGGTTGATTATCTCTGCAACACCGACAAGGCCGCTCCTGCCGACAAGGGGAACAGCTATAAGGCTTTTTGTCTTAAAGCCCGTCATCTTGTCTGCATCCCGGTAAAACCTGCTATCTGCCCCTGCATCGTTTATGACAAGCGGCTTAAGATTCTCGGCGACCCAGCCTGCGATGCCCTGACCCAATTCAAGCGTAATCTTTTCTTTCAGGACATCGGATGTCGCTTCCTCCTGGCATAAGGCTACCTCGAATTCAAGCTTTTTGGTGTTTTTATTGTAAAGGAGTATGGAGCATGCCTCTGCGCTCATGACTTTCTTCGCCTTTTCCATAACAAGCGTCATGAGGTCATTGAAGTCGAGGGTCGACGATATAAGCACGGAGACTTCTCTGAGGGCCTTAAGGTCTTCGACCTTTTTCTCCAGGTTCCTGAGGTAATCTTCGGGAACGGTTATTTTCGACTCGCCCGGCATAGCTTATTGAATACCAGATTTATGGTAAAACTTTCAAGGGGAAACAGGAGTGGTGGTGGGCGCTGAGCAGATAATCCTTGTTTTACACAGCCCTATTGTCGTTTCCGAGTATATGCCGCGACTGCCGTGGTTTGCCCGTAATGCCATGCAGCGCAACAGGACGCTTTGCGGTTTGTCTAACGCCGTTGTTGTTATCGAATCAGGCTTGAAGGGCGGCACGTTCGAGGCGGGGAAAGCAGCGCTCGCGCTAAGAAGACCTCTTTTTGTAGAGGAATATGCCCAGCCTGCCGGAACTGGCAATTGTGGAAGTGGACGGAGACAAGAGCGGCCCTCGATATGTCCGGCGTCCTTTCAAACGTGAACCCGACTTCGGCGTTACCAGCGTCAATTATGACCTGGGCGAACTTCTGGCAAAGGCAGAGGAACTGAGGTAGAGAATCATCTATCGATCATGGTATAGTATACATAATATATATCGATGGAGGTACAGTATGAAAGCAACGATTTCTCCTAAATATCAAGTGGTGATACCCCGTGAACTCAGGGAAAACCTGCACCTCAAACCGGGCGAAAAAGTGGAGTTTCTGCAATATGAAAACAGGATCGAGATGATTCCCGTCAGGGACATAAAGAAGATGCGTGGATTTCTAAAAGGGATTGATACCACGGTTGAGAGAGAAAAGGACAGGGTATGAACCTCGTCGATTCCTGTGGATGGCTTGAGTATCTTGCCGATGGGCCTAACGCCGGCTTCTTTGCCGGGTCGCTCGAAAACCAGGAAACACTGCTTGTTCCTACCATTTGTATCACCGAAGTATTTAAACGAGTTCTTCAGCAGAGGGGAGAGGACGCAGCGCTCCATGCTGTCGCTCTTATGCAGCAGGGTCAGGTTGTTGATCTGGACAGTGCTATAGCAGTAGAAGCCGCCAGGTTGGGGGATAAGCATAATATTCCGCTTGCCGATGGTATCGTTCTGGCGACGGCGTATTTGCACAAAGCCGTCATCTGGACGCAGGATGCAGACTTCAAGGGATTAAGGGATGTTAACTATAAAGAAAAACAGTAAGACATTAAAGATGACTACAACATCCAATGAGAAATTAATTGAAGCAATGAGAGCGGTCGGCTTTGATGAGAAATTGGATGCCCTTATTGAACGGCGACGACAAATGGCCGCTGATTTTTTAGCGCCGCTTCCGCTTGCCCTCAATTCGCCTCAAGACTCCATAAGGCGGCTTAGGGCTACCTGAGCCGCCTTATTCTCTTATTCCTGTCATTTTGCGTTTCCGATCATGGAATGAACCCAAAATCAAAAAGCCCCTGTATGCTTTTTAATTTACTTTCATGTGTATGGTAAACTTATAAGGCTAACTATATATAGGCAAGGTATTTATGGAGCAAAATATCAGTGAAATTCTGTGCCATAAGGCTGAGGAGCTTATCCGATTGGGACTTAACGGCCCATCAGTTGCCGGGCAATTGACAGATACCGTAGATAAACTCCTGATTTCAGCATATGAATCAGCGGTAAAAGGCAGTCACAAGTTACGAGTAACAAGTAACAAGTTAAAAGACAAAGACTCCTCAGACTCGTCACTGTCTTCGGACTCATCACCTGACCTAGCCCTGGTTGCTGTCGGCGGCTACGGCCGGATGGAGGTCGCCCCCTATTCGGATATTGACATCATGCTGCTTGCGAAGAACAGGGATAGTGTGAATACCGACGCAGCCCAGGATGTCCTGTACCGCCTGTGGGACATGGGACTGAATATAAGCCATTGCTTCAGAACGCTTCCCGAATGCATTGAGGACTCTCTGTCCGATCTTAAAACACGGACATCCCTTATCGAATCCAGGTTTCTCGCGGGAGATAGAGGCATCTTCGATGAATTCAAGAGAGATGTCTATCAGAAGATCCTGTTCAAAAACAAGAAGGAATTTGTGCGGGATATGCTGAGGGAGATAGATAGCAGGCACAAGACTTACGGAGATTCTGTATATCTGCTGGAGCCCGATATCAAAGAGGGGAGCGGCGGTTTGAGGGATGTCCATTCGGCGTCCTGGCTCGCGCGGGTGGTGCTGAGGCTGGGAGAGCTGAAGGAATTCCGCACACTGTTGCCGGAGGGCGATTACCGGCATTTTATGAACGCCTTCGATTTCCTTCTGAGGGCACGCCTGTGCCTGCATCTCGCGTCAAAGAGAAGAAACGATGTCCTTTCTTTCGAGTTCCAGGAGGCGGTAGCCCGTAGATTGGGGTTCAAGGATACAAAAAGATTTCTTTCCGAAGAAATAATGATGAGGCTTTATTATAAAAAGGCCGGGAGCGTGACCGATGCCCTTAAAAGAATCATGAACATGAGCGGCAGGCAGTACCTCAAATCGTTTATCAATCTCACGCCTGATTTTTACATTAAAAAAATTACTGATGATTTTTATGTGTCCAGGAACGAGATTATCATCAAGGACAGCACTATATTCAAAAGGACCGATAAGATTTTAGAGGCGTTTTATGTTTATTCCATAACCGGCAAGAAATTCAGCTATCAGGTGAGGGAGATTCTCAGGGGCCGGTCCCTTTTCATAAACAAGACAAGGGTGTCCGGAAAGGCAATACACTGCTTTCTCGATATCCTGAAGGGGGACAGGGTATATGAGACTTTGAGAGAGATGCACGGTACCGGCATCTTAGACAGGTTTATCCCCGAATTCGGCAGACTGAGGCATCTCGTGCTCTACGAGCCCTATCACCGGTATACTGTCGATGAGCACACCCTGATTGCTATTAAGAACCTGGAAGCGCTGAAAAATACGCGCCACACGAAGCTCCGGCGCCTTGCCGGAATATTGAAAGAGGTGAAACAGGAAACTTTATATTTATCCGTCCTGTTGCACGATATAGGCAAGGGCCTGAGCGAAAAGCGCTTCGGCAGGCATGAGGATTCCGGATACAGAATGCTCAAAGGCATTCTGGAGAGATTCAATATCGGGGGCGCCGACAGGCAGAGGATCGAATTCCTGGTGAAAAATCATATTTTACTCTCAAAGCTGGCATTGGCACGGGATACCGATGCGCCGGAGACCGTAACGCAGCTCGCTGAAACGGTTGAAACCGAAGAGAGCCTGAATGCATTATACCTGATGACGTATGCTGACATGACAGCAGTAAATCCCCACTTCTGGACGGAATGGAAGGCATACCTTTTTTACGATATTTATAAGAAGGCCGTCGATCACCTGCGGGGCGTCAGGGGAAGGTACTACGATACGGCCGATGAAAAACTTAAAAAATTCATTGAGGACATGCCCGAAAGATACATAGTCTCGCGCTCGGATGAAATGATATATTCCGATTATGCTTTGACCGTACGCGCACAAGCCGGGCATGTCGCGATCTCTATCGACGACAGGCCGGACAGCACAGCGGAAATAGGTATAGCAACAGAAGATATGCATGGACTCTTTTCCAGGATTGTCGGCGCCTTGAGCCTGAGGGGGCTCAATATAGTGCAGGCAAGGCTTTATACCGGCAAAAGCGGTCTCGTTGTCGATAAGATCCTGGTGTCGAACTGGAAAGATATCTGGTGGCAGGGGATGGGGGAACAGATAAAAAATGATTTGAAAGAGGCGATATCACAACTAAGACAAGAGGCGGGGGACGGAAAATCCCTCTGCGAACCGGAGAAATCCACGGTTCCACGGTTCTCCGTGTCCCCGTTTCATGCAGAGTGCCTGTCGCCTGTTTCCAAAAGGCTCGAGCGCTTTGTTGAGATAGACAACGAGACATCCGATGAATACACTATCCTCGAGATATTTCTGCCCGACAGGCTTGGATTGCTTTACGATATTTCCACGCGGCTTTACAGGCATAAGGTGGACATCATTTCCGCGATTATCAATACCGAGGACGAAGTCGCCCGGGATGTTTTTTATTTGCAGCACTACGGCGGTAAACTTAATGCCGGGGTTGTTTTCAATGTTTTGAATGCGGTACGGGATATGGGGATCGGAAAGACGGAGGGCTGCGCGGCCGCAGCCGCCGGTTCCTGATTACAGCGGTAATAAAGGGACTAACGGGAAGCAAGCTTTAGAAATGAAGAGGAAATTCACTTATATAGCGATTATCATCATAGTTTTCGGTCTGATCCTCTATGCGCTGAGGGGGCCGAACATCTCCAATCAATTAAAAAGATTGATACTGCCCGAGCTGGAGCTCGCAACAGGCAACAAGTTCATAGCCCGGAAGATATACATCAACATATTCCCTTTGTTTATCGAAATGAAAGGGATCAAAGCATTCGATGACAATGGAAACAATATCCTCGCTGCTGAAAGGGCAAAGGGCTATATAGCTGTTTCGGGGTTGTTCAGGAAGGAAATAATAATCAAAAGGCTTGTTATAAAGAACCCGGAAATCCAGTCCGACAGGGTGCAGGTGGAAGAGATTATTGCAAATGTAAAAAAGCGCCTTGCCGAACCGGCAAAGATGCCGTTCAAGGTCATTATTAAATCCGTGGATGTTGTCAATGCAACGCTTTTTCTCAAGGACAAGGATGCCGAAATAACGCTTAAAGGGCTTAATGCGGAGATAATCGCATCGGATACAACGCTGTTCCGGATATCATCGGAAGGCGTCAAGATCATTAAAAAAGGACTTCCCGATCTCCAGGGCATGATCGAGACGCTTTTCGTTCTCAAAGAGAGACGGATAGAGGTAAAGAGCCTGAAGATAATGTCTTACAAGTCTGAAGTAAGGACCTCAGGCGTATGGTGGCTGGAGAAACTGTCCGGCTCATTCAAGACCGAAATGAATATAATTGTCGATTCGATTAAAAAAATCTTCGGCCTTAAAAACAGTGGAGAAGGCACGCTCTCTGCCAGCGGTACGATAAAAATAGATGACGGGAGTTTCAGCCCGGGCACTATAGCCGTTGATCTAAAGCTGAAAGGAGACCTGTACCTTGAGACCCTGATGGAGCTGCTGGCTGTTAAAGAGAAGCTCAAGGGACATATGAGCATTAAAGGTGCATTGAAAGGACCTTTGAACAACCTTAAAGCCGAAGGGAATGCCGAGCTCGAAAAAGGCAACCTTTTCGGGGTTGAGGTGGACAGGCTGAATTGCGGGATATCATACAGCGACGGCGCGATGCATTTTAACAATGCCAGGGCCGCCCTTTACAAAGGAACTGCTTCTGCGGAGGCCGTGATAAGCCTGCCGGTTGTGAACTATTACAGCTTACACGTAAAGGCAAAGGACGTGAGCAGCAAAGGGCTGTTTAAACTGATAGGCTGGGACCCACGGATTCCTGAAGGCAGAGCAAACGGCGAGATTGAATCGTCGGGCAGCTCATTCAACCCGCACGGCACTTTTGATTACAGGAGCATAGCCGCGGGCAGGGATATTATCGGACAGGTAAAAGAGCTCAAAGGCGAATTCAACATGCAGGGAAAGGTGATAAGCTTCCCGCGCCTTTTTGTTTCCACCGGTAAATCCAATCTTGAGACAGCAGGTGAAGTCGACCTGAGAAGCAATACGCTGGGGCTCAGAGGAAGCGGAACGGCTACCGATATAAATGAATTCTTCTCTCCCTATTTTACTGCGCTGTCGGGCACAGGGAGCTTCCTGTGTTCCGTAACAGGACCCTTTCAAGATCCCCTGATCGATATCCGGTTCACATCGGGGAAAGCCTCATTACGCACGGGGAATCTCGGGATCCCGGATGTGCTGAAGAGCAGGGTCATCAATTTTGATTCAGCCGAGGGGATACTGTCATACAAAAAGAATCTTCTGACGGTCAGGGGCCTCTCATTGCGGTCGGCAAAGGAGGAGTTCAGGGCCTCGGGAAATGTGCGGTTTGAAAAGGCGCGCTCGCTCTTCGAGCTGCAATCGCCTGATTATGATCTGAACATATCGGTAAAGAATATCGATATCAAGAGCCTTTCCGGTACGTTTCAGGACGGCCCCCCCTTTACCGGGACCATGCAGGCGGACTTCAGGCTCTACGGGAAGCCCGGGGACATCAGGGCGGATGGCGACGTACATGCAGGAAACCTGTCCTGGAACGGCGTATACTCTGTTGATGCAGGCGGGAAGGCCTCTTATAAAATGAGAGCTTTCTCGTTCAGCGCTTTGCAGGTAAAAAGGGGCAATTCCGAGCTGAGCCTACAGGGGAGCCTTTCCCTAGACAAGAGGTTTTCATTCGTTGCCGAAGGGAAAAGGGTAACTATTGCCGATGCCGTATCAGACAGGCAGAAGGAAATGCTCAGGACGCATTATAAAGAACTCTTTGTTGAGAACTTCTTCGACACTATCTCCCTTATGAATTTACGCGTCAAAGGAGAAGGGGATTTCAACAACCCTCATATAGAATTGGACGGAGATGTCAAGAGCGGCACATACAGGGGGCGCCGGCTCGGCAAAGGGGATATTCACGGCACAATAAACAACGGCCGTATTGATATCGACGCGCACCTCTTCGATAGAAAGATGCTGGTAAAGGGCAACGCGACCCTTAACGAAAAAATCCCCTGGGCCGCCCATATCGAGCTTCAGCCCGCGCGGTATGATTTTATCATTGCGAATTTCATGAAGGATGTCCCCGACGACCTGCTGCTTAACATGAGGGGCGTCATAGTGGCCCACGGTGATAAGGACCGCGTGGATGCAGTGGCCACCATACAAAAGGCCCATCTGTATTTTTACGGGACGGGCTTTACCAATAGCTCGACCATAGTCGCTCACCTGGAAGACAAGAAGCTTTCCATAGAATCGCTGTCCATGAAGAGCGATGCCGCGGAATTCAGATTGAGCGGGAATGTGCTTATAGGCAAAAGATACGATCTCCTTTTCGAGGGCTCATCAGCTCTCTCTCCCCTTAAGGCGTTGTTTAAGAATATTGAGGTGATCAAGGGCAATACCTCCTTTGTCTTTTCGGTCACCGGCGGCTGGGACAAACCGAAGGTAAACGGGGACATGGACGTTACCAGCGGCACGCTGGGCTTCAAAAATTTCCATTACCGCCTGTCGTCGGTCTCCGCCTATCTTTACGTTGATGAGGACAGGATCGTCCTGGACAGGCTCAACGGAAAATTTTCCGGCGGGGATGTCGTCATGTCTGGAACGGCGTATCTTCAGAAGTTCGCCATAAAAAGATTCTCGCTCGAATCAAAGCTGAAAGGAATTACAGCTTCCGTATCAAAAGATTTATGGGCCAGTCTGGACGGGGAGCTTTATTATCGCGGCACCATGGATTCACAAACACTCTTGGGAGATATCGCCGTTAAAAGAGCAAAGTATACCGAGCGCATAGAGTGGAAGAGCTGGCTTTTCAGGACCCGCCAGAGGGAAAGGGCCAGGGTGGAACCTACAAAGATCGACCTGACGAATCTGAATATCAGGGTTACGGGGCCTAATCTTACGATCGACAATAACGTTGCGAGAGCGGTGATGACGACGGATATCCTGCTCAGGGGGACTATCGGGCAGCCGATAGTTCTGGGCAAAATTGAAGCAAAGGAAGGAATTGTTTATTTCCGTAATAATGAATTTAAAATAGTGAAGGCCGCGGTGGATTTTTCAAATCCCAATCAGATACGCCCCTACTTCGACATCGTAGCGGAAACAAAGGTGAGAAGCTATAATATTAGGCTCAGCCTTGACGGGTATGCAGAGCAGTTCAATCTTTCCCTTTCGTCGGACCCGCTGCTGAACGAAGCGGATATTTTCAGCCTCCTTACCGTCGGGGACCTCGGCAAGAACCTCAAAGGGCTCGAAGGCGGTATCGGCGCCGGTGAGGCTACATCATTTCTCACCGGCAAATTGCAGGATGTGCTCGAGGAGAGGGTAAAAACAATTACGGGATTCGATCGCGTACAGATAGACCCTTACGTATCAAGGTACACAGGGACCGTAGCCCCGCGGGTGACTATCGCCAAGAGGCTTATGGGTGACAAATTGTACGTGACGTACAGCACTTCAGTGACAACAGGCGAGGAACAGATATGGAAACTGGAATATCTCCTGGGGAAAAACATATCCCTTATCGGAGTAAGGGACGAACGGGGCGGACTCGGCGGCGATGTCAAATTCAGGTTTGAGTTCAAATAAGAAGGCCGGTGACAGGCTGCGGGTTAGAGGCAATGGGAAGGGTTGGCTCTTGTCCGTCATCCTTTTATTGGGTGCTGTTTTTTTCGTGCCGCCCGGCGCTGCCCATTCACAAACTGCACCGGTACTGCCGCAGCCGATCATCAAGATAGAGATACAGGGGCTCTATTCAATCTCGAAAGAGGAGCTCCTCTATCTTCTGGGTATCCATGCAGGTAAGCCGCTCAACAAAGCTGAAGTGAGCGAGGGAATAAAAAGGGCATTCCTGAAAGGGATATTCGACGATATCAGCGTGGAAAGCCTCAATAAGAATGATACGGACATCAGGATTACGGTAAAAGAGAAGAAGATAATAAGCCGCGTAGAGATAAAAGGCAATGAGCATTTTTCGGACAGATTTATAAAGAAACATCTCGGCATCAACAAGGGCGAACGGTTAAGCATTTTAAAAATAAGGAGCGGGATCAAAGACCTCAAGAGCGATTTGGGCATGAGAGGATTTGTGAATGCAAACGTCGCCTATACCATAACGCCTGAAGAAAAAAACAGGGCCGGTATCGTTGTCGAAGTGCATGAGGGTAAACCTGAAATCATAAAAGACATTGTAATCTCCGGGCCTGACGACATTGTAAAGTCGGACTTGAAACTCTCCAGGAACGATATCTTTGACCGCACAAAAATGGAAGCCTTAACAAAGAGAGTAACACAGCACTATAAAAAGGAGGGATATGTCGGAACCACACTGTCCTATTCTTACAGGGATGGGGCGCTTGAAATCAAGATGGACCCCGGGAAAAAGCTGGATATCACGTTTAAGGGCAATACCGCATTAACGACAAAGGCGCTGATGAAGGAGGCGCCTTTTTTCGAGGTAAACGAATTCAGTGAGGACTTGCTGGAAGAAACGACGGCAAGAATCGTATCGCTTTACCACAAAAACGGTTATCCCTTTGCCCAGGTCGCACCCATAAAATCATCTGCTGACCGTAATGTACATATAGAATTCTTTATATTCGAGGGAGAGCGGTATTCTGTAGACTCCATCAGATTCGAAGGGACAACCATTCCCCAGGAAAAACTGAGGAATATCCTTGCGATGAGGGCCGGCGATTACTACAATCCGGATCTCCTGGAAACGGATATGGACAACATTGCAGAGTTTTATCACGCACTCGGCTACCTGTATATGAGGATCCAGGAGCCTGAAATAAAAATGCCCGACAAAAAGGTTGACCTTACCTTCATTATAGACGAAGGCCCCCAGGTGAATCTGAGCAGCATATCGGTCAAGGGCAACACATATTTTCCTGAAAATGAAATCATGAAGCACATTCCTCTGAAACCCGGGCAGCCCTATAATGAAGTGGATGTATCTGAAGCGAGAAGAAAAATCCTGGAATTCTATAACAACAACGGCTTTCTGGATGCCGGGATCAATGTGGAGAGAGAGATTTCCGGCACGTCTGCGAGCATCGTTTTTGTTGTTCAGGAAGGGGATATTACCCTGTTCGGCAAGTCTATTATCATAGGCAACGAACATACAAAGCAGGAAATCATAAAAAGGGAATTTGTCCATAAGCAGGATAATCCGTTCGATTACAGTATGCTCCTGAAAGAGAGGCAAAGGCTCTACAGATCGGGCCTTTTCGCGGATATTGAGGTGTCGCCCCTGGAAAAAGAGGACCACAAGAAAGATATCCTCTACAGGTTTAAAGAAGCCAAGGCAGGCGCTGTGGAATTCGGATTAGGTTATGGCGAATACGAGCAATACAGGGGGTTCGCGGACATCAGTTACAGGAACCTGTTCGGTATGAACAAACAGGCATCCTTCAGGACGGAATTGAGCTCGCTGGAGCGGCGCTTCATTCTATCGTATCATGAGCCTCAATTTCTGGGCAGAGACCTTATATTCAGGACATTGCTCCTGCATGAAAACAGAAAGGAAGTAAACATAGATACGAGGGGGATAAGGTACAGGCTTATAAGGAATACGGTAACTTCGGGTTTTGAAAAGAGACTCAGCGATACCTTGAAATCCGAGATTTATTACGATTTCTCTGTTGTCAAGACCTCTGATGTCAAGCCGGATGTAGTGCTGAGCAGAGAGGATGTAGGCACCCTTATCATAAGCAGTATTCGCCCCGGTTTGATATACGACACGCGGGATAATCCCTTCGAGCCCAGGAAAGGCATGCTGGCCGGGTTATCGTTCAAGCTTGCCTCTTCTATATTATTTTCAGAAACAGATTTCCTTAAAGCGGTATTTTATGTCAATAAATATCAGGCGCTCAGCAAGCGGCTGGTCCTCGCCGTATCGCTGAGGGGAGGCGCTGCGAACGGTTTTGGCTCAACGAGGGAACTGCCCCTCGTTGAAAGGTTTTTTCTCGGGGGGAGGACAACGGTGAGGGGATATGCACAGGACACCCTCGGGCCTAAGGGGGCCGATGGGACCCCCCTTGGCGGAAACGCTTTTGCTATGGGAAATCTCGAATTAAGGACCGACATCGGAAAGGGTATCGGGATTGTCACCTTCCTTGACGGGGGCAATGTGTGGAGGAAGAGCGCACAGGTCGATATAGCGGCTATCAAATATGCTGCCGGGTTGGGGTTGAGATACAACACGCCGGTCGGCCCTTTCAGGGTGGATTACGGGTATAAATTGAACAGAGAGAGGGGTGAGAGCAGCGGTGAAATACATTTCAGCCTTGGGCATGCATTTTAAAGACAGTAACAAGTTACGAGTTACGAGTAACAAGTTAAAGACTAAAGACAAGTACCCGTTACTTGTCGGGTTGCTCGCTGCTTGTTACTTGTTACTCGTTACCGCCTCCTGTTATGCCGGGCTTATCGACAGGGTGGTTGCATATGTAGACGAAACAGCGATTACGCTTTCGGAATTCCAGAAAAACTATGCAAGGACGAAAGAGACCGTCAGCGACATATCGGGAGAAAATGTCCTGAACTCCATGATCAACAGCCTGCTGCTCCTCAAAGAGGCCAAGAAGATGAGACTTGAGGCGCCGACAAAAGACGAGGTAATAAAAGAGTACATCGATGTAAAAATCAAGTCGGCGATCATCATACGGGAAGAGGACGTTGAACGGTTTTACAGAGAGCACACCGGGGACTTCAAAGGTAAGGATTACATATCTGTAAGGGACGAGATAGAACGGTATTTATTTGAGCTCGAAACCAACAGGCAACTGAAGAAACATCTCGACGAACTGCGGTCTCATGCGGAGATAAAGATACAACTGGCATCATAATGAGCGGGATGAAATTACTTAACATAATATGGTAACTTAATACGCCCAAAAAAATGGGCCGGTATTAAACCGAGGAGCGATATGGAAGAGTTGACTTACAAAAAAGCCGGCGTCGATATCGATGAGGGAGACAGATTTGTAAACCTCATCTCGCCCATGGTGAAAAAGACCTTCAGGCCTGAGGTGCTGACCGATATAGGCTCTTTCGGCGCGTTGTTCAAGCTGGATGTTAAAAAGTATAAGGATCCCGTTCTTGTGAGCGGGACCGACGGGGTCGGGACAAAACTCAAAGTGGCGTTCATGATGAATAAACACGATACGGTCGGGGTCGACCTTGTAGCCATGTGCGTCAATGATATCCTTACCCTCGGCGCTGAACCGCTCTTCTTCCTGGATTATTTTGCTACGGGAAAACTTCACGCTGAAAAGGCAAAAGATGTTGTGAAAGGCATAGCCGGGGGCTGCAGCGAATCGGGGTGCGCTCTTATCGGAGGAGAAACCGCGGAGATGCCCGGTTTCTATAAGGAAGATGAATACGATCTGGCCGGATTCGCTGTCGGCGCTGTAGACAGAAACGAAGTTGTCGACGGATCGAAAATAGAAGAGGGCGATGCCGTTATTGGCATAGCATCGAGCGGTTTGCACAGCAACGGCTATTCGCTGGCAAGAAAGGTCTTCTTCGATGCCGCACGCTTCACTATTGATAAGTATGTTCCTGAGCTCAATGCGACGATAGGTGAAGCGTTAATCAAGCCGACAAGGATTTACGTCAAGGCTTTCAATGCCCTTAAGGATAAAGTTGATATCAGGGGCATGGCGCATATAACAGGCGGTGGAATCACCGGGAATCTGCCGCGGGTACTGAGAAAAGGGCTGACGGCTGCAATTAAGGAAGGTTCATGGCCTGTTCCCCCGATCTTTGAACTGATAAAAAGGCTCGGCAATGTCCCCGATGACGATATGAAAAAAACCTTTAATATGGGTATCGGTTATGTTATATTAGTACCGACTAAAAATTCTGAACTTTCCATTTCGATATTAAACCAAAACGATTTTAAAGCTTATCATATTGGTTTTATTGAGAAAGGAGACAAAGAAACAATCCGCTATGTATAAACTAAAGAGGTTCCTCAAGAAGCTTTTCACGCCTGTTACCATCATGCTCATACCGCATGACAGCAAAAGAACGCTTAATCTGAAACTCCCGTCGATAGGCGTCGTCGCTTCCGTTATGTTATGGCTGGTCGGGTCCGTTTATGTGATCACAATCGCTATAAATACCATCGAGTACTATCACATGAAGAAGAAGCTGAGTTTTTATACCGCGCAATTCTATGAATTAAAGTCCACGATAAGCACTCTCAAGAAGGCAGAGACGGAATTTGAAAGGATTCTGTCATTTAAAAACAAGGATGAAATTCTGGAGAACGTCGACGCAAAAGTCAATACGCATGACGCGGGCTCCATAGATATGAACGTCCTGAAAGACCAGATAAGGAAAACCACCGATACCGTCGGGGCGATCAGCGAATTCCTCAAGGAGCAGAAAGATATATACATGGCGACTCCGAAGGGGTGGCCTGTTGAGGGGAAAATAACGTCGGACTATGGACAGAGGGAAAACCCCAGATACGGGGGAGCGGAATTCCATTCGGGGACGGACATATCAACTACCCCCGGCACCCCGGTGAAGGCTACTGCTGAAGGCGTCGTCAGTTTCTCGGGCTGGAGCGGGGGGAACGGCAACCTTGTTGTTGTTGAGCACGGCTTCGGGTATTCCACATTTTATGCGCACAACAGCTCAACTCTCGTAAAAGTAGGGAAAAGAGTCAAGAGAGGGGATGTTATCGCTTATTCAGGCTCTACCGGAAATTCCACAGGCCCCCATCTTCATTATGAAGTGTGGAGTAATGGAAAGGCCGTAAATCCTCGCAATTTTATTGTGGAGGCAAAAAATGTTTCTCAGGAAAAGTAACAGGCTTGAATCAATGGTAGGCCCTCATTCGGAGTTCAAGGGAGACATAGCGTCTCAAGGGACATCCAGGATTGACGGCACGTTTATAGGCAATATCAGGGCCGACTGGGTTATCCTTGGAGAAAGAGGTTCAATAACCGGAGACATAAATGCACGCTGCGTTGTGGTCGGCGGCATAATAAAAGGGAATGTCAGGGCCGAGGACCTTGTCGAAATTAAACACACCGGGAAATTACTTGGCGATATATACACAAAAAAATTGTCTGTTGCAGAAGGCGGTGTCTTCGAAGGGCATTCGCATATACAGAAGGATGAAACTACCAATATAATTGACTTCCCCAATAAAGAGACGGCATCGACAACATAAAGATCTAGTGTAGTGTTTCATAAATACAGGGAATAAGTCTGTTCTTCGGCAGCGAAGCGAAGAAGCTTGCCGTGAGATTGCTTCGGGAATCCTTCCCTCGCAATGACAGTATCAACACCGGGGGACTGTCCCTATTTACCAACAGTAGGTGGTTTACCACGGACGAAGCAGCAGCGGAGTCGTAGAATAGGGACTGTCCCCGAGACACGATGAGATAGGGATAAACCGTTATTCCCAGCCGGTATTGAGCACTGGAAAAAACCGTCCGTCTCCTCACCCGCGGCATAAAGCTTGACAAAGCTGGTAGAAAGGTTCTATTAATATTCAAATTTAAAAAACCGATAAAAACAGCGGCTGCAAAATAGGAGGGCGTTATGGGGGTGACGAGAAGGGATTTTTTGAGGTTTTCAGGGGGAGCTGTTGTTGCAGGGTCAATCGGAATGGGCACTGCGCCGGGCAAAGCGGATGCCGCGGAACTCAGGATAAAAAACGTTCAGGAAACACGCACTATCTGTCCGTTTTGCTCTGTCGGCTGCGGCATTATTGTCCATACAAAGAACGGCAAGGTTATCAATACCGAAGGCGACCCGGATCACCCGATTAACGAGGGCTCGCTCTGTTCCAAGGGCGCATCACTCTACCAGCTTGTCAACAATCCCCAACGGTTAACCAGGCCAAGGCACCGGGCGCCCGGGTCTGCAGAGTGGAAGGAAGTGGAATGGGACTGGACATTGAATGAAATTGCAAAGAGAATCAAACAAACCCGCGACAAGACCTTTAAAGCAACATCGAAATCCAGAGTAAAAGAGAAATCTCCCGACGGCAATGAGACAGAGGTAGAGAAAGATTTCGTCGTCAACCGGATAGACAGCATTGCCCATATCGGAAGCGCCCAGATCGACAATGAGGAATGCTACATCCTGCAGAAATGGCTCCGCTCTCTGGGGCTTGTCTATATAGAGCACCAGGCCCGGATATGACACTCCGCAACAGTAGCGGCTCTGGCAGAGTCGTTCGGTCGCGGTGCAATGACGAACCACTGGATTGACGTTAAGAATGCGGACGTCATCCTCGTGATGGGAGCCAACCCTGCTGAAAATCATCCTGTATCCATGAAATGGATCATGAGGGCGAAGGAAAAGGGTGCAAAGCTTGTCGTTGTTGATCCCCGTTTCACGAGAACTGCTGCAAAGGCGGATATCTATGCCCCCATGCGCTCCGGCACTGATATTGCTTTTATGGGCGGCATGATCAAATATATCCTTGAGCATAACCTCTACTTTAAAGAGTACGTTGTCAACTATACCAATGCCTCATTCCTCGTGAATCCCGGCTATAAAGGCCCCGGCGAACTGAAAGGCCTTTTCTCAGGGTATGATGAAAAGACGAGGAAGTATGACAAAAAGACCTGGTCGTTCCAGATGGATGAGAAGGGCTTGCCGAAGAAAGACCCGGCGCTCAAGGATCAGAACTGTGTTTTTCAACTGCTCAAAAAGCACTATTCACGTTACACGCTCGATAAGGTCTCAAGCATCACCGGAACCCCGAAGGAAAAGCTTGTCGAGGTATATAAGGCCTTCGCTTCGACAGGAAAGCCGGACAGGGTCGGGACCGAACTGTATGCTATGGGCTGGACCCAGCATACGGTCGGCACGCAAAATATCAGGGCGATGGCGATCATCCAGCTCCTGCTCGGAAATATCGGAATGGCGGGCGGAGGGATAAATGCCCTGAGAGGCGCATGCAATGTCCAGGGTTCAACCGACCACGGTCTCCTCTTCCATATATTACCGGGATATATTCCCGTGCCTACCGCCTCAATCACGGATCTCAAGACGTACATTGAAAAACTTACTCCGAAAACAAAAGACCCTAAGAGCGTAAACTGGTGGGGGAACAGGGGAAAATACATTACGAGTTACCTTAAGGCGATCTACGGGAATCATGCCACTAAGGACAATGATTTCGGCTATGCCTGGGTTCCGAAACCGGATGAGGGAATAAACGCCTCATGGCTTATGCTTTTCGACCGGATGTTCAAGGGAAAGTTCGAAGGCTTTTTTGCATGGGGGATGAACCCCGCATGCTCCGGCGCCAACTCGAACAAAGTGAGGAAGGCGCTTGCAAAACTGAAATGGATGGTCGACGTGGATTTATTCGATAATGAGACGAGTTCCTTCTGGAAGGGGCCCGGCATGAATCCGAAGGAGGTTCAGACAGAGGTATTTTCCCTTCCGGCATGTTCCATCGTGGAGAAAGAGGGAAGCATTACGAATTCGGGGCGGCTTGCCCAGTGGCATGATAAGGCTATTGAGCCGGTAGGAGGATCGAAGCCGGACTCTGAAATAATAAACGAGCTCTATTTCCGGGTGAAAAGACTGTATCGGAAACAGGGCGGCAAGCTCCCTGATCCGGTAACAAAGCTCACCTGGGATTATGGAGAAAAAGGCCCTGACGGAAAGATCAAAAAGATGGACATCCACCGCGTGGCAAAAGAAATTAACGGCTATTATCTTGAAGATCTCATCGACAAGAAGGCTGCTCCTCCGAAGCAACTGGGCAAGAAGGGAGAGCTTTGCGCCACGTTCGTTCATCTGCAGAACGACGGAACGACCTCAAGCGGCAACTGGATCTACTGCCAGAGCTACACCCGGAAAGAGGGCAAGGTCATCAACATGATGGCAAGGAGGAAAAAGACAGACCCTACGGGATTGGGGCTCTATCCTGAGTGGGCGTGGTGCTGGCCGGTGAACCGTAAGATAATCTACAACCGTGCGTCCGTTGACCTTCAGGGCAGGCCCTGGGATCCGAAACGTGCGGTGATAAAGTGGAATCCTGCGAAAGAGGACCCGAACACGAAGAAGCCGGGGGTCTGGGAGGGAGATGTCCCCGACGGTCCTGCGCCTCCGATGTCCGATGAGAAAGCCGGCAAATATCCATTTATCATGAGGCCGGATGGCATGGGAGCATTGTTCGGCCCCGGACTTGCCGATGGCCCGTTCCCGGAGCATTATGAAGCGCTGGAATGTCCGCTTCAGGAGAACCTTATGTCAAAACAGAGGATAAACCCTGCGGTCAAGCTCTTCTATGATAAAGCGGGCGGAGTGCCGGAAGATATATTTTTTTCATACGACATACGCTACCCCTATGTGGCGACAACGTATCGCGTCTCAGAGCATTGGCAGACCGGTGTATTTACAAGGCATGAGCCGTGGCAGCTCGAGATGATGCCCCAGCAGTTCGTCGAATTAAGCGAGGAGCTGGCAAAGGAAAAGGGGATCAAAAACGGTGACAAGATCAACGTTTCCTCGGGCCGCGGCAAAATATGGGCAATAGCTGTAGTGACAGAGAGATTCAAACCCTTCAAGGTCGCCGGAAACACCGTACACCAGGTCGGATTGCCATGGTGTTTCGGGTGGCAATACCCTGAAGACGGGAGTGGCGGGGACAGTTCCAATCTCCTGACGCCCACTATTGGCGATGCCAATACCATGATACCCGAAACAAAGGCCTTTATGGTCAATGTTGAGAAAGCTTAGGTGGTGATGACATGCAAAGAAAAACATTGTTGATTTCGCCTGAACTCTGTATAGGATGCAGGGGATGCCAGACCGCGTGTAAGGCGTGGAACCGGCTCCCCGCCACAAAGACCGCAAACAAGGGAAGTTTTGAGAACCCGCCCGATCTCACCCCTTATGTGTATAACAAAATAAGATATGTTGAGGCGCCTTCAGAGGCCAATCCGGTGAGATGGCTTTTTATCAGCCAGAGGTGTATGCATTGCGAGGACGCCGGCTGCATGAAGATATGTCCTGCCCCCGGCGCCTTATTCAGGACAAAGGAGGGGGCGGTCGCGTTTAACAAAGACAAATGTATCGGCTGCAAACTCTGTATTGCAGGATGTCCGTTCAATATCCCGCGATACGACGAAAAGGACAAAATTTCCAAATGTCATCTCTGCCCGGACAGGATAGCCGGGGGCCTGGAACCGGCATGTGCAAAGACCTGCCCGACCGGTGCAATCGCGTTCGGGGACAGAAGCGCGATTATTGCCGGAGCCCGGAATGCCGGGTACCGGAAGCTTTACGGTGAGGCAGACCTCGGAGGACTCGGTGTGCTGTATGCCTTTAAGGAATCGCCTGAATTTTACGGCATGAATGAAAAACCTGCTATTCCGGAAAGCATTGTGTTCTGGCACAATGTTTTGAAGCCCCTTGCCCTGATAGGTCTTGGGGGAGCAGTGGCAGGGAGTGTTCTGCATTATCTCGCTATCGGACCGAAGAGAGACGGGGAAGGAGGGGAGAAATAATGACTACCATGATTAAAAAGACATCAGCCTTTGAGAGGGCCAATCATTGGATTATGGCCGTCAGTTTTCTTGTGCTGGCTGTAACGGGTGCAGGTTTCCTCTACCGCCTTGAGGGCCTCAACAGCATATTCGGCAGTTTCCAGAATATGAAGACAGTTCATAACTACGCGGGAATCGTTTTTTCAGTTTCCCTGGTCCTCAGTCTTTTCTCGTACCTCGGCGAGGCCCTGAGATTCGACGCCGATGACTTCATCTGGCTGTTAACCCTGGGCGGGTATCTTTCAAAAAAGGCAAAACTGCCTCCCCAGGGCAGGCTCAATGCAGGTCAGAAATCCTTTTATCTCTTTTTGATTATCGCAGGTACGGCTATTTCCGCTACAGGGTATATCATCTGGCTTGTGCCGACGCTGAGAGAATGGATACTGATAAGCCATCTGACGCACAACATAAGTTTCGTCCTGCTGCTCATGGCAATACCTATTCATATTTACCTCGGGACCCTGGCCAATCCCGGCACATTCAGGATAATGGTCTACGGCACTGTTCCGGTTGAGTGGGCACGAAAGAAGCATGCAAAATGGGTCCGGAGCATGGAGGCCGGGCAATAGGAATTTGAAGAGTTGCATGAGGCTTGCCGGGCATGATATTAAAACTATGAGAGCGGCTTTTATTGACAGTGTGCTTATTGCAGAATAGCGGCTATTGTCGCGCTCTTGAATATAATGCTCCTTGTGCAGAGCTTTTAAAGCATCGAACCGTTAGGGGGTATAAAAAAGTATGAAGCAGGTATTTACCGAAAGCACTCCTCTTGAAAAGGCGCTTGAAATACTCTTCAGCCGCCTGGATTCCATGGGGATGCATCGCCTTCCTTCGGAGACCGTCAATGTTTCTGAAGCGCAGGGCAGGGTGACCGCTGAGCCGGTTTTCGCCAGATATTCCTCGCCGTTTTACCATTCCGCTGCCATGGACGGATATGCCGTGCGCTTTACCGATACATTCACCGCCTCTGAAACAGCGCCGTGTCTTTTGAAGATCGGGGAGAATGCCGTGTATGTGGATACAGGCGATCCGATGCCTCAGGGGTTTAATGCCGTTATCATGATAGAGGACTTGAATATAGCCGGCAGCCAGGAAGCAGGCAAAAGCCCATCGCCGGAATTTATCGAAATTTACCAGCCCGCCACTCCGTATCAGCATGTGAGGACCATAGGAGAGGACATTGTTGCAACAGAGTTGATAATACCCGAAAACCACAGGATAAGGCCCATCGATGTAGGAGCCATGCTTGCAAGCGGCCATCTGACCGTGGCGGTCAGGAAAAAGCCGGTGGTTTTGGTTATCCCGACAGGCACTGAAATTATAGAGCCGGATGTGGTCAGGAACAGGCCGCCGGAACCTCCCGAAATAATAGAATACAATTCGCATGTGCTTGCAGGGCTCTCGAAAGAGCTGGGCGCCGAGGCCGTAAGATGCGCTATCGTCAGGGACGACTTTGAAGCGATCAAAGATGCTATACGCGAGGCCTCCGTGCTATCCGATATCGTATTGATCAACGCCGGCTCGGGAAAGGGTTCGGAGGACTATACGCTTTCGGCCATAGCCGCCCTCGGAGAGGTGATCATAAGCGGTGTCTCGATAAAACCCGGCAAACCGCTTATTGTCGGCATTGTCGATAACAAACCCGTATTCGGCATCCCCGGTTATCCGGTATCCGCTTACCTGACCTTCCAATTATTCGTCCGGCCTGTAATCACGAGATTGCTGGGTGTATCCCAAACACCTAGAACCCTTCCAGCAGAAAGTCTTTTCAAGAACCCGGCTGTCCCGGGGACAGGTGAACGTATAAAGGCAACTATTTCAAGGCAGATATCCTCTCAGCTCGGGGTTGATGAGTTTATAAGGGTCAAAGTCGGCGTTGTGGGAAACAAATACATAACAACGCCGGTCGGTAGAGGGGCCGGATTACTGATGTCTCTTGTGAGGGCAGATGGTATTTTAAGGGTTCCTGCCGCCTCTGAAGGTTTGAGCTCAGGCAGCGAAGTGGATATCGAACTGATAAGAGGAAAAGACGAAATAAAGAACACCATCGTCTGTATAGGAAGCCATGATAATACGCTTGATATCATGGCGAACATAATCAAGAGGACCTATCCTGAATTTTCACTCTCATCCGCGCATGTCGGCTCGATGGGCGGGCTGATGGCATTGAAAAAAGGCGAGGCGCACTTTGCAGGGACCCACCTGCTTGATGAGCAAACAGGCGAATATAACGTCCCTGTCATTAAAAAGATCCTCAGGGATAAAAAAATAGTGCTTGTCAACCTTGTCTACCGCCGGCAGGGCCTTCTGGTGAAAAAAGGCAATCCCACGGGGATTAAAGGGTTCGAGGACCTTGTCAGGGATGGCGTGCTGTTTATCAACCGCCAGCCGGGGTCAGGCACAAGGCTTCTTTTAGACAAGCAGCTCAGGGAGCTCGGGATCAATCCTTTCATGGTGAAAGGCTATGAAAGAGAGGAATATACCCACATGGCCGTTGCTTCAGCAGTGCTTACCGGGCTCGCTGATACAGGACTTGCGGTGCTTTCATCAGCACAGGCGCTCGGTCTTGATTTCATCCCTGTTGCAAACGAACGTTATGACCTGGCAATACCTCATGAATTTATGGATACGGAAAAGATCAAAGCCGTGATAGATATCATAAGAAATAACGGGGAGTTCAGGAAGAGCGTGGAATCCCTCGGGGGCTACGATACCAAGGATATGGGTAAGGTGATGTTTGAGAGCTGAGCCGGCCTCAAGAGGCGGCTATCTTTGATATAATGCGGAGATGTGCCACGATTGTCGCTCCCCAGCCTCCGGCGTCCTCACCTGACTGGCTGAAGGAAGCTACCTCAGGCAAACGGTTGAGAATGGAGTGAAAATATGAGGGCATGGTACTTTCCATCCCCGGATTTGTTATAATTGCATTTATTGCAAGCGCATCCGGGGAGCAGGCCGGAATTACAGCGCATGTAGTTGAAAATGATAGCTTACAGCTTAACGGTCGGAGATTATGGAAACGTCTAAAGGGATCAGTCTGCATGTGATAAACAAAGAGGCAATTGTCAAAAAAATGAGGGAAGTCTTGAAAAAATACAAGAATATTGTGATTTGCGGCGAAGAGGGAGTCGGCAAGATCACCAGCACCCTGGAGGCCGTTCAGAACGAAGCCAATGTCTACTACATCGGCAACCCTGTCGACTATATCGGGAAGCCGCGCCCCAAAGGATATGATAAATACATTAATTATATTATGTCTTTAAAGAATGACATGCGTATCGTCGCTGACGAAAACGAGATACTGTCCCTTGATTTCCCGTTTCTATCGGAAAGCGAAGCTATCCTGGTGATTGATGAAATATACGGGAGAAGCGACGAACAATGCAGAAAGATATCCGAGATCCTCACTATCAAGGGCGTAAAAGTATTTCTTATTGCCGGCTGCCTGAAGAATGCCGGCAGAGTGATCCACGGGATCGATACAGTCCTCATGCTTACCAAAGACGGGGTGCTTCTGTTTGACAAGGAATTCGCCGTACAAATATGCACGATTTTAAAAGCAGAGACTCAATAGAGCCATGCATCCCCTTGTAGCCGTTATCCCCCTCTCGCTGGATAAACCCTCTCCCCGGGATAAAAGAGCGGACAGGGAAAGGCTGATTGACGGCCTGTCACGGGCTGGAATCGATATGCCCGTGGAGATAACTCCTGAGATGCTGCGGGCGATCCCAGCTTTAATAAGGAAAAGGGATTTTTCCATAACGCTCGTCCTCGGCATATTAAAAGACAGGGCAAAGGTCCTCGGGTTTGATGGGGCATCCGTATACGCACTCGCTGTAGATACCGGCACGACAAATATAGTTGCATCCCTGTTCGATGTAAAAGGAGATAAAAGGATCGGGGTGATGGAAACCGGAAACCCCCAGATCGCGCTCGGGCCTGATGTGCTCTCAAGGGTACATGCAGCCATGGGGGGCAGGGGGGGAGAACTGCACAGGCTCCTTATAAAAGGCATTAATGATCTCATACATAAGCTGTGCAAAGCATATGGGATAAACTGTTCGGACATATATGCGGCCGCGATTGCAGGCAATACCATAATAACCCATTTTCTGCTTGACCTCCCCGTCGATAATATATCCGTCGAGCCCTACATACCGGCAGCGCACAGGTTTGATTTTGTAGAGCCGGACGATGTGGGTCTCGATATAAACAGGAACGGGATAACGTATGTCTTCCCCAATGCAGGCAGTTATGTCGGCGGCGACATTGTAGCCGGCATCCTCTCTACCGGGCTCTATCGGCACAAGGAGCCTTCCATGCTTATCGACGTAGGCACCAACGCCGAGATAGTTCTGGGCTGTGATGAATGGATAATCGTAGGGGCCGGCGCAGCAGGGCCCGCACTCGAAGGCGGGATATCTGAAATCGGGATGAGAGCATCGGAAGGGGCCATTTATAATGTAGAGATAAGCCCTCTGCCTGCTCATGATATCCGGGAAACGGATAAGACGGGGGAGGGCGGCCATGACTTCGTTGTCAACCTCAAGACAATAGGAGGCGCCGAGCCCGCCGGCATATGCGGCTCGGGCGTTATCGAGCTTGTCTCAGAGCTTTATAATTCAGGCATCATTAACCGGCAAGGCAGATTCACCGGCACATCAGGGAGAATCACGAAGATAAATGGGCAAACGGGGTTTGTCATATATGGGTCAGGCGACAAAAGGCTGATAATCAAAGATACCGATATCGAAAATTTCCTGAGGTCAAAAGCCGCGATGTTTGCCTCGCTTTATGTGATCGTGAAATCCGTCGGACTGCGCTTCGGGGATATAGAGCGCATCCATGTCAGCGGCGCGCTCGGCATGGGCATAAACACCGACAAGGCCGTGAGCCTAGGAATGATCCCGGATATCGGCAGGAATAAATTCTTCGCTTCAGGAAATTCCTCCCTGAAAGGCGCTGAGATGGTGCTGGCAGATGCGAAACTCCTCCCGGATATCGATAGAATTTGTGAAATGATCACCTACAGGGAAATGAATACGGACGGAGAGTTTATGAAGGAATTCCCGGGGGCCCTGTTCATACCTCATACCAGCCCGGAAGTGTTAAGGGCTTAATTCTCCTTTTCGATTACCTCTTCCGCTTCCATATCCTCTTCCGGTATCAGCCTTTTCGCTCCGATAAAGCGTTTGAAATAATAAGGGCTCTCAAGGCTGTCGATGGTTACCTTTTTCGACAGGGATGAGGCATGGATAAAGAGATTATTGCCGAGATATATGCCGACATGCGAGGGGAAGGATGCATATGTTTTGAAGAAAACGAGGTCCCCTGTCAACAGGTCCTTCTTTTCAACTGACTCCCCCATCCGGAACTGCTCACGCGCGCTGCGCGGGAGAGTCTGTCCGATAAAACCGTAAGCCTTCTGAACATACGCCGAACAATCGAGGCCGAAAGCGCCGGTGCCGCCGAACCTGTAGGGGAGGTGCAGCATTTTCTTTGCAAACAATATGAGCCGTTCCTTCATGCTCAGCTCCGACAGGATATCATCCGCCTTTGATAGTTCTTTTACTTCTTCCAGTTTTTCGGACGTTATGACCGGCGTCAGTTTCCTGTTATAAGAGGCACTGAGGGCATCCGGGGCATCCTTTGGCTCCGGTCTTTTCTTCGCGAGGAGGATTTTCTGTCCGGGCTTAAGGGAGTTGTCCTTTAATCCGTTGATTTCTTTAAGCTCATCGATACTTACCCTGAATTTCCTGGCGACCTTCTTGAGACTGTCCCCTTTTTTCACCGTATATGTCCTGGGTTCCGGGTTCCTTACCAGGAGCTGCTGCCCGACTTTTAACCGTCCCTTGCCGAGATTGTTCATCCTTTTTAGTTCGTTGACGGTCAGAGAATATTTTCTCGCTATTATTTTTAAGGTATCGCCTTTCCTGACGAGGTGGTGCGCCCCCTCTCCATCGCGCAGGGATTTTTCGGCGGAAACTCTTTTAGAAGAACCGTTTCTTTCAGAAGCGGCTCCCTTTTGGACCGGCTCCCTTTTCTTCCGGCTCCTGCCGTCAGGAATACTCAGTTTCATTCCTGCTCTGAGCCTGCCGGATTTCAAATTATTGGCATGTTTGATATCGGATAGAGAAGTATTGTATTTCTTTGCAACCTTGCGGAGCGTATCTCCCTTTTTTACGGTATAGGTAGTATTGGCATATCCTGCCGTTGCCAGCAGGGTGAGGAGAAGTATAAAAGACAGCACTGCATAAAGCTTTCTCATCAAAACACCTCTTCGTAATTTCAGATCGTAGATTCCGGTAAAATCTTGAATCCGCAATCATCAATCACAAGTCTTTACGCTGCTTCTTCTTTTAAAAAATCATCAATCGGCGGCAACTCGCTTAAATTTTTAAGGCCGAAATACTGCAGGAACTCTTTTGTAGTGCCGTACAAAAACGGTCTGCCTGGAGTCTCTTTTTTGCCGACTATCTTTATAAAACGTTTGTCTAACAGGCTTTTTACAGCCCCATCGGAGTTTACGCCCCTCAACTGGTCTACCTCGAGTTTGGTCACCGGCTGCTTGTAGGCTATAATCGCAAGGGTTTCGAGCGCGGGCTGAGAGAGCTTGTGTGACTGGTTTATATTTTTAAACTTCTTTATCCATAAAGATAAGTCAGGATTCGTTACCATCTGATAGCCGTCGGCAATCTCCACAATCAAAATGCCGGAATCCCGGTCTTTGTATTCTCTTGTCAATTCGTCCATCAGCCGTTTAACTTCGGAATCCTGCATTTCGGTCGCCTTGGCCAGACCGCCGGCGGTGACAGGCTCCCCTGCAACAAACAGCAGGGCTTCAAGCACGGACTTCTTTTGCACCTCTTCCATTGCAGGGCATTATAACAGAATGAAAACTTGAAATTCAAACAGACACTTTTCTATTATAGTGTGTAGAAGAGGAGGTTTCAATGAAACGATTTGTAGCAGCAGCTCTATCACTTGCCGGCATCGCATTCTTCTTGCTTGTAAATGCGCCGGCAAGCTCAAAAAACGCCTATGCCTTCAGCGCCAACGGCTGTGAAGGAGATTGCAGGAAATGCCATACGCTGAGCAGCAAGGATGTGAGCGGGATGCTTAAAAAGATGAACCTTTCACATACAAAGGTCCTCAATATCCAGCTTAGCCCTGTCAAGAGTCTCTGGGAGATATCCGTTGACGACAACGGGAAAAAAGGGGTCTTCTATATGGATTTCTCCAAGAAGTATGTAATTCCCGGACCGATCATAGAAGTAGGCACCGGCTCCAATAAGACCGCAGAGAGCCTGGAGAGAATGCAGCCCAGAAAGAAGGCGGATGCCTCAAATATCCCCCTCTCCGGCGCATTGGTGGTCGGCAATAGGCATGCCCCGAAAAAAGTGATAGTCTTCACGGATCCCGATTGACCGTTCTGCGGAAAACTTCATCAGGAGATGAAGAAGGTCATTAAAGAGAGAAAAGACATAGTTTTTTTTATAAAGATGTTTCCTCTGAAAGGGCACCCTGATGCATACTGGAAATCAAAGAGCATTGTATGCAACAAATCCCTGAAGATGCTCGAGGATAATTTCGAAAAGAAAGCGATCCCGAAAACGGAGTGTAACACGAAGGAAATAGATGATAATATAAAGCTCGCCGAATCCCTCGGCATAACCGGAACGCCCACGATGATACTCCCCGACGGGAGGGTGCAGGCCGGGGCTATGCCTGCAGACAAACTCATAGAGCTTATCAACGGGAGGCGATGAAAGCCGGTCCTGAAATCCTCATGATTCTTTTATCAGCCTCCCTGTTGCTGCTGCTGCTTTTGACCCTCGCGTTGTTTCTTCCCCGCTATCTGAAGAAGAAAGAGACGCCGGTGGAGCACATTGAAATGAACAGCGTGATGGGCGCGTTCAATGCGCTGGGGAGTGAAATAAAGTCCCTTAAAGAGCAGCTCATCATGAGAGAGAGGCTTGCCGCGCTCGGGGAAGTCTCCGCCGGAATAGCCCATGAACTCAGGAACCCGATGGGCGTTATAGCCGGATATGCGAAGCTCCTCCTGAAAAGCCTTGATGCTGCGGACAGCAGGAAAGAGATCGCCCAGGGGATTCTGACCGAGATCGAGGGCATGAACCGTGTCATGGAGGAATTGCTGAAGTTCTCGAAGTCCGAACCCTTGACCAGGAGAGACATAGAACTGGTGAAATTCGTCGGGGATATTATCAAGGGCATGGACGAACCGGGGAGCATAATAAATTTCCAATCTGTTAATCCCGTTTCAATAAAAGGAGATGAAACACTCCTCAGGCAGGCGGTCCGGAATCTCCTCCAGAACGCCGTTCACGCAGGCGATAAAATCAGAATCAGTATTGAAAAAACGGTCTTGTCCGATAAAGAATACATATGCATTGCGGTCAAGGACAACGGAAGCGGCATACCCGATGAGCAATTGAGTAAAGTATTCCTGCCGTTTTACACGACGAAGAGCGGAGGCTCAGGGATCGGGCTGGCGCTTGCGCAGAAGATCGCCCTGGCGCACGGGGGAAGCGTGAGTGTAAACAGCAAGGAAGGGAAGGGCAGCACGTTCCGGTTATTTTTGCCGGCACAATAATAAAGGTTGATAAATTAACAGAGGATTAAGCTGAAAATGCAAACAATCCTTGTTGTTGAGGACAAAAAGAGCATGTCCGACATGCTCACCAGGACCTTGCAGTCCGAAGGGTACGCGGTCAGGGCCGCTTTCACCGTCAGGGACGGTATTGTTGCGCTTGCATCGGGCGAAACGGATGCCGTGATCACCGATCTGAGGTTGCCCGACGGTGACGGGATGGAGGTATTGAAGGCCGTGCAGGAGAGTTCCCTCCTTACTCCTGTGATTGTCATGACCGCTTTCGGGAGCATCGAAATTGCCGTCAGGGCGGTCAAGGAAGGCGCTTACGATTTCATCACCAAGCCTTTCGATCCCGACCATCTCCTGCTGATAATCAAAAGGGCGCTGGAAGAAAGGTCCGTTCAGAAAGAAAATCTCATACTGAAAAAAGAATTCTCCAGGTTCCTGAAAAGGCCCGAGATAATCGGAACCAGCGGCCTGTGGCAGGAGGTGATGGAGAAGGTCAGGAGAGTGGCCCCGCTCAAAACAACGGTTCTCATTCTCGGAGAAAGCGGCACCGGCAAGGAACTTATCGCGAGGGCGATTCATTACCTGAGCCCCCGGGGAAAAGAATCGTTTGTGGCTGTCAACTGCGCTGCTGTGCCGCCCGACCTCATAGAAAACGAGCTCTTCGGGCATGAGAAGGGCGCGTTCACCGGCGCCCTGGAAATCAAACCGGGCAGATTCGAGCTGGCCAACAGGGGCACGATATTTCTTGATGAAATAGGCGATATGGCCATGCCGTTGCAATCAAAACTCCTGAGAGTGTTGCAGGAGAACGAGTTCGAAAGGGTCGGCGGGGCAAAAACAATCAAGGCTGACCTCAGGGTAATCGCGGCAAGCAACAAAGATCTCGAAAAAGAGGTTTCCGACGGCAACTTCAGAGACGACCTTTTTTACAGGCTTAATGTTTTCCCGGTCATCATCCCTCCGTTAAGGAAAAGGAAAGAGGATGTCATACCCGTTGCAGAGTATTTCATTTCCCTCTTTTCGAAAGAGATGAGCAAAAACGCCCCTTCACTGTCACCGGAGACCGGGGGAATGCTCCTTTGCAATGAGTGGAAAGGCAATGTAAGGGAGCTTAAAAACGTAGTCGAGCGGGCGGTCATTCTGTGTGACGGCCCGGTGCTTCTCCCCGAGCATTTTAACTTTACAAGGAATATATCGAAAGAGGAGGCTGCACCGGATGCATCCCTGCACGAGGTTGCGCAAAAGGCTGTGAGATTTGCTGAAAAGGAGAGGATAGAAAACGCCTTAAAGCAGACCGTCGGCAACAAAAGCAGGGCTGCGGAACTGCTCAAAGTCAGTTATAAGACCCTCCTTACCAAAATAAAGGAATATGGTATTTATTAGTGCTGTGATATAATTTATATCAAATTATTATAGTCCCGTTGAGGAGGGAGAATGTCCGTTAAGGAACGGTGGAGTAAGACAAAGCCGATAAGCTACAGCACGGATGATGCGATAGCCTTACTGCTCCCCCTGTTAAAATCAGACGAGCGTATAGTAACCGCCTATCTTTTTGGTTCCAGAGTGTCAGAGGGGGAGAGCCTATCATCGGATATCGATATCGCTATATTCACATCGGACAATTTCTCATGGGAGGATTATTACGCGCTCTATGGAGAACTCACCAAAAGGCTCCATTCGGACAGGCTGGACATAGTATGGCTTAATAAGGCGGAACCTATATTGAGTTTTGATGTCGTTAAAAACGGGGAATCGCTGTTTTTCACAGATGCAGGCGCGTTGAATGATTTTGAATTGAGGATTAAAAGGAAATATTACGATTATATCATGTATCTGAACAAACACCGGAGGCACAGGGAAAGTGGTTTATAGAAAAGAGAGCCTTTTAAGGCGGATAGAAAAATTAAGGGAATACAGGCATGATCTTAAAGAGATGCGCGATATCCAAATTATAACTGTGTAACTGATTGCCTATTTCTATGTAATTAAGTGCGTAGTTATCTCCCCCTTTCTTCTTAACTATATTGAATATAAAGTATATTTTTGAGCTAAGCTTTTGGCACCTTAGTTGCTTTACAATAGGTATGTACTGAAATACCTGTGCAGAACTTTTCTGTAATGGCAGAGGGAAACAGTATCACCGGGCAAACTATTTTGGTATCTATTAATTAATGGCAGGAGAAATTTCATGAAAAAGGCAGCGACACTTTTTTTAGCAATAACATTTTTTTTCGCAGCTTTTCACAAGGCTGATGCGGCTACGATGAACGACTATTGCAATCAGCCCCCCTTCTTGTCTACGCCTGTAAAGCCAAATGTCCTTATACTTATGGATTTTTCCGGCAGCATGCAGTTCCCGGCATATTTGCCGTGCAGCTTTGGGGGATATAACGGCCATGTAGCCATGTGCGGAAGCGCAAGCTCCGGGGGCAACTATGATGCTACAAAGAGCTATTACGGATATTTCAAGACCGATAAATACTATAAATACCAGTCAAACACATTCCAGGAAAACAGCACCTGTACCGACACCAACAAGATAGGCAGCTCTAATAATTGCATATCAGGCAATCTCCTTAACTGGATTACCGGCACAAGGGTAGATGTTGTAAGAAGAGTGTTGAACGGGGGGAGAAACAATGCAGGCAAACTGGAAAGCGAGGGGGCCACATATAACTATACTGATTCCAATCTGCACTGCAAATTTACAATTACGGCGACTGTTACTTCCAACAGAAAGCTTACGGTTGAAAACAGCGGCGGAACCTGTCCAATAGGCACCATGTCAAATTCCACTATCAATTTAAACGATACCAGTGCAACCGGAATCGTACAGGATATGTATGACAAAATGACTTTCGAGTTCATGGTGTTTGCAAGTGACAGCAGGGAGGGCATCCTGAGGTCTGCAAAGGATGCAACACAAAGCTCTCTGCTGAGCGCCATAAGCAATGAGGAACCATATTACGGGACACCTACCGGCGAGGGATTATGGGAAGCATACGATTTTTTCAAACAGTCCAATGATCATTTTTATGAGTCGAACACATCTGATATAAATGCCGCCAACGGGAACAAGGATCCCTGGTACGATGGGAGCGGTGCAAATTCCACTGCTATACCGTGCAGAAAATCATTTGTCCTGCTCCTTTCCGATGGCGCATGGAACGGAAGCGTCGACCCCGTAACCCCTGCGAGGAATATGCTTGTAAATGATCTGAGGAGCGAAGCCGCCCTTACCGGGAAGCAGAACGTTATAACCTACGCGGTCTATGCCTTCGGAGACCTGGATCCCGGTACAAAGGCCCAAGGAAGACAGGCCATGATAACTACCGCCATATTCGGCGGCTTCGATGACAATGATTCAAATACATGGCCATACCCCTTTACCGGCTATCCCTCCAGCAGCCTGAGTGTGACCTATCCGAGGTCACAGTGCAACCCTTCCGGGACATGGGACAGCAAGTGTTCGGAATGGGATAAAAACAAGACAGGACTTCCTTATAATTTCTTTGAAGCGGATGATGGAGAGGCTTTAAAAACAGCCATTATAAGCGCATTTAACGATATGCTCCGGCGTGCGTCATCGGGAACGGCTGTTTCCGTGCTCTCATCGAGTGAGGGAAGCGGTGCAAATCTCATGCAGGCTGTTTTTTATCCAAAAAGGAAATTTGACAGCAATACCGAGATCGATTGGTCCAGCACGATGCAAAATCTCTGGTATTATCTCGACCCTTACCTCCAGAACACCTCAACAAGGGAAGACACCACTGTAGACAGTAAACTCAACCTGACAAACGATTATGTCATAAAGTTCTATTTCGATACGAATGACAGCAAGACAAAGGCGAAGAGATACAACGATTCGAACGGTGATGGAGTGGTAACCGACCCGACAGATCTCGTCGACACCATTGGTCTGGATAGCATAAAAAATTTGTGGGAGGCGGGACAATTATTATGGTCCAGGCCAGGCGCGCGGACCCTTTATACTTACGATATCCCCGGCACTTCGGCCACAAACCTGATGTCTTTCACTACCGCGAACGAGTCTACCCTGAGGAGCTATCTGCAGGCCGCGGATGTTACTGAAGGCACAAAGATCATAAACTACGTGCTTGGTACGGACCAGTCCGGATACAGGAGCAGAACCGTAACAATAGGTAGTAGCTCATATGTCTGGAAGCTGGGGGATATTATCAACTCAACTCCGAGAATACAGGGATCTGCAAGATTAAACAGTTATAACCTCGATTCTCCTTTAGGTTATGGTGACACCACATATTCGACATTCGTCAACTCAAATGATTATAAAAACCGGGGGATGGTGTATGTAGGTGCGAATGACGGTATGCTCCATGCTTTTTATCTCGGAAAGCTTGAGGAAAAGTGGACCGGGCAGACTGCCTCTGAAAAAGCAAAACTATCGGATCCCGACAGCACGGGCCTGGGAAAAGAGTTATGGGCATATGTTCCTAAAAACGCGCTGCCTTATCTTAAATATATCGCTGACCCCAATTACTGCCATCTTTATTTTATCGACGGCCCCTCATACGTGTTTGATGCAAGTATTGCTGTGCCCTCGACGTATTCGGGGAATTACTGGGATGCTGCAAAAAGCACGACGGTAGATGGAAGCAATAATCTAACCCTGAATAGTACAAGCTGGAGAACGATTCTCATCGGCAGTATGGGCTTAGGAGGCGCGTGCAGGAAGACAGGTGACACATGCACAAACTGTGTGAAGACCCCGACAACAGATCCCGCAGACAGTACCAAAGGGTTGGGTTATTCATCCTATTTTGCCCTTGATGTAACGAATCCTGCATCTCCAACGCTCTTGTGGGAATTTTCGGACCCTGCACTCGGGTATGCCACTTCAGGGCCTGCTATTGTAAGAATAGGCAACAGGGACAAAAACGGCAGATGGTTTGCGGTTTTTGCATCAGGGCCGACAGGGCCTATAGACACAACTGCCCACCAGTTCATGGGCAAATCGGACCAGAATCTCAAGCTCTTTGTAGTCGATTTAAAGACCGGGACATTGTTAAGGACAATTGATACAGGTATCACCAATGCTTTTGGCGGCTCTTTGCTTAATTCTCCGATTGATGCCGACAAATGGAACCCTTCGGCAGACGGTTTCTACAATGATGATGTCTTTTACCTGGGTTATGCAAAACTGAGCGGCACTACATGGACAGACGGTGGTGTATTGAGAGTAGTCACCAAGGAGGGTGATCCTAATAATGGAGCGAGCAATTGGACTACAAGCACGGTGATAGACGGGATAGGTCCTGTCACCACATACATCGCCAAGCTCCAGGACAGGACCAATCATAAATTATGGCTCCACTTCGGGACAGGAAGATATTTCTATAAGACATCAACCGAAATAGATGATGCGGACAGCCAGCGGAGACTCTTCGGAATAAAGGAACCTTGCTACAATAAAAACGGTGCCGGTGATAAATTCGACAGCACCTGTTCCAGTGCCGATTCCCTTTCATTCTCGCAGCTTACCGACAAGACAAGCTCCCCGTCATCTACTGAGCCTGATAAGGGATGGTATATCAGTCTCGATGCCTCAAGCGGCAGTTACAAGGCCGAAAGAGTTATTACCGATCCGCTCGCCTCATTCAGCGGCACGGTATATTTCACGACATACAGCCCGACTACCGACGTTTGCGGCTTTGGCGGCAACACATTTCTCTGGGCCGTGAAATATACTTCAGGGGCCCAATCCGCAAACCAGCAGGGCAAAGCGATGCTTCAAGTATCCACAGGAAGCATTGAAGAAAAGAGCCTGTCCTCTTCATTTACCGATAAGGACAACAGGCGGACGAGCGCCATTACCGGCACCCCGCCGAAGGGACAGGGATTATCCATTGTAATAAGTCCGAAACCAATGAAAAAAATATTTCATATTAAAGAGAAATGAGACAGAACGGATTTACATTGGTTGAAGTGCTTATCGTTATAGCCATTGCCGGTATACTGATGGGTATAGCATCGATGAACTTCGGCAGATGGTCAACAAAATCAAACATCGAGGGCCAGACGAGGGAGATGTATTCAGATATGATGAACGCAAGGATGTTGGCGATGAACAGGAACCGGGTTCATTTTGTGCGCATGAATACTACTCAGTACACGATAAGGGACGATTCGAATGAAAACGGCACATATGAGACCACCGATACGCTTGTACTTCAGAAGGACATGAGAAACCAGATTCAATGGAACGGCAATCCGCCCACGAATATCGATGTGCGTTTTGATTCAAAAGGGATAGCGCTTGATCAGGGGATCATTTCAGTCACGAACACCGTTGGCGCGTCCTATGATTGCATTGAGGTCTCGCAGGCAAGATTAGACATGGGTCAGATGAACGGGGGGGCCTGTGTTAAAAAATAGCAGGGCCTTCACACTTATTGAGGTAATGATCGCCATGTTCATATTGATGGTAGGCATGCTGGCCCTGCTCAACACTGCCGCGGTAATGACAGAGAATAATCTTATCAACATAATACGCGACGAAGCGGTAAGGATCGGTGAACAGCAGATGGAAGATTTAAGGAATACAAGTCTGTCTCCGACAGCTTGGACGTGCACACCGACGACGAAGATATTCAGGGGCATTACCACTGATTTTAACGTATGCACAAGGATTACAAATCTTTCCTCGGATGGAAATACCAAGCAAGTGGATGTAGCCGTAGGATGGAATTACAAAGGGACAGGTACCATATCACCAACCACAAGAAAGTATCAGCACAGCCTTAGCACGGTTGTTCGTGTTGGAAGCTGAGGGTCAAAACAATGCGGGGATTAGATTAAACATGATTAAAAAGCAAGCCGGCTTCAGCATAATAGAGCTGTTGATTGTTATGGCCTTGTTCGTTGTTGTGCTTGCAATAACCACCACAACATCGACCACTATTCTAAGGCAGTCCACCCAGCAGGCAAAGGTGGCTGAAACACAGATGGAAAGTATTGTAGGACTTGAGATGCTGAGGCTGGACATAGGGCAAGCCGGGTACGGACTGCCGTGGTCCTATTCAGGCGCCCTGACCGGTTATACCGAGGCATCCTCATCTCCTTCAAGTAGTTATAATGATACTTCCACCACCCCTCCAAGGGCGATTGTCGGAGGGAATGACCTGACGACTTTTGTGATAAACAACTCCGACTACCTGGTAATCAAATCGACTATATCAGGTATGAATGATGCTGCAAAAAAGTGGAGTTATATAGTCACCGGAACTACCACCCAGACATGGGGGACAGATGATTTATCAAGTTCTGATCGTATTATAGCTGTCAGGCCGACAGTCGGAGATACTACGATCAGGCAACTGGTTCTGGACAGTAGCTCTAATTTCTCCACAACCTATTCAACTCTTTCGAATCTGCCTGTCCAGGCTTCGGATCTTATATATGGTGTTGACTCCAACAGCACGCTCTCTGTTCCTTTTAACAGGGCGGATTATTACGTCAAAAGACCTTCCACCGGCATGCCTTCGCAGTGCAATCCCAGTACGGGAATACTTTATAAGGCCACGCTCAACCAGAACGGCATAAACGGCGGAGGACTCTCCGAACTTCCTCTTCTCGATTGCGTTGCAGATATGCAGGTGGTATTCACTCTGGACATGAATGACGATGGAGTTGCCGGGACATTCTCAAATCCCGACGGCTCAACCGTGACCGGCAGCGAAGGAGCTTCTGTAGCATCTGTTCAGAGCACTTTGGGCGCTGCGGATATGTTGAGGAAACGACTCAAAGAGGTGAGGGTCTATATACTTGTCCATGAGGGACAACAGGATATTAACTACACATACCCCAATATAACGGTGACACTGGGCGACAGCACGTGGCCTGAAGGGGTAAAAAAGACATTTATATTAGCGACCATGGGAGGAAATTGGCAGAACTACCGGTGGAAGGTGCATACCCTGGTTGTAAAGCCTAAGAACCTGTATTGAATTTGATAATGGTGAGATATGAAATACTGTAAAAATCAAAAAGGCATAGCACTGGTAACGGCATTGCTTATCACCCTTATTTCACTTGCAATTATAATGGCTGTAATTTATTTTGTCACTCAGGGGACAAAGATATCCTCCCTTGAGAAGAGATACCAGACGGCCCTGGATGCATCTTACGGTGGCGTAGAGATCATTACAAAGGACATTATTCCTCAAACAATCGGCGGAACAGCACTTTCATCGCTCGTTTCCTCTTTTCCTGCAACTTACCAGGGCATGATCTCCCGTCAGGTAACAGATGCATGTTTTACCGATAAGATGACAAAATCGACCTCGAATTGGGCAACCGGTTGCAGTACAACTATAACGGATGTTAAAGCCACATATGATTTTAAAGTGACCCTGAGCGGTATTGCGCCGCAGCCGAATTTCACCGTCTATGCCAAAGTAGTCGATACGGTAAAGGGCAATACCGATACAAGCGGTCTGGTACTTGAGGGCACCGGAGTGGCTGAATCAGGCTCCGGTATTGTAACTCCCCAGCATTTCCCTTACACCTACAGGGTAGAGATACAGGGCGAAAGACAGACGAATCCGGATGAGCGGGCCAATCTTTCGGCCCTTTACGCATATTAAGGGATATGACTGTCAATATAAGAACTTGTTTCCCGGCCTTTTTTATCCTTGTGTCTTTTCTGTTTCTCCCTGCATGCGAATCCAAGAAACAGCCCCGGGGAGAAGCGCAGGGCGTTGCTGCCGAGCCTTCCGATAATGCATCCACAAGTGCCGCGCAAGAGGAACCGGCTCCGGGATATTTCCCGTCAAGCAACACTACCCAGGATATCACGAAAAAAACGCTGAACACACCGAAGGGAGTGAGCAAGGTAAAGCTGGTCCTCAAGAGCAAGGATAATGTCGATACCGTAACAGTTGTTGCGTCGGGAGGTGAGGGGGCCGACTTCAAATATGAATGGACAAAAAACAGCGAGCCTGCCGGCAACGGCGACAGCCTGAGCGGATTCAAACGGGGGGACAAGATAGCGGTCAAGATAACCCCCTTTGACGGCAAGAATTACGGCCAACCGAAGACCCTGACTACCGAGATAAAAAATTCTACCCCCAAAGTTGTCGAGGGCAAACAAATAGATTTTGACGGTAAGATATTAACCGCTCAGGTCAAAGCAATCGACCCCGACGGTGATGCGCTTTCTTATTCTCTTATGGATGCGCCGCCGCAGGGCATGGCCATTGACCAGGCAAGCGGTATTATCAAATGGGAGGTTCCCAAGGAGTTCCATGGCAAGCAGAAGATCAAGGTGAAAATTTCCGACGGCCACGGAGCGGAAGTCTTATACGAGTTGAACGCGGATATCAGCGCAGTCAAATCCCCGGAAAAGCAAAAATAACCACAAGATACACCCCCAGGGGACAGTCCCTATTTACGGACGGAGTCGTAGAATAGGGACTGTCCCCGGAGCAACTCAATTCCAAAGTTGACGGAATAGTAAGTACCCGCCTGAAAGTAATATGTAACTAAAAGCCCGCTGTATCCGGAATATATCAGGGGGGAAAATGAAACAAAACGGTTACACATTACTTGAACTGATTGTTATTATTGCTGTTATATGCATCCTGATCTCAATTGCCGCCTTCAATTATACTGACTGGACGATAAAATTCGGCATAGAAAGCCAGATAAAAGAGATGTACAGTGATCTGATGGCTGCAAGAATGCGGGCGATGACCAGAAACAGGGCACATTTCGTAAGTATCGCCGCCTCATACTACACCATCAAGGACGATACCGACGGAAACGGGGAAAACGACCCCGGAGATGCATTGCTGCATCATAAGAGCCTGGGGAATATGATCACCTGGAACGGCAACCCGGAAATAAGCTTCAATTCCAGGGGCATTTCGTCCGCCAGCGAAACGATATCCGTTTCAAATGCCGTGAAAGCCGCATATGACTGCATCGTCATATCGAAAACGAGGATAAATATCGGGAAAATGAGCAGGGGCAGGTGTGTGCATAAATGACAATGGGTTGCGCTCATTATACGATAACCCTGAGCACTTCATCGATTTCCCTGATATTTTAATCTATCCCGATCTTTTTCCAAAGTCCGTTTACCCTCCCAGCGTTCTTAAATTTCGGCATCATTACAGAAAACGCATGAAAAAACGTGGATAAGAAGTTTGTCACAATAATATTGCCCCGGCAATACCCGCCCCTATGATCACAAAAGAAGGATCTGTCTTTGTGAAAGCAATCACGGCAAAGCTGATTATGGCTATCCCAAATGTGAGCGGGTCTACAAGCGCCGTATTCCCGAGCGAAATAGCCACAGCGGACAACAGTCCTATAACAGCGGGTTTTATTCCTTTGAAACCCGACTGGACGATTATCGATTCCCTGTAATCGTAATAATATTTGGCCACAAGAGTTACGATGATAATGCATGGCAGGTAAGAACTGACCATTGCCAATACCGCGCCTATCAGGCCGCTGATCTTGTAT
>JAMCVZ010000047.1 GCA_023476565.1 Nitrospirota bacterium
CTTTAGCATTCTAACCTTGCAGGACATTTCATTTTAGAACAAGATGTTGTCTGTTTCAAGGAAATAATTCAGGGGGGAAAAGGCCGGTCAAATCGACCGGCCTTTGTATTGAAATGTAAACCTACTTGATTAACGGAACGATAAGCAGGGCCACGATGTTGATGACCTTGATCATCGGGTTGATGGCCGGGCCTGCTGTGTCCTTATAAGGGTCTCCGACTGTATCGCCGGTGACAGAGGCTTTGTGTCCATCGCTCCCCTTCTTATGCATGACGCCTTTGTCGTCGATAACGCCGTCTTCAAAGGATTTCTTGGCATTGTCCCAGGCGCCGCCGCCGCTGGTCATGGCAATTGCCTGGAAGAGTCCGGTCAAGATACTTCCGATAAGAACTCCACCGAGAGCTTCCCTGCCGAGGGTAAGGCCAACTACGATAGGAACAACAACCGGGATAAGAGCAGGAACCATCATCTGCCTGATTGCGCCTTTTGTAACAATGTCAACGCACTTGCCGTATTCCGGCTTTGCCTTGTATTCCATAATGCCTTTGATCTCCCTGAACTGTCTTCTGACTTCCTCAACAATGCTGCCTGCCGCCTTTCCAACAGCCTCCATAAGGAGTGAGCCGAAATAATAAGGGAGCAAACCTCCGATGAAAAGACCTGCCAGAACCATCGGGTTTGAAAGGTCAAAATAAAGCTGTGCACTAAATGACCTTGAATACTCCGCAAAAAGAACCAGGGCTGCAAGGGCTGCTGAACCGATTGCATAACCCTTTGTAACAGCCTTTGTTGTGTTTCCGACTGCATCCAATGGGTCTGTGATGTTACGGATATCTTCAGGCAGTCCTGACATCTCTGCGATACCGCCTGCATTGTCTGTTATCGGTCCATACGAGTCAATCGCAACAACAATTCCTGTCATTGAAAGCATCGAAACCGCTGACAGGGCGATAGCAAAAAGACCGCCCGCTGCATCACCGGCAAATCCACCGCCCAATGAATATGCGCCGAGGATTGAGGCAACAATAACTATAACAGGCGCGCCGGTTGACTTCATGCTGACTGCGAGGCCTGCGATCACGTTTGTGCCGTGGCCGGTCAAACTGGCCTTTGCAATGTGTTTCACAGGGCCATACTCCTTAGCGGTGAAGTACTCGGTTATAGCCACGATCAGTCCTGTCAATGCGAGGCCGATAAGCGCCATGAGGAAAACATTCATCTGTGTAAATGACGGATGCGCAACTAATGAAGCCTGTGCTGATGCGTCTTTCAGGAACTCGCCTGTCACAATATAAAATGTTATCGCCGCAAGAACGCCTGAAACAGCCAGCCCCTTATAGAGGGCGCCCATGATATACTGGCTTTTACCGAGTCTTACTGCAAAGGTTCCGATAATGGAAGCGATGATTGATATTCCGCCGAGAAGCATCGGGAATTCAACCCATGCGCTGCCGGCGCCAAAAACCGTCTTTGCCAGGAGCATTGCTGCAACGAGCGTAACCGTGTATGTTTCATAAAGGTCAGCTGCCATGCCTGCGCAGTCGCCTACGTTGTCACCGACGTTGTCTGCGATAACTGCAGGGTTTCTCGGATCATCTTCAGGAATTCCTGCTTCAACTTTTCCAACAAGGTCGGCGCCTACGTCAGCAGCCTTTGTATAAATACCGCCTGCGATACGGGCGAACACGCTCATGAGTGAGCATCCGAATCCGAGTCCCACGAGTGCATGGAATGCCATCTCAGGGGCTGCCTGCTTTGCTATTGTATAAAAACCCGCAAGACCTATAATTCCTAGTCCAACGACCATAACGCCGGTCACTGAACCGCCCTTAAATGCAAGGCTGAGCGCAGCCTGAAGGCCCCTGCTTGCTGCCTGAGTTGTGCGTACGTTTGCCCTGACAGTGACCCACATACCGACAAAGCCGGCAAGCGCTGAACCGACTGTGCCGACGATAAAGCCAATAGCAGTCCAAATGCCGAGATTCATCGCCGCGATAAGAACAACAAGGATCACTGCAACCATCGCTACTGTCTTATATTCGCGCGCAAGGAACGCATATGCGCCCTCTTTAATTGCATTCGAGATCTCCTGCATCTTGGCATTCCCTGCATCCTGTTTTGATACCCACATTGCGGTCATCACGGCGTATATCACGCCTAACAATCCGCACGCAAGGGCAAAGAGAATTGTTGAACTCATTTAGTTTCCTCCTTATAAATAATTTTTACTTTTAAGTATGACCACTCTAAATTAATTCCAAAAGGGCTCGTGCCTTACACTCTTCAGCCGGGAATGCTCCTTGTAAGACGTAGAGCCGGCTGATATCTTACATTTAAGACCCTTCTTCACCTCCCTTTTTCGTTAATGTATCGTTTATTTATACATACTGCTTACAATGAATTTACTATGCATTCCGGACACCGGGCCCCTTGTCTTCCAGAACATCCTTTACCGGCGTAGTGTTATCCCTCTCTCCGGGCGTATCTGGCAAAGACCATCGCCGTCGTCCTGTAAACCATGTGGGCCATCTTCGAGAACGGCGCATAGGCGAACAGGAAGAAAACGCACACGAGGTGAACAAAGTAAACCGGATAGGCCAGCAGGGCTATATCCAGAAGCCTCAGCACCTCGGAAAGTATGCCTGTGGCCACGATGGCGTATATGACGGAGATAAAGAGCCAGTCGAAGTAGCTGCCGCCGCCGGCCCTGGCAGCGTTTTTGAGGCGATTGCTGGTTACAAGGGTTATGCCGAAAAGCAGCGCAAGGGCGCTGACATTGCCGAGGATCTTCATTGGGTCATAGAGCGGATAAGGGGATTCGCCAAAGTGAAGAAGAGACGTTCCCTGAATACCAAAAATTTCATGCCCATACAGGTAGACTATCGCCCATGTTGTCGTCACAGCAAGCCCCGCAAAAGCATAGAATACCAGAAGATGTGCGGTAGACCTCTCTTTCGTCACCGTACATTCCTGGAACTTCTTGTGGGAGAGAATCTCGATTATCGTATCCTTGATGTTCCCGACCAGGTTGCCCTGCAGGTTCACGCCCGCGCTCATGGCTGACCAGTATTTCTTTATGCCGATGATAAAGGAGATGAGCGCAAAGGTTGCCGCTGCAATAAACACGGCATCAATAAACGGAACTGGAATGAACTTGGCATACACTATGCCGCCGTCCTCGCCTCTCGGTATCGCAGAGAGGTTGAGGTTGCCCAAAGAAGCGATTATGGCGAGAAAAATTATCGCCGGTATGGCAAAGAGCACCAGAAGGTATTTGGCGTCTCCGACCATGGTTGCAAGCGCACCGGGCGCCGCATAAGCCTTAATGGTCATCTTTCTTATGGCGCCGAGCACTTCCCCTGGCTTTGCCCCTCTCGGGCAGTGGGCCGTACAATCGCTGCACTGATGGCAGAGCCATACGTCCGGGTTGCTGATGAGCTTGTCCTTTATGCCCCACTGGGCGTACATCATTTCCTTCCTCGGGAACGGCTTGGTGTCGGGAGTTACATTGCATACAACTGTGCAGGTTGAGCACTGGTAGCATTTCTTCAGGGATTCGCCGCCTGAGGCTATGATATCTTTAACAAAATTCAAATCCGGTTTTAGTACCTGTTCTGCCATATATTTCCTCCTATAAACTTGAGTTATTAGTGCCAGCGATCAGCAAACAACAGGTAAAGCCTTTACCGGCACCGACACTACAAACTGACACTTTAGAATCCTTTAAAAGGATTAGGGCCTATTTCTTTGACCCTTGCAACAAAGTCGTTAATAATAGTCGGTATCTTGTCATATTCATCTATGGCAAGCTGGATCATGCCGACCCTCTCGGATTCCAGTTGCAACCTGTTAAGCGTCTCCTGGACCTTTCCAAGCCTGTAGTTTGCAAGCTCGCTGCCCTTTGCAAAGTGGCATTGATAATTTTCGCCGTATTTGCAGCCGAGGAGGAGCATACCGTCAACTCCCCGTGAGAGGGCATCCGCCAGCCATACAAGGTTGGTGGAGCCGAGGCACCTGAGTTGTATGAACCTTACCGCGGGATCGAATTTCGCATGCTTCATCGCCGCGGTATCAATCGCGGGATATGAGTCATTCTCACAGGCAAGGACTATTATTCTCGGCTGGTCGTCCTCTGACGGGACCGAGACATTCTTCATCATCGAGCCGATCATGTCGACATGGTAATCCTTGAAGGAGACTATTCTTTCAGGGCATGCGCCCATGCAGGTAGCGCACCTTCTGCAGCGGCCGGGCTTGTAGAACGGGGTGCCCTTCTCGTCTTCGTCGATAGCGCCGAAAGGACATTCCTCCGTACACCTCTTGCAGGAGGTGCACCTCTGCATGAACGCATCAGGGTAGGTCGTATCCCATGCCCTCGGATGCACTGCTATGCCTTTTGCCACATGCTCTGCCGCCTGTATCGCTTTCAGGGCGGCGCCTGCCGCATCTTCCTGCGCCTCTGCCATATTCATGGGCTGTCTTACGCAGCCCGCGGCGTAAACGCCCGTCCTTCTGGTCTCGTACTGGAAACATATAAAATTGGAATCCGCAAACCCGTCGAACAGGTCGAGGTCCGGGAGCCCCGGTCCCTGCCTGTACTGCAGATTCAAGATCGGATCATCTACCGTTGCGGGGACAACGCCTGTTGCAAGGACCACAAGATCGGCCTCGACCTTTACCTTCTCTCCGAACAGGCTGTTTTCCATCTCAACGAACAGGTTTCCGTTTCCGGCATCGCTCACCCCGGTGACTTCTCCCTTTGTAAGCATGACGCCGGGATCATCCTGCGCGGCTTTATAGTAATATTCAAGTTTTCCGGGTGTCCTGATATCTTTGTACAGGATCATCGCGGTTGCATCAGGATTCTGCCTTACATATTGGGCCTGTTTCAAGGACGTCACGCAGCACATGGCCGAACAGTAAGGGAGATGATTGGGGTCCCTCTGGCCTGCGCACTGGATGAAAGCGACCTTTTTCGCCTCTTTGCCATCGGACGGCCTGGTGATCTTCCCCTTTCTGGCAAGCTCCTCAAACTCGATATTGGTAACAACGTCCCTGGATTTACCGTATCCGAGGTGCTCAAGCTTTGCAGCATCATAAGGCCTCCAGCCTGCAGCCAGAACAACCGCACCGATCTTGACGACCTCCGAATTCCCGTTTGACGATATGGTCACATCGTATGCCCCGGGCTGCCCGTCGGTCTTTTCGACCTTTGCTGATTTGAAGACCTTTATGTTCCGGTTGCTCCCGACCTCTTTGACCATCTTGTCTATATCAGTATCGACGATCAGGGGCGCGCTGTATTCACCGGGCGCTGTCGGGACCTTTTTGTACAGCTTGTTTACAAAACCGCCGAGCTGCGCCTCTTTCTCGACGAGCACAACCTGGTATCCCGCGTTGGCGGCCTGGAGGGCTGAAGTCATTCCGGCCACACCGCCGCCGATAACCAGGATGGTTTTCACCGTCTCCGTGATGTACGGCTCGGGGATGTCCCCCTTTTGCGCCTTGATAACACCCATCTTCACATAATCTTCGGCCGCGAGCTGCGCCTGCTCCGGCTCCTGGCTCCATACGGCAAGCTCCCTCACGGGAACCCTTTCAACAATGCAGCCGGGGAAATCGAATTCCTTATACTTTACTCTCGAGGAGCAGGCAGCGATGATTACCGTATTGACCCCTTCGCTCTTTATATCGTTCTTTATGAGCGCAACACCCTCTTTTCCGCACAGGGCAAAGTGGGATTTCACTACAGGAACCTTCAAGGCATTCTTGCTTATGTTGCCCAACTTCTCTATATCTATGGCTTCTCCTATAGAGCATCCGGTGCATATGTAAAGACCTAAATTCTTGTCCATTTTCGATTACCTCCTCTGTCCTGTCTGGATTGCCCTCATCACAGCCCCGGTAGCATCCTGCCCGGATTTGGCAACATCCATCGGATTTTTGCTGCAGCCGGTAGCGAACACCCCTGTGCCCGACAGGGCGAATCCGTTTTCATTGTAGTCCACCCCGGAAAGCTTTTTGGCCGCCCCGGCAGGCTCCATCCCGGTTGCGAGGACTACCATGTCCACTTTGACTTTCACTTTATCGCCTGTCATCATATCTTCCGCAATAACAACGACGTCATCGGACCCCTCAGCCTGAACAACGCTTGCAACCTTGCCTTTGGTAAGGGTTACGTTGGGGTCATCCTTAACTTTCCAGTAGAATTTTTCATATCTGCCCGGAGTTCTGATATCTATATAGAATATCCGGACCTTTGATTCGGGGTTCTGCTCCCTTATATAGGTGGCCTGCTTCAAAGAGGCAAGGCAGCATATATATGAACAGAACGGCAAATGGTTCTCGTCCCTGCTTCCGGCACACTGCACGAAAGCCACGGTCTGAACAGGCTTCCCGTCGGAGGGTCTTACTAGCTTTCCCGCGGTCGGCCCTGCCGGAGAAGCAAGCCTTTCCATCATCATATTGGTGATAACGTTTTTAACCTTGCCAAACCCGAGGATATCGAGCTTGTTGGCGTCATAGGGGTTCCAGCCTGTTGCGACGACAACGGAATCGACCTTCACGGTTATTGTCCCGGCCTTCATACCGAGGTCGATGGCGTCATATTTACACGCGGTCTGGCAGGCCTTCCCGCAGTCGCCCTTGCAATGAGCGCTGTCGATCACGTATTTCTGGGGGAACGCCTGGGTGAACGGAAGGTACGCGGCCTTTGTCGTGTCCATGCCGAAATTATATTCGTTCGGCCTTTCCGCGGGGCATGCCTCTGCACAGGCATTGCAAGCCACGCAATTGTCGTTTACATAACGGGGGTTCAGCTTTACGGTCACGCTGTAGTCACCGGGGCCGCCCGTTATATTATCGACCTCTGCCATGGTATAAAAAGATATCGAGGGATTCGTTTTGATCCTTCTGAAGTTTATTTCAAGCCCGCAAATGGGTGGACAGAGCTTGGGGAAGTATTTGTTAAGCTGTGCAACCCTTCCGCCAAGGTAAGGGTTCCTTTCCACCACTATAACCTCAGCGCCCGTTTCGGCGGCATCCACTGCCGTTGTCAAGCCGCTGAAGCCACCGCCAATCACGAGTATGCGACTGGCCTGCTTGTTATTTTGCTCTGACATGCTACTCCTCCTTTATTGAGTCATTGTTGAGTCATTGAGTCATCGAGTAATTAAGCAACCGGACTGTAAGCTCATCAACTCCTCTCTTACTTAATGGCTTAATGACTAAATGGCTCAGAAGGGAGGGTTTCCCCCCCCTTCTGAATTTTTATCAGTCGGCTACGAGTTGAACATAGGGAACTTTCTTGATTTCCCATGTATTCTTTTCAACATCGTATGTTGAGTTGACGAAACACTTCCAGTTCTTGTCGTCGATCGGGAGGAAGTCGCCCCTGTAGTAGTATCCGGGATACCTGGTCTCTTCCCTGAAGAGGATATGACGTGCATGCGCCTCAACGGAAAGAATCCTGTGGTAGTTTTCCCAGCATCTCATGAGCTCGTGGAGGTTTGCCGCTCCCATCTTTGCAGCGTCCTCTTTGAGCATCTCAAGCAGCTTCAGCCCCTCGTTCAACATGGTCTTGGAAGTCATGTACCATGTGGAGATGCCGCCAAAGTACTCGTCGGCGATCTTCTGGAGCCTTGTCTGGAGCATTTTCGGCCTGATGTAGTGCGGGTTGATGGCCGGGTCTGTTGAAACGGTCTTGTATTTCTCGTAAGTCTCGAACGGGAAATAAAGGTCTGTTGCAACCTGATCAGCAGTCTCTTTGAGCGCCGGCTTGTAGTCAGGATGATCGAGGATGAATGCTATTGCGGCCTTGGCTGCAATCCTTCCCTCTGCGTGCGAGCCCGAGGAGAATTTGTGGCCTGATGCGCCGCAAATATCGCCTGCCATGAAGAGGCCCGGCACGGTGGACATCCTGTTATACCCCCAATGATAGTGGTCAGGAGCGCCAAGATCATCAGGTCCGCTGCACCAGAAGCCTGCGCAGCCTGCGTGTGAGCCGAGAAGATACGGCTCTGTCGGCATGATCTCGGACGGCTCCTTGTCGGGCTCGACGTTCTTACATGCCCAGAGGCCTGCCTGGCCGATAGCCATATCGAGGAAGTCTTCCCATGCCTCTGCTTCGAGGTGTTTGATCCTCTTTGCGTCCATTGTCTTGGCAAGCTCCGCCATGGCGGTATGGGTGTTCATGAGGATGGGGCCTTTGCCCAACTTCATATCAACCATCATCATGTGGTTTCTGATACAGGTGCCGAGCTTTTCTGCATAGGGGCTGTAGAGTTTCTTCGTATCCTCGAGGTGTGTTACGCAATAATCTTCCCCAAGGGAGTTGGTTGCCTTTGCCTTGAAGAAGAGGAACCATGCGCCGACCGGACCGTATCCGTCCTTGAAACGCGCGGGGACGAACCTGTTCTCCATCATGGTCAGCTCTGCGCCGGCCTGCAGTCCGAGAGCGTATCCCGAGCCCGAGTTCCATACAGGATACCATGCCCTGCCCTGGCCTTCCTGGGTTGACCTCGGCCTGAAGACGTTCACTGCTCCGCCGGAAGCGTTTATGATGGCCTTTGCCTTGAAGACATATATCTTGTTTTCCCTTACGCTGAAGCCTGCTGCCGCTGCAACCCTCTTGGGGTCGTTGGCATCTTTGTAAAGTTTTACGACGAATATCCTTTCAAAATGGTTCTGGGCAACGCCGGTCGCCTGCCTGTTGAACTCAAGGGCCTTCTTGGCGGCTTCTGCGACGATGACCTTGTAGGATTCACCGTTGATCATGATCTGCCACTTACCGGACCTTACCGGCACTCCGCCGTCCTTAAGCATTGCCTTTCCCTGGTCCCTTGCCTGGAAGCCGTCGAGGGAGAAACCGTCATCAGCCTTTTTCCAGATGGGGAGTCCCCATTCCTCAAAGAGGTGAACGGAATCATCTACGTGCCTGCCGAGGTCATACACAAGGTCTTCCCTGATTATGCCCATCAGGTCGCCCCTGACCATCTTCACATAGTCTTTGGGGTCGTTCTCGCCCATGTAGGTATTGATAGCCGACAGACCCATTGCAACAGCGCCGCTTCTGTCCGTTGCCGCCTTGTCGACCATGGTTATCTTTACGCCCTTCGGGGTTCCCCAGCGTGCTCCCTCGAATGCCGCGCCGCAACATGCCATGCCGCCGCCGATGAGAAGGAGGTCTGTCTCTACCTCAACAACCTCAGGCTTCTGGCAATATGAAAACGTACAAGTTTCTTTTTCCATTATCCTTCCCTCCTTACTTTATTGTGGGCATAGCTTTGCCCGCGCCCTGGTGTGTGAAATAGCCGGGCTGTTTGATTTTTGAGATATCAGGCTCGGGCTTCCCTTTGTACGGTTCGATAGATCCTTCCGGGGTCGTCCTGATGGGGAATTTGAACCTCTTCAGGGAACCGTTCCTGAATTTGATTGTCCACATAATGGAATCAGTGCCTCTCATCGGGATGACATTACCTCCCAACGGTGCGAAGTCCTGATAGGCCCTTACCTCGATCGCCTGCTGAGGGCAGATCTTTACACAGTTGTAGCACTCCCAGCACTGCTCGGGCTCCTGGTTGTATGCCTTCATGATATCCCTGTTAAGGGTCATGAGGTCATTCGGACAGATGTACTGGCATGCTGTCTTGTCCTGGGCCTTGCATCCGTCACACTTCTCGGTAATTACATAGCTTGGCATTTGTTAACCTCCTAATGGTTTGATATTGATTAAGCTATCAGCTGCTGCAGCATTACTTTGACAACCTTGTCGGTTTCGAGTTCTACTCTGCACCCCCTTTCATTAGTAATTAGTGTCAGGAGTTCAACCGGCACTATTCACTGACACTGATACTTTAATTTATGCGCCTTCAGCATATTTATGGGTCTTTATCTCTACCTTTTCGGTCAATCCCTCATAATACGCTCTCAATATCGTAAGGACCTCGGGCCTGCTGAAATGATCGGGAACGTCTTCACCCTCGGAAAGCATCTTCCTCAGTTTTGTTCCGCTGAGGATCAATCTGTCCTCTTTGCCGTGCGGGCATGTCCTCATTGACGCCATGCCGTCGCATCTCTTGCAGTAGAAAGTCCAGTCTATCTTAAGCGGCTTTGTCTCCAGGGCGCCCCTGGGGATCTCATCGAATATCTTCTGCGCATCGAACGGTCCGTAGTACTCACCGACGCCGGCGTGGTCCCTGCCGACGATTAGGTGGCTGCAGCCGTAGTTCTGCCTGAAGAGAGCATGGAGAAGGGCCTCCCTCGGGCCCGCATATCTCATATCGAGGGGGTAGCCGCCCACAACAATGGTATCCTTCACAAAATATTTGTCATTGAGCACGTCGATAGCCTTCTGCCTTACATCCGAGGGGATATCGCCCGGTTTCAGCTTGCCGAGGAGCATGTGAACAAATACGCCGTCACAGGTCTCGATAGCGATCTTGCAGAGATATTCGTGGGAGCGGTGCATCGGGTTTCTTGTCTGGAATGCTGCGACCGTGTTCCAGCCCTTTTCGGTAAAGAGGTGCCTTGACTGCGCAGGGGTCAGATAGATTCCGGGATACTCCTTCGGGAAGGTTCCCTGACTGAGTACCTTTACCGGCCCGGCGAGGTTGGCGCCTGCCTGCTTCATGACCATGACAACACCGGGGTGCTCCATATCGGCGGTCTTGTATATCTGCTTGCATTCGTACTCCTTATCGATCTTATAAGTCTCGGTAATCTTCATGGTTGCCATGATCTCACCGAACTCTTCGGAATAAAGGGCGACCTCCTCGCCGACCTTCACGCTCTCATCGGTGGAAACGGTGATAGGAATCGGCCAGAAGGTGCCGTCAGCCATTTTGTACTCGGCGCAGACATCCTTCCAGTCCTCATACGTCATAAAACCGTCGAGCGGGGTGAAACCGCCGATACCCATCATAATAAGGTCTCCGGTTTCACGGGAAGAGATATTGATCTTTTTCAGCGCAGCCGCCTTTTTCTTCTCTGCCTCCAGCTCAGCGCCTGTCAGCAGGAGAGGCTTTAACTTCTTTTCTTTTCCATGCGGATTTACTAATGCCATAATTAAGTTTCCTCCTGTTTAGTATTTAATGTCTTTCAAGACCAAACCTGAATTCACTGCTTCAGTTAATGCCGAGCGCGCTGCAGACTTTGCCGAATATGTCGTCGATACCGCCGGTGCCTGCAACCGCTTTCAATATGCCTTTCTTGCCGTAGTAATCGATCAGGGGGGCTGTCTGGGCATTGTAGACATCGAGCCTCTTCTTTATAGTCTCCTCCTTATCATCGCCCCTCTGGAAGAGCTCTCCGCCGCACTTGTCGCATACGTTATCTTTTTTGGGGGCATTGAAATAGACATTGTACATCTGGCCGCATGCCTTGCAGGTCCTTCTGCCGGTAAGTCTTTTCATCAGGTCCTCGAAGGGGACATCCACGCTGAGGGCTGCGCTCAGCGACATATTCAAGGAAGCGAGCATCTTGTCCAGGGTCTCTGCCTGCTTGGTATTTCTTGGGAAGCCGTCAAGAATATAGCCTTCCTTGCAATCATCCTGCTTGAGCCTCTCTTCGACCATGCCGAGAACAACGCTGTCGGGGACAAGTTCTCCTTTATCCATATAGGATTTAGCCTCTTTGCCGAGTGCGGTCCCTGCTGCAACCGCCGCTCTCAATAAATCACCTGTGGAAATCTGGGGGATGGGGTATTTTTCGATAAGTTTCTTTGCCTGAGTGCCTTTTCCGGCTCCAGGCGCACCGAGAAGAACTATTCTCATAGGAGAACCTCCATTATGTAAAGAAGTTTTTTAGAATAACGGTATAGGATAATCGAACGAATGAAGTTTATTCAATTTTAAAATTATAATTAGAACATTAAAATTCTTTATATTTTAAAAAGCAAGATTTTCAAGCAGCTTTTGAGTTTTTCGAGGGCCGCCCTCCTGTGGCTCAGGGCATCCTTCTCCCCGGGACTCATTTCAGCGAAAGTCCTCGTATGCCCCGCCGGATAAAAGACAGGATCGTATCCGAACCCCATCCTGCCATGCATTTCCCTGCTTATGGAGCCTTCCGCAAAACCCGAGAATTTTATAACCTCGCCGTCAGGAAATGCAAGCGCGATGCAGCAGACGAACCGGCACCCCCTCCTGTCGTCGGGCAAGCGGTCCATCTCCGAAAGTAATTTATTAATATTATCAATGTCTTTTGCATTATCGCCAGCATACCTGGCTGACCTGATCCCCGGGGCATTGTCCAGGGCATACACCTCAAGGCCCGAATCGTCGGCCAGGGCCGTTTTACCCGTACACCGTGCTATTTCTACAGCCTTTTTGGAGGCATTCCCTTCAAAGGTATCCGCATCCTCCTCGACTTCCGGGCAGGAAGGAAAATCGTTTAAAGTCAAAAGGGTTACCTCCATATCACCGAGAATCCTGTTTATTTCCTCGACTTTTTTCAGGTTTCTTGTTGCAAGCACGATTTCCATAGTTATTACCTCTGAAAATGTTTTTAATCAAAAACTTACAAATGGCTCACAAATATAAGGATAGGGACTTTTAACCCGAAAGATATCCTGCCCGCCGGTCGTTTGTCAAGAAATTTTACAGAAAACGGGCCCTGCCCCGCTCTCCGGCGAACAATTAAATTATCCTTGCAAGGGCAAGCAGATGTTCTTTACAGAGGGCGGGGTCATATGCTAACCTATTACTCTGAACGTGTTGCCGGATTTAGAAAATTACTGGGTACACATTTAAAAAACATATTGAAAGGTGGTGATGTTATGTCTCTCGATACCATGAAGAAGAAAGAGATTATCGAGTCCTACAAGATTCACGAACGCGACACAGGTTCCCCGGAAGTTCAGGTAGCATTGTTAACGGAAAGGATAACTTATCTGACAGAGCATTTTAAGACCCACAAGAAAGATCATCATTCCAGGCGGGGACTCTTGAAGCTCGTCGCACAGAGAAAAAAGCTCCTTAACTATCTCAGAACTGCTGACAGGAACCGTTATGATAAGGTAATAGAGAATCTGGGCCTCAGGAAATAACATCCCGGTAAGATTCAAAGGCAAGACACGGAAATACAAATTAAGAGGAGATAGAAGAGATTTAATGACTACTGTAGAACTTGAGATAAAAGGAAAACGATTAATTATTGAAACCGGGCAAATGGCAAGGCAGTCAGGCGGCTCCGTAGTTTTAAGGTACGGCGATACGGTTGTCCTTGCCACGGCAGTTGCAGACAAGAGGGTAAAGGAAGGACTGGATTTCTTTCCGCTTACCATAGATTATCAGGAAAAAACATACTCCGCAGGAAAAATTCCCGGGGGCTTTTTCAAAAGGGTTACCTCCATATCACCGAGAATCCTGTTTATTTCCTCGACTTTTTTCAGGTTTCTTGTTGCAAGCACGATTTCCATAGTTATTACCTCTGAAAATGTTTTTAATCAAAAACTTACAAATGGCTCACAAATATAAGGATAGGGACTTTTAACCCGAAAGATATCCTGCCCGCCGGTCGTTTGTCAAGAAATTTTACAGAAAACGGGCCCTGCCCCGCTCTCCGGCGAACAATTAAATTATCCTTGCAAGGGCAAGCAGATGTTCTTTACAGAGGGCGGGGTCATATGCTAACCTATTACTCTGAACGTGTTGCCGGATTTAGAAAATTACTGGGTACACATTTAAAAAACATATTGAAAGGTGGTGATGTTATGTCTCTCGATACCATGAAGAAGAAAGAGATTATCGAGTCCTACAAGATTCACGAACGCGACACAGGTTCCCCGGAAGTTCAGGTAGCATTGTTAACGGAAAGGATAACTTATCTGACAGAGCATTTTAAGACCCACAAGAAAGATCATCATTCCAGGCGGGGACTCTTGAAGCTCGTCGCACAGAGAAAAAAGCTCCTTAACTATCTCAGAACTGCTGACAGGAACCGTTATGATAAGGTAATAGAGAATCTGGGCCTCAGGAAATAACATCCCGGTAAGATTCAAAGGCAAGACACGGAAATACAAATTAAGAGGAGATAGAAGAGATTTAATGACTACTGTAGAACTTGAGATAAAAGGAAAACGATTAATTATTGAAACCGGGCAAATGGCAAGGCAGTCAGGCGGCTCCGTAGTTTTAAGGTACGGCGATACGGTTGTCCTTGCCACGGCAGTTGCAGACAAGAGGGTAAAGGAAGGACTGGATTTCTTTCCGCTTACCATCGATTATCAGGAAAAAACATACTCCGCAGGAAAAATTCCCGGGGGCTTTTTCAAGAGGGAAGGCAAGCCTTCCGAAAAAGAAGTATTAACATCACGCCTTATCGACCGTCCACTCAGGCCGTTGTTCCCCAAGGGCTTTTATTCCGAGACCCAGGGAATCGTGTCTGTGTTGTCATATGGAAGCGAGAATGCATCTGATATACTGGGAGTAATCGGTATGTCTGCTGCCGTTCATATATCGGATATCCCTTTCGGCGGTCCGGTGGCAGCCGTAAGGGTCGGCAGGCTTGACGGCAATCTGGTTGTCAACCCCGATCTGTCCGAATTGGAAAATCTTGATCTTAATCTTGTAGTAGCGGGAACCGAAGATGCCGTTATTATGGTAGAGGGCGGCGGCTCGGAAGTTTCGGAAGCGCTGCTGCTTGAAGCTATAGAATTTGCTCATAAAGAGATCAAAAGGCTCGTAGCGCTTCAAAATGAATTAAAAAATCTGGCGGGCAAGGAAAAGAGAGCCCTTATACCCGTTGAAGAGAATGTTGAGATCAAGCGCGAAATAAGGCAATTTGTTTCCGACAGGATGAAAGAGGGCATAAGGATACCGGGCAAACACCGCAGGCAGGAAGCCCTCAACCTTATACTCGAAGATGCGATAAAGCATTTCAATACCCCCGAAAATGCGGAGAAGTTCTTCGGCAATGCCGGAAAAGACCTCACCAGGGACATAGCAACTATATTCGACAATTACGAAAAAGAGATTGTAAGGGATATGATCCTCCAGGAAGGGGTAAGGGCCGACAACAGGAAACCCGATGAGATAAGGCACATCACCTGTGATATGGGATTCTTGCCGAGGACCCACGGCTCCGCGCTGTTCACCAGGGGCGAGACCCAGGCCCTTGTGGCAACCACCCTCGGCACCTCCGAAGATGAGCAGAAAATAGATTCGCTCGAAGGCGAGATGTACAAAACCTTTATGCTCCATTACAACTTCCCGCCCTTCAGCGTAGGCGAAGTAAAGCCGCTGCGCTCGCCCGGAAGAAGGGAAATAGGGCACGGCGCCCTCGCAGAGCGCGCGTTGAAGTACGTACTCCCTTCAAAAGAGGTCTTCCCCTACACGATCAGGATTGTTTCCGATGTCCTCGAATCCAACGGCTCGTCCTCCATGGCAACGGTCTGCGGCGCAACCCTGTCGTTGATGGATGCCGGGGTCCCCATATCGGCGCCCGTGGCAGGTATCGCAATGGGACTCGTCAAAGAGGGCAATCAGGTTGTTGTGCTTACCGATATTCTCGGTCTCGAAGACCATCTCGGAGATATGGATTTCAAGGTCGCGGGGACTGAAAAAGGAATTACCGCCTTCCAGATGGACGTAAAGATAGGTGGAGTAAGCGCCGAAATTCTCCGGAATGCCCTTGAACAGGCGCGGGCGGGAAGGATGCACATTCTGGGCAGGATGAAAGAGGCAATGCCCGGTCCCAGGGCAGACCTTTCTCCTTTCGCACCCCGTATCTACACCATGCAGATAAGGCAGGAGAAGATAAGGGACGTTATCGGAACGGGCGGCAAGGTCATCAGGGGGATAATAGAACAGACGGGCGTCAAGATTGATATTAATGATGCCGGTACAGTGAATATTGCGTCACCTGACGAAGAATCGGCGAAAAAGGCGATAGATATAATAAAAGGCATCGTTGCCGAAGCCGAGCTGAACAAAATATATCTGGGCAAGGTGGTAAGAACAGCCGATTTCGGGGCCTTTGTGGAAATTCTTCCCGGTGTCGACGGCCTTCTGCATATATCCCAGATATCGGAAAAGAGGATCGCGAAGGTTACCGATGAGCTCAATGTAGGCGACGAAGTGCTGGTCAAAGTTATAGAGATAGACGGCCAGGGGAGAGTCAGGCTCAGCAGGAAAGAAGCGATGCGTCAGGAAAAGAAGAAAGAAGAGGCGCACGCCGAATAATAACCGGGCCCCGCTGCCCGCAGCGGGGAGTATGCCTGCTTTTCTTTAAAGTTTCCATAGAGTTTCCTTGGTAGACAGGCGAGTCGTCCCTTGAACGTGAATGTTTACAAAAAAAAACCTCGATAACGGCATACCGGTTGTCATGGAGCAGTTGAAGAATTTCCGCTCCGTGCTGCTGGGCATATGGGTAAAAGTCGGTTCCCGCAGCGAGCCCTTCGATAAAAACGGCATCTCTCATTTCCTTGAGCACATGTTCTTCAAAGGCACCAAAAAGCGCACCGCCACCGACATCGCCTTTGAAATTGACTCTATGGGCGGCGACCTCAACGCATTTACCTCAAGGGAAAACACCGCCTTCTATGTGAAAGTGCTCGACGAGTATATCGACAGGGGAATATATCTGCTTACCGATATCTTCATGAACTCCACCTTCCAGGAAGAGGAAATCGAAAAAGAGAAGGGCGTAATAAAAGAAGAGATAAAGCTCGTCGAGGACACACCCGATGATTACATACACGACCTCTTCAGCAAGACGGTCTGGGGTGACACGGGGCTCGGCCAGCCCGTTCTCGGGCGCCGCGAAACGATCAAGACGTTTACCCGTGAGGATTTGACGGGCCACGTAAGAAAATACTACGGCACGGCCGACACCGTGGTCGCGTGCGCAGGCAACTTCGACCCCGACCATGTTGTGGGTCTTCTGAACAATCACCTTGGAGGGCTCAGGCGCGGATCGGAGCCCAAATTGTTCTCCCCGGAGTACTTCAGGAACGGCATCGCCGTATACCCCAGGGACCTTTCCGAAACCCATATCTGCCTGGGGGTTGAGGGAATTCCTTACGCAAGCCACGAACGGTACGCAGTAGGCATCCTGAATTCAATCCTCGGCGCCAGCGTGAGCTCGAGACTGTTCCAGGAAATCAGGGAGAAAAAAGGGTACGCATATTCCATTTATTCCTTTGCATCTCTCTACGCGGATACCGGCTTCTGGGCAGTGTATGCGGGCACAGGCAGAAAAAAGGCTGTAGCCGTTACAGAGCTCATCATGGCATCTCTCATTTCCTTGAGCACATGTTCTTCAAAGGCACCAAAAAGCGCACCGCCACCGACATCGCCTTTGAAATTGACTCTATGGGCGGCGACCTCAACGCATTTACCTCAAGGGAAAACACCGCCTTCTATGTGAAAGTGCTCGACGAGTATATCGACAGGGGAATATATCTGCTTACCGATATCTTCATGAACTCCACCTTCCAGGAAGAGGAAATCGAAAAAGAGAAGGGCGTAATAAAAGAAGAGATAAAGCTCGTCGAGGACACACCCGATGATTACATACACGACCTCTTCAGCAAGACGGTCTGGGGTGACACGGGGCTCGGCCAGCCCGTTCTCGGGCGCCGCGAAACGATCAAGACGTTTACCCGTGAGGATTTGACGGGCCACGTAAGAAAATACTACGGCACGGCCGACACCGTGGTCGCGTGCGCAGGCAACTTCGACCCCGACCATGTTGTGGGTCTTCTGAACAATCACCTTGGAGGGCTCAGGCGCGGATCGGAGCCCAAATTGTTCTCCCCGGAGTACTTCAGGAACGGCATCGCCGTATACCCCAGGGACCTTTCCGAAACCCATATCTGCCTGGGGGTTGAGGGAATTCCTTACGCAAGCCACGAACGGTACGCAGTAGGCATCCTGAATTCAATCCTCGGCGCCAGCGTGAGCTCGAGACTGTTCCAGGAAATCAGGGAGAAAAAAGGGTACGCATATTCCATTTATTCCTTTGCATCTCTCTACGCGGATACCGGCTTCTGGGCAGTGTATGCGGGCACAGGCAGAAAAAAGGCTGTAGCCGTTACAGAGCTCATCATTAAAGAAATGAGGAGCCTTTATACAACTATTTCCGAAGTAGAACTGAGAAGGGCGAAAGACCAGTTAAAGGGCAATATAATGCTCGGGCTGGAATCTACAAGCAACAGGATGCAGAACATAGCCCATCAGGAGATTTATTACGGCAAATACCTCTCCTCAAAAGAGATAATAAAAGAAATAGAATCCGTGACTCTCGACCATGTGAGAGACCTTGCATCCAGGCTTATCAACGAGGGCAGAATGAGCCTGACAATGCTCGGTCCCGTTAAAGAGGAGGATTTCAAACACATTATAGCGTGAAGCACCAGGCGTTATAGCGCAGATGTAAAACGCTCAACGCTATAACCATAGAACGCGACAAATGCTATGCTGCGGGAATTAAGGATCAAGAATTTTACTATTATTGACGACCTGTCAATACAGTTTGAAACGGGCCTGAATATCCTGACCGGGGAAACAGGCGCAGGCAAATCCGTAATCGTCGACGCGATCGGCATACTCCTCGGCGAAAAAGCCTCTCAGGACATGATCAAGACCGGGGAAAAAGAGGCCCATATCGAGGCGTATTTCGATAATACGGACCACCCGCTGCTCAAAGAGCTCTCCATCGAAAGCGACGAAGGCATTATCCTCAGAAGAAGCATCAATTCCCAGGGCAAGGGGAGATCTTACATCAACGATATAGCTTCCAGCATACAGACCCTTTCCAGCGTCGGCAGGAGCCTTATCGATATCCACGGCCAGCATGAGCACCAGAGCCTTTTGAAAAAAGAGAGCCACCTGGCGTTCCTCGATGCTTTCGGGGGACTGAATAAAGACAGTAACAAGTTACAAGTAACGGGTAACGAGTTAAAAGATAAGAAGGAATCCGAAAACTTGTTACTCGTTACTCCTCACTCGTCACCGCCTTCAGACCCGTCACTCGTCACTCGTTACTCGTTACTGTTTAGTGAAGTGGTCGAGCTGAGAAATAAAGTGACCGGGATGAAACAAAAAATACGCGAACGGAGCCAGCGCATTGAATTCCTGCGTTTCCAGCTCAATGAAATAGATTCGGCCCAGCTCAAACAGGGCGAGAAGGAATCCCTTGAGGAAGAAAGGGCCATACTGCTGAATCTCAGCAAGCTCAAGGAGTCCTCGGAGACGGCCTATATGCTGCTATACGAGGCTGAAGGCTCTTCACTTGAGCGCCTTTCTGCTGTCGCGTCGCGGATCAGGGAAATAGCACAGATAGACCCTGATGCCCGGGAGCTCCTGGCAACTCTTGAAGCGGCAGTTCCCCTCCTTGAGGATTCGGCAATCCTGCTCAGGGGGCTCAAGGACAAGTACGACATCGACCCGCACAAGCTCGGTGAGGTAGACGAGCGTTTTGAGCTGATAAAGAGACTCGAAAAAAAGTACGGAGAAAACGTAGAGGGGATACTCGGATACGGGGAGCGGGCCCGTGAGGAACTGAAGTCGCTTGAAACTGCGGACGAACAACTTGAGGCATTTGATAATGAACTCAAGGCAAGGGAGCGTGAGCTTTTGTCGCTGGCGGAAGCGCTCTCGAAAAAGAGACAGTCCGCTGCAAAACACATAGAGACCACGGTCATGGCCGAGCTCCGCGAGCTCGGATTCCAGAAGGCGGAATTCAGGATCGATATGAAGAGAAAGGACGCGGTTACGGCAACCGGCCTGGACGATGTCGAATTCCTCTTCTCGGCCAATCCCGGGGAGTCGCCGAAACCTCTGGCAAAGGTCGTATCCGGAGGTGAGCTGTCGAGAATCATGCTCGCGTTGAAATGCATCAAAAGCCGTAACGAGCCATCAGTAACGAGTGACGAGTCAAAGAGAAAAGACAAAAACCGATCACCCATGACGCTGATTTTCGATGAAGTGGATGCGGGTATAGGCGGGGTCACCGCTCAGCACGTGGGGAAAAGGCTGAAGGACATCTCAGGCGCTTACCAGGTGCTCTGCATTACCCACCTGCCGCAGATAGCCGCGCTTGCCGATTACCACATGAAGGTTGAGAAGAGCATGGCCAAGGATACCGTAAAAGTTGCAATCGAGCCCCTGTCCGATTACAAGCGTGAGGAAGAGCTTGCGCGGATGCTCAGCGGAAGGATTACCGACGGCTCCCTGAAACATGCAAAGGAACTGCTCAGCACCCCAAAAAGCAAGCGCTGACCCGGTCTTTGACACCTCTTTAATTCTTATGGACTTATTATTCCCCATAATGTGTCTTTGCCCTGTGGATATAGATTATTTGATGCTCCTCATCAATGCTGTAAACTATCCTGTCTTTTAAGGACAGCCGTAGCGAATAGAATCCCGTCAAATCTCCAACGAGCCTCTTCCCTGCGTATGGATTGTGAGTAAGCTGGCCGGCTATTATTTCTCTTAATTTCTTTTGAAGCTTTGGAGATAAACTCTTAACGTCCCTGAATGCCACCTTGGAAAATCGAACTTCATACGGCATTAGTCCGTTTCTCCAAATACTTCATCAAGAGAGTATGTTTCTCCTTTTTCGATCTGCTTGAGTGATCTCTTTATGCTTTCTCTGAAGCCCGGAATTGAAAGAAGCTCTAATGTCTCCTGAAGACTTTCGTATTCATCTTCCGACATAAGAACGACGTCTCCCTCGCGATGATGAATACGGAATATTGTGTGCTTGGCAAGTGCATCTTTGATAAGATCAAAAAACTCTTTTCGTGCTTGCGTTGCATTTACGACTGTCATATTTTAACACCTCACTAAGTGTACGTTTATATGTACATAATAACTATCGGCAGGAATTTTGTCAATAAATAAAAATTAGGGGCACATCCCATATTTAGTTGCTTCGCCCTTTGGGTCTGCCCGGTCTATGCAGTATAAACCTTTTGTTCACTTGTCAACTATGCATGAATGGTATCTGCTTTCCCACAATCTTCCTGTTTTTTAATACTTCCTGTTGATATGCTGGGTGTAACAAAGCGTTATGCCTTGCATCATCTTATAAAGCGATTCCTCGCGTTTAGGCCTTGCAAGCAAATGGACATGGTTGTTCATAAGGCAGTATGCAAGGATCGGGCATTCCCATTTGTCTGAATATTTTTTGAGCAACTCCAGATACTTTTGTCTGTCTTCTTTTTCAAAGAAGACCTTCTCTTTATTGTTTCCCCTTTGGATTATATGATGAGGGAATCCTACCGCTACGGCTCTTGCTATCCTCGGCATGTAGTAATTCTACAGGACAGCTATATTAATGTCAAAAAATAAGGGATGTGTCCCTATTGGCCCTTCGCTCTGAAACTCGCACCATTTTACTGTGCTTTGTCACCAAGGGGTATAAGAAGAAATCTGAACAATAGATCAAGGGTATCTCCCGGCTTTCAAATGCGCTGCCTTTGCCGGAGGCATTTCACCCGGACAATACAGTATAATGAAGAATGCTTCACAAGGCAGATGAAAGATGCTTCAGCCGATCCTTCTGATAGAGGATGACAAGAAAATCGCCAGGGTGGTAAAGGTTTATCTTGAAGAGGCGGGCTATAAGGTCATCCATGCCGAAAAAGGCAGGGATGCCGTAGACTCCGCTTTAAAACAGATGCCCCTTGCCGCGATCCTCGATCTGAAACTGCCCGACACCACCGGAGAAGAGGTCTGCCAGGAACTGAAAGAGATCGGCGACTTTCCTATTATCATGCTCACCTCAAAATCCTCGGAAGAAGAGAGAATAGCGGGGTTCGCCCTCGGCGCGGACGATTATGTGGTCAAGCCTTTCAGCCCGCGCGAATTGGTTTACAGGGTCAAGGCTGTTTTGAAAAGGATGCAGAAAGAGGATCTGGGCCCTGCCGGGCCCTTGAGTTTCAACAGCGGGCTTTTGATGATCGACGGCCACAGCTATGAGGTAAAGAAAAAGGGCGTCGCGCAGAACCTGACGCCGACCGAGTTCAAGCTCCTCCACACCCTCGCCTCTTATCCGGGCAAAGTCTTTACGCGGGAAGAACTTGTGGAAAAGGCACTCGGCTATCAATTCGAAGGTTATGAGCGAAGCATCGACGCACACGTCAAGAACATCAGGCACAAGATCGAGGACGATCCCAGAAACCCCTCGCTGATACTCACCATCTACGGCGTAGGATACCGGTTCTCAGGGAAAAAAGATGCTTAAGAGCCTCTGGATAAAGTTTCTCCTCCTGCTTGTCACCGTCTCTGTCATCGCGCTGTCGGCGGCGCTTTTGCTGCGCGAGCTGATGATAAAGGATTTCCGGGAATACCTCGAAGGAGAGAGGGAAGACAGAGTTTACTGGGTAACCGCAGCGCTCGAAAGCTCTTACGAGAGATATTCGGGGTGGGAGGCCCAGCGCACCATCGAGGATGTCGTCTGGGCTCTCATGCTCGGCTTCGAAATGAAGCTCAACGATGCGAACGGCCGGCTTATAACGGACACAGAAGCGGCGATCAACTCGCTCTCCCCTCTGGTCAAGAAGAGGATCGCGGCAATTTCCCGCCAACGATTACAAGAGGGCAACAGCAAGTTCCTCCCGTATGCGCTTTTTATAGGCGGCAAGGAAATCGGCAGAGTTGAGATCAGGTTCCTTCACCCCAGAAAAGAGACCGTTTTCATAAGCCGGTCTAACAGGCTGCTCCTGTTTTCTCTTCTGGCGCTGGGTGGAATAGCCATCTTTCTGAGTGTCATATTTTCAAGAAGGTTGACGAATCCTATCAAAGGGCTGACCGATGCGGTCGTATCGATCGGAGCGGGAAACCTCAAAAGCAGGGTTGCCCCGTCAGGCAGGGATGAGATAAGCAGATTATCGGATGCCTTTAACCGCATGGCCCATATCCTTGAGACACAGGAATCTCTCAGGAAAAAACTGACCTCCAACATAGCCCATGAACTCAGGACGCCTGTAAGCGCCATCAGGGGAGAGCTCGAAGGCATGATCGACGGGCTTATGCCGGCGGACAAGGAACAACTCCAGTCTCTCTACGCCGAGATCGGGAGGTTCAGCAGCATTATCGAAGGGCTTGAAGAGCTTTCGCAGGCCGAGGCGAGCAGCCTTACACTCAGGAAGCAGGCTTTTGAGCTTCAGCCGTTTCTAAAGAACATAGCCGGAAGGTTCAAGAGAGTGTTCCAGGACAAGGGACTAGGGATTGAGCTTCAATGCGATGCCGGACTTGCCATCAATGCCGACCCCGACAGGCTGAGCCAGATCATAATCAATCTTTTGAGCAATGCACTGAAGGCTACGCGAGGCGGCGGGAATATCCTGATTAAAGCCGCCGGCAAGGGAACAGAAATAATCATCGAGGTTATCGACAACGGGTCCGGCATAAAGGCCGGGGACCTGCCCTTTATCTTTGAGAGGTTCTATAGAGGCGCAGAAGGGGGACTCGGACTCGGGCTCGCCATTGTAAAAGAGCTTGTAGAGGCCCACGGCGGCAGGATAACCGCAACCAGCGAATACGGGAAAGGTTCGACCTTTACCGTATCTTTTCCGCTTTAAAAATTCACTGCAGTGAATTTCTCTTATCTTCACAATTCTTCATAATCCTTTCGACAGTCCTTCACAGCCGGTCTGGTAAGCTGTAATCAACAAAGCAAGCACAGCATTTTGAGCAGAGTACGGAAGGAGGCACTGCATGAAACAAAAAATGGTGATGGGTATAGGATCCGGCAGACGTGAGATTAAAAATTGAGATATTAAAAGAATCACAGGAGGTAAATAAAATGAAAAGAATTCTAACGATAATTCCGGTTTTTATCCTTGCGTGCAGCTTCATGCTCGCCGGAAACACCAGGGCTGAGGCGATGAACAATGAATCGGCGGCGATGCTGGCAGGCGCAATCGCCATATTCGGCAAGCCCGTGCTCCAGACCATAGTAAGGGAAGTAACCCCTCAGCCGGCCTATGCCTATAATAATTCCTACTCGTATGCGGCCTACCCTGCCAGGAGCGAGGTGGTTTATGTGGCGCCGGAACCGGCGAGGTGCTATAAGCCGAGGGGCCGGGCATATGAAAGAGGCTGGCGCGATGAAAGGAGGCGCATGGAATATCAGAGGGGCCGTGAGGACGCAAGGAGGCACTATTACGACGACTATGATGACTAATGCAATAATTGTCTATCGGCTTGCCGGGAAACAGGTAAGCGCGATATAGGAAAGGAGGTGAAACAGGTGGAATCAGCAGTTTATTCAACACCCGATAAAAAGAAAGGAGACAAACACATGAGAATAATTGCAGCAGTAATGATCGTATTGGTGGCAGCCCTGTTCGCGGGGAGCGCGCTGGCAGTGCCCTCCGGGAAGACCCTAGAGTGGAGCAGCGCAAATGGAAAGGTTGTTTTTGAAGGCAAGGTCCATGCAGACAAGGGACTCAAATGCAATGACTGCCATACAAAGATATTCAAGATGAAGAAGGGTTCATCGGAGATGCACATGAAAGATATCAATGCAGGAAAGTTCTGCGGCGAATGTCACAATGGAACAAGGGCTTTTAAAACAAGCGAGGCGAAGAACTGCGTCAGATGCCATAAGAAAAGCTGAGGCGAGAGGTCCGGAAAGGCGTCAATCCGTGCCGCCTTTCCGGATTGTTTGCACAAACAAGAGAGCCTGCGGAAAGCCCTGGGCAGCCATCCGGGTGCCCGATCCTCATTGACCTGCCCGGCCGTAACCTCTATAATGTTCTTTAAGGAGACGGGGCCTGGATTGGTAAAATTAAAAAAGAGCGAGGTAGATACCCATGAAGATACCGTTCACGCCAAAGGGCTTTGGTGCAGTTGCAGCAGTGCTGATCCTTATGTTTACAGCCATCCCCGACCGGGTCGCTATTTACGGACAGAGTGTCCCCTCCATGCACATCAATACCGTTTCCACCGCTTACGCAGCTAACGGCCAGGGAGACAGCTCTCCTTACGGGGGGTCGAAAAGCGGAGCATACGGCGAAAAAAAAGCGGTAGCCACAGCGGAAGATGCCCGGAAAATCCTTAAAGAATACTTTTCGAAGAAAGATGTGGAAATAGGCGAAATCAAGGAAAAAGAGCTCTACTTCGAGGCCGAGATCAGGGATAAAAACAACAGGCCTGTCGATAAGGTGATAGTAGACAAGAGGACCGGCAGGATAAGGTCAATATACTGAGCCGGCAGGATTTTCGGGATCCGGTTTTCTGGAACTATCGTTGTTACCCGTGATATAATCAGGGACCGGCATGCTGAAAGTGGCAAAAACTCCAAAAAAGAGAATTAAAGGCACAATCGTTATCGACAGGGAATTGTGCAAGGGCTGCAAGTACTGCCTTGCGGCATGCCCCAGGGGTTCTATTGCCGTGGACGAGAAATTCAACAGCATGGGATATTTTCCTGTGCGTTTCAAGCACCCTGAGAAATGCACCGGCTGTGCCGTCTGCGCCCGCATGTGCCCGGAGATTGCTATTGAGGTGTGGAAGGAAGAGGATGATTAAGCGGCGGCCGTGTGTGCAGAAAGGGATTTACCTCCGCGGGCTTTTATTTTATTTGCCGGATTTGCCCATTTGGCGGTTTTTTTGATATATTAGTCGGTATGCGTCGTTTGGGTTTTCTATTGATACTCTTTCTTTGGTTTGTCCCTGCGGTTGCCGGCGCCTCAACAATCACCTCAGCGGTAAAGGAATACAGGCTCAAAAACGGCCTGAAAGTGCTTATTGTTGAGGACCACAAGGCGCCGCTGGCCACGTTCCAGATATGGTACCGGGTCGGCTCGGTGAACGAGCCCGCCGGGAGAACAGGCATGAGCCACCTGCTCGAGCATATGATGTTCAAAGGCACCCCGAAGTACGGTTCAAAGCAGTTTTCCAATATCATCTCGAGGAACGGCGGCACGGACAATGCCTTTACAACCAAAGAGTACACAACATATTTCCAGACCATCGCCTCGGACAGGATAAATATATCCATTGAGCTTGAGGCTGACAGAATGGCCAATCTCCTGCTCGATCCGAAGGAAGTTGCGGCTGAGAAGAATGTGGTCATGGAAGAGCGGCGCATGAGGTACGAAGACGAACCCCAGAGTGCGGTATATGAGGACGCGGTAGCCGCCGCATTCAAGGCGCACCCCTACCACTGGCCGGTCATCGGCTGGATGTCCGACATCGCCTCCATACAAAGAGACGACCTTTACAAATACTACAGGACCTCTTATTCACCGGACAACGCGTTTATCGTCATTTCAGGCGATGTGCAGCCTGAAAGCATACTTACGAAAATTGAAAAAGAATTCGGGAATATCGCGCCCACGAACAATAAGGCGAGAGTCAATACAGTAGAGCCGGAGCAGCAGGGGGAAAGAAGAATATATGTCAAGAAAGAGGCGGAACTGCCCTATATCACCATGTTATACCATGTCCCAAACTTCCCCCACGAGGACAACTTTGCTCTTGACGTACTGTCAACCATACTCTCGGACGGCAGGAGTTCACGGCTTTATAAAAACATCGTTTACGAAAAACGTCTTGCCCTCAATGCGTCCGCCGAATACAGCGGGTTTTACAGGAACCCCTTCCTCTTCACGTTCAGCGCCACCGCAGCGCCCGGAAAGCCCATAGAGGATGTGGAAAAAGCGATCTATGAAGAGATAGACAGGATCAAGAAAGAGCCACCGTCTGAAACGGAAGTGCAGAAGGCAAAAAACCAGATTGAGGCGTCCTTCATTTTCGCCCAGGATTCGAACTACTCAAAGGCCCTCTATGCAGGAATGTTCGAGATGATGGGCGATTGGAGGCTTATGGATAAATACCTTGAGGGGATAAGAAAGGTCAAGCCCGCAGACGTGCAGGCAATGGCGAAAAAGTATTTAACCGGCGACAATAAAACAGTGGGCGTATTGATACCAATTAAAAATTCAAAATGAAAAATTCAAAATATCGGGAAATATCAATTTACTCGTTAATTTTTATTTTTGCTTTTTTATTTTTTATCTCCTCCTCGCATGCCGTTGAGATAAGGAGGGAAGTCACGCCCAACAAACTCACGGTACTGCAGGTCGAGCGGCACAACCTTCCTGTAGTCATGGTAACGCTCCTGGTAAAGGCATCGCCCTTGAGCGAGCCCGGGGACAAGGCGGGGATCGCCTATCTCACCTCAAAGATGCTCAATGAGGGCACATCCAGGAGAACTTCATCCGGTATAAGCGGGGAGATAGAGTTTCTCGGCGCAGCGCTTGATGCGTCTACCAATTACGATTTCACCACCATCTCGCTGTCCGTATTGAAAAAGGATATCGAGAAAGGATTTGACCTGTTTTCGGATATCCTTCTGAACCCGTCGTTTAAAGAGGATGAGCTCAAACGGAAAAAGGAGCTGCTCAAAGGCGCGTTAAGGCAGCGGGAGGAAGACCCTTCGTTTGTCGCCAATAAGACATTTATAAAAGAGGTCTTCGGGGGCCATCCTTACGGCAGGCTCGTGGAGGGAAGCGTCGAAAGCATAGATGCCATAAAGAGAGAGGATGTCGTCAATTTTTATCACCGGCATTACCTGCCAGCCAACGCGATCCTCTCGGTTGTCGGCGACCTCACTCCCCGGGAACTCGACTCTTTGCTCAAAAAATACCTGTCCGGCTGGAGCGCCGGGGCACCCGGCATCAACCGTCAAACCGAAACCGCATCCGGGAATGAGACGGACAGCATCGCTGTTCCGGCCCGGGGAGAGGTCGTTCTGGTGAACAAGGATGTGACCCAGGCGAGCATTATCCTCGGCAACCTCGGGATATCAAGGAGCAATCCGGATTATTACGCGGTGCAGGTCATGAACTATGTCCTCGGCGGCGGGGGCTTTGCCTCAAGGCTGATGAAAATAGTGCGGGACGAGATGGGCCTCACCTATTCCATATACAGCGCATTCGTGGGGAACAAAGAGCCCGGGCAGTTCGAGGTGGAGGTCCAGACCAAGAACGGATCAGCAGGCGCGGTAATCGAAGAAATTCTGAAGCAGATACGCCTGATAATGACAGCGCCGGTAACGGACCAGGAGCTGAGCGATGCCAAGGCATATCTTACCGGGAGCTTCCCCAGGAGACTCGAGACCAGCAGGAAGGTGGCTGATTTCCTTGCAGCAGTGCAGTTCTACAACCTGGGGGACGATTACATTGAAAAATACCCTGAGTATATAAACAGGGTAACAAAAGACGATGTCCTGAGAGTCGCAAAGAAATACCTTGATCCGGAAAATTACAAGCTTGCTGTCGTAGGCAATGAGAAAAAACTGATTATGGACTTCAAAAAGTAAGCCCCGGGCAGCCTGAAGCGCCGTCACTTCCGGCGCATCCTCAATCTCCTGAATATGTACATCAATTCGGACGCTGATATCTGGCCCGGCGCAGACGGGTGATCGATATAACCGTATGTTATGAGAGAACCGAAAAGGGGATTGAAAACCCTTGACGCCAGCCCATCGCCCCCCATGGAGATGGTGATCAGCCCCTTGTCCTTGTGCCTTAAATTAAGGAGCATAAGCCTTACCAGATCATCCCTGTTGTTGGCCATTGCGGCTATCTTGATGATGTCAGCACCGGCCTCTTTTCCCTTCATGACGATATTATCAATAAAATCGCCGTCAGGTGTAGCCTCAAAATTATGGTACGAGCCGATGAGGACCTTTTTATGTTCCGAGCATAATTGCCTTACATCCGGGAAGATGTCCTGTGCGCCCAGTTCCACATCGATGATATCGGATAACGGGGCAACGATCCGGTAAATGCTCAGCCTGTCTTTAACCTCCTTCTGGCCGCCTTCCCTGACGTCCCTGACCGTGGCGATTATGGGCTTCCTGAACCTATCCCTGACAGTTTTGAATACGGTCTCGATATGTTCCAGCGAAAGGTTTGAAAACATATCGACTCTCAGCTCTATCAGATCAGCGGCGTTCAGATAGTCGCTGTTGAGCGTAGGGATATCAATATCCGTAAGTATGCCCGCTATGAGGGGTTTCTCCCCAAGTTTTAAATTGCAAATATATATATCCATCGAGCGCCTCAAAAAAACTCTATCTATTATAATGATTTGCCTCGGTGAAAACAATTCTCATAATCGCCACGGAAATGATATAATTTTAAAAATGCCGGAGAATAACAGCAGTGAACAGTGTCAGTGTTTAGTGCCGGTTGAAGGAATTCTTTCACTCCACTACTTGCACTAATCACAGACGCTGACACTCAACAATTTTCGAGGTTAAAATTTTATGAGAATATGTCCGTCTTATTTATCGTTTATCCTGTACAACCCGATAAGGAAGGCTCTGACGAACAGGGAGAAGGTGCTGGAGGAGTCCGGAATAAACAGGTCCTCCGTCGTCCTCGAGGTCGGCGCAGGCAACGGGTTTATAACAGAAGCGCTTGCCCAAAAGGCAAAAAAAGTTTATGCCCTCGAGCTGCAGGAAGGCATGGTCAGGAAACTCAAAAAGAGGATGAGGAAGTTCGGCGATAAGGTGGACATCATACTGGGCGATATCGCTACGTACAGCATCAGGAGCGCCTTTGCCGATGTGGTTCTGATGTACTATAGTTTCCATGAGGTAGGCAATCAGGCCGATGCCGCAAAAAATATCAGCACGGCAATAAAGCCGGGGGGCAAACTATCCATTTACGAGCCGACGATAGAGGTGAAGAAATCAGATATGCAGAAAACCGTAAGGCTGTTCGAATCCGCAGGGTTCGAGAAAGAGGCAATACATCACGGCGCGTTCACCAGATTTGCGAGATTGAGGAAAAAACGTCTATAGCGTTTATTGCGTTATAAACAAATAATGTTTTACTATATTTTTATGCTATAATGCTGTACGCTCAACGCTATAACTCGATTCGGGCGGTTAGCTCAGCCGGGAGAGCATCACGTTCGCAACGTGGGGGCCGGGGGTTCGAATCCCCTACCGTCCACCAACCAAATCAATAGGTTTCATTTACTGCAAGGGGCCGGTTGCTGCCGACCGTAGTAAAAGCGTAGTAATCGGCTGGAATGAACATTGAGCTATGTTTTCCGTGGTTTTACTGAACTGGTACTGAACTAATTACCACCCCGCCAGCACGGCTTTGGTCGAATCCTTCCACCGCACCTCCGAATAGGGGTGCAGCCTCTCGTCCCTCCTATTTTCACGCATGCACGGCCTCGACATGCAATTTAAGCCCGAGCGCCCGTATCACCTTTAGCACTGTTGCAAATTCCGGGTTGCCTTCGGGGGAAAGAGCCTTGTACAGGCTTTCCCTCCCCAATCCTGTCTTGCGGGCTATCTCAGACATCCCCTTGGCGCGGGCAATATTGCCCAGAGCAACGGCAATAGATGCGGGATCGCCGTCGGACTCCTCGATCATGGCCTCCAAATACAACGCCATGTCTTCTTCGGTTTTCAGATATTCGGCTGAATCCCATGGTATAGTTTTAACTTTTTTCTTGCCTTTCATTTCTATTCTCCTGCAGATTGCGCGCAAATTCGAGCGCTGTTTTTATATCTTTGTTTTGTGTGTGCTTGTCCCCGCCCGCCAGCAGAATCACCAGCTCTCTGCCCTCTGTATGAAATACACCCTGTAGCCCGGACCGTAATGAATTCTCATTTCCGATACCCCCTCGCCGACCGGCTCGCAGTCACCGAAATTGCCGATAGATGCACGGTCTACTCTCGCCTGAATGCGCGCCCTGGCATGCTTGTCGCGCAATTCGGCAAACCAACTCGCGAATGTTTCGGTCTGGCGAATCTCGATCACAATTATATTGTATCCTATGCGATACAATATTGCAAGAAGAAAAAGAGAACTGCAATACCCGGAATTACTGTGGGCTGTCGAGCAGATAGAGCAAGCCCGAGCAGATCCCGATTGGGATGACCGCTTCGATCAAAGTGACTTGTTAATAAGTTAAGGTTGCAAGGTATTTTAATGAGTTGATTAATATTTTAAACAAATTGAACATTTTTTTTAAATATCCCTGCGAGGCGGCGGCGTATCTCAATGCAGCGATTAAGGAAGGAGATCGCGCGGTTTTCCTACTGGCGCTTCGCAATGTAGCTGAAGCGCATGGAGGGATGGCGGCCATCGCCCAAAAAGCAAACCTGAACCGTGAAAGTCTTTATCGGATGCTCTCCGGAAAAGGGAATCCGGAAATCAAAAGCCTTTACGCTCTGCTCCATGCCATTGGACTTCGACTTGCGATAGAAGCTGAGCCGCATACCTGTGGGGTTGCTTAACGGCTACCAAAAATTTCTCTTATATCGCACCACTCCGTACTCATAAGGGCAATTTCAGCATGAAGCTCATCGAAAAGGTGCGATGTTAGCAAGTAAGCGGAAGGGGAATGAGCTTTGCAAGGGTTAGTACCATTAAAAACGAAATATTTTCGACACATGAATGGCGACCTTGTCCCGTCCTTTCGTTGAAGTAGAAAGGACGGGACAAGGTCAAGGGCTTCTGGTCGGATAACAAAGAAAGGCAAGTTTCAATTATTTTCTGCTCTGAATCAAGTCGATAGTTGATACTTTGAATGCTCTCATTTCCTTTCAAAATGTACCTGCCTCTATAAAGTATCAACGCAAACTTTCGTCTTTAATATAACGGGAACAATGAAGGCTGTCAACAGTAATTTTCGGTATGGCATCCAGAGGTACAATTTGCAAGGATCTCTAAACCTTCTATAATCAAGGCTTCACAAGAAATGCTTACCCTATCACCACCGAAGGCATGATGCCGATAATGAAGACCATTAGCACGGTTATCAGTATTGCCAGGCCCAATGACGGCGATGGCGCTATGGCTGCCTCTTGTTTCATCTCTTTCATGTACATGTTCATTACTACCCTTAGATAGTAGTATGCAGAGATGGCTGAGAATATCACGGCTATAACTACAAGCCATGTATATCCTGCCTTTATGGCTGCCATGAAGATATTGAATTTTCCGATGAACCCCGCTGTCGGCGGGATGCCGGTAAGGGAGAACATGAATACGAGCATCAAGGCCGCCACCAGCGGACGGCTTTTCGAGAGCCCTTCGTAATCCTTTATTTCATCGCCCTTGTCGAGGAGTATTACTATTGCGAATGCCCCGATATTCATGAACGCGTAAATCAGCAGATACGTCATCATTGCGTGCAGCCCCTCCTCTGTCCCTGCTATTATGCCCAGCAGCGCATACCCTGCATGGGCGATGGATGAGTAGGCGAGCATCCTCTTGATATTCGTCTGTGATAAGGCGACGATATTTCCGACCGCCATGGTAAGTATGGCAATCCCTATAAGGATCGGCGTCCAGTCAGCCTGCATGCCCTGGAAAGCCGACATCAGGAAAACCCTGCCGATTACAGCAAAGCCGGCGGCCTTCGGCCCTACCGACATGAAGGCGGTCACCGATGTCGGGGCGCCCTCATAAACATCAGGGGCCCACATATGAAACGGGGCTGCGGCTATCTTGAATGAAAATGCCACGGCTATAAGTGTCATGCTCATCAGCAGGGGCATTGATGACCCTGTCTGCTTCAAATACGCGGCTATCTGATAAAGGTCAGTCGTAGTAGTAAGACCGTATAGAAGAGATATGCCGTAGAGGAGCAGCGCAGAGGAGAAGGAGCCCAGCAGGAAGTATTTCATCGCCGCCTCGTTTGATTTGATATCATGCCTCTTTATGCCTGCAAGGATGTAGGTGCTCAGCGCCATCAATTCGAGGCCGAGATACAGAACTATAAGGTCCTTTGCAGACGCCATGAGCATCATCCCCGCTGTGGCAAACAGCAGCAAGCTGTAATATTCGCCGTACTCGGCCTTTTGCCTCTGCAGGTACTTCAGGGAGATGAGCACGGTGAGTATAAGGTTGACCATGAATATCAGCTTGAAATAGACACTGTAGCTGTCGCTTATGAACATGCCCCCGAATGTCTCCCCGAGGCTTGCGGGCTGGATTATGGCATAAACCGTTACTCCTGCCGCCAGCAAGCTCAGAAAGGCAAGCGGGCCTTTATTTCTCAACGCAAGGTCGAATATAAGCAGAATGGATGCCGCTACTGTTATGATAATCTCAGGCGCTACCGGCATCAGGTTCGGGAACGGGATATTCATTTTATCACCTCTATTATATGCTGTGCCGTTTGAGGCTGCCCTGCCGTGTTCACCCTGTTGATGAGGTTCTGCACCGATGCATCCATAAAGCTGAGGAATGTATTGGGATAGACGCCTATCCAGAACACCAGGATAAGCAGCGGGACAAGCGTCAAAATCTCTCTCATGTCCATATCCTTGTATCCCTGCAATTTGGGGTTTACTTCCATGAAGAACACCCTCTGGTAGAGCCAGAGCATGTAAGCGGCGCCTAGGATTATTCCGGTTGCTGAAAGGGTCCCCAATACCTTTGAGGCGGTAAAGCCCCCGAGGATTATGAGGAACTCACCTATGAACCCGTTTGTAGCAGGCAGGCCTATGGACGCCAGGGTGAACACCATGAAGAATGCCGCGTACACCGGCAGCACCGATGCCGCTCCACCGTAATCCGCAATCTGCCGTGTGTGGGTCCTGTCATAAATGACCCCTACGGAAAGGAACAGCGCGCCGGTAACTACACCGTGGTTTATCATCTGGAGTATGCCGCCCTGCAAGCCCTGCATATTCAACGCAAAAAGCCCGAGCGTCACAAAACCCATGTGGCTCACCGAGCTGTAAGCTATGAGCCTCTTGAGGTCGGTCTGGCCGAGGCATATGACCGCCCCGTAGATTATCGCTATAACCGAGAGCACCATCATGGCGGGCGCCATTGCCTTTGTGGCCTCCGGCAGTATGGGCATATTGAATCTCAGGAAGCCGTAAGCGCCCATTTTAATGAGTATGCCCGCAAGGATAACACTGCCTGCGGTCGGCGCTTCGGTATGGGCGTCGGGCAGCCATGTATGGACCGGGAACATCGGGACCTTCACCGCAAAGGCCGCGAAGAAGGCCCAGAACAGGATGACCTGCAGATCATATGGATAGTTGGTTGCCATCATCTGCAGGATATCGAAGCTTCTTCCCGTATTAAGATAAAGGACGATTATTCCGACAAGCATCAGCACGCTTCCCACCAGGGTAAAAAGGAAAAACTTTATCGCAGCGTAAATCCTGTTCGGACCTCCCCAGATACCGATAAGCAGATACATCGGGATGAGCATCGCCTCCCAGAAGATATAGAAAAGGAACAGATCGAGGCTGCAGAAAACGCCGATCATTGAGCCCTCTATCAGGAGCAAAGCCGCGTAAAATTCCTTTGTCTTCAGTTTGATGCTGTTCCATGAGATGGTCACGCAGAGTATGGCCAGGAGCGTGGAGAGCAGCACGAACAACACGCTTATCCCGTCTACTCCAAGGGCGTACTTGATCCCCCATGCGGGGATCCAGTCTGCGGTCTCCCTGAACTGCATACCCGCCGTCGTCTTGTCAAAATCGGTGAACAGAGGAAGGCTCAGCGCAAAGGTCAAGAGGCTCAAAAGCAACGCTGTCCATTTGATAAGGGTCTCGCTCGTTCTCTTTATCAAGAAAATGAATATCGCACCCACTATGGGCAGGAATATTACTGTGCTCAGTATCGGGTAGCTCATCTATCCTCCAATAAAAATGCAAAATGCAAAATGCAAAAATCAAAATTATGGAATTCCTTATCTTTGCATTTTTCTCTTTTATTTTTAATCTTCATAGTTATTTGCTTGCTGCTATCAAAAACAGAGTGATTATTACAAACAGCCCTATTGCCATGCTCATGGCATAGTGCTGGACATACCCTGTCTGTAATTTTCTGAGCCGCGCGCTCAAATTGGCAATCGCCTTCGGAATTCCGTTGACGATTCCTTCTATGATCGCCCCGTCGGTTACGGCCATAAGCACATTGACCGCTGTCCATTTGACGGGCCTGATAATAATGAAGTCGTAAAGCTCGTCTATGTAATATTTATTCCACAAGGTCGTGTATATGCCTTTGAAGTTCGCGGCAAGGGACCTGGGGATCCCGGGTTTCAGCGAATAGAACACCCATGATACGAATATGCCCCCCATCGCCACTGCTACGGATATGCCCATCACTATCCATTCCTCGTCATGTCCCGCATGCACGTGAGGATGGCCGAGGACAGGCTGGAAGAAGCGGGCTATCGCGTTGCTGCCGCCTACTACGGACGGGATTCCCACCCATCCTGCCGCTATTGCGCCTACGGCCAGTATTATCAGAGGTATGGTCATTGATTTCGGGGATTCGTGCAGGTGATGCTCCTGCTCGCGGGTGCCCCTGAATTTCCCGTGGAAGGCGAGGAAAATTATCCTGAAACTGTAGAACGCGGTAAGGGCAGCCACTAGGGTGCCGATGGCCCATACCACTTTGCCTACCGGGCCCCCGTTGTACGCCAGCCAGAGGATCTCGTCCTTGCTGAAGAAGCCTGCCAGTCCCGGTATGCCCGCTATGCTGAGCGAAGCGATCAGGAACGTCCAGTACGTCACCGGCATGTATTTCTTGAGGCCGCCCATCTTCTGTATATCGAGCTCGCCTGACATGGCGTGCATTACGCTGCCTGCACCGAGGAACAGCAGGGCTTTAAAGTATGCATGGGTGTAAAGATGGAATACACCGGCCCCGTATGCGCCGACTCCGCAGGCCAGGAACATGTAGCCGAGCTGGCTCACCGTGGAGTATGCGATGATTCTCTTTATGTCGTTCTGTACCAGCGCTATAGTTGCCGCAAAGAGGCTCGTTACAGCTCCGGTAACCGCCACTACATTCATGGCGACTTCCGACAGGCTGAATACCGGGTTGAACCTCGCCACCATAAATACTCCGGCCGTGACCATTGTGGCCGCGTGTATCAATGCGCTGACCGGGGTCGGGCCTTCCATCGCATCGGGAAGCCAGACATGGAGCGGTATCTGCGCCGATTTGCCGACCGCCCCGCAGAACAGCAGCAATGCGATGAGTGTTATGAGGTTAACGTCGTACCCGAGCAGGTTGATTGTCTGTCCCTGGAGCGTTCCTATCTTGCTGAATATGTCCGCATAATAGACGCTCCCGAGGGTAAGGAATATCATGATCACTCCCAGGCCGAATCCGAAGTCTCCGAACCTGTTCACGATGAATGCCTTTTTCCCGGCATCAGCCGCGCTCTTCTTTTCATACCAGAAGCCGATGAGGAAGTAGGAACAGAGGCCCACTGCCTCCCATCCGAAGTAAAGCTGCAGCAGGTTGTTGCCCATAACGAGCATGAGCATAGAGAAGGTAAAAAGGCTGAGATACGAGAAAAACCGGTAATAGCCGCCGTCCCCGTGCATATAGCCTACCGAGTATATATGGACCAGCAGGCTTATGCTGGTAACGACTATGAGCATTATGGCCGTCAACTGGTCTATAAGGAAGCCCATCGACACCCTGAAGCTGCCTGATACGAACCAGGTATATACATCCTGGTTGACTGTCTTGCCGCCCAGAACTTCCGTAAAGGTATGCAGCGCTAAAACGAATGAACCCAGCACAGCAAGGATCGCCACCCAATGGGCCTTGTCCTTTGTTACCGACTTCCCGAAAAGGATGTTTATGATAAATGCCGTGAGCGGTAATAACGGGATTAAAATGTATTTATCCATTGCTTACCCTTTCATCTCAGTTATTTCATTTGTGTGAACTGCCTCTTTATTCTTGTATAACGCGACCAGTATCGCCAGCCCTATCGCCGTCTCGGAGGCAGCCACCGTGATGATAAAAAACACCAGTATCTGGCCCCTCAGGTCCTGCAGGTAATGGCTGAAGGCCACAAGGCTTATATTTACGGAGTTCAACATCAATTCAATGGACATAAGCATCACGATTATATTTCTCCTGATGAGGAAGCCCACCACCCCAATCATGAATATCACGGTGCTCAGCCCTATATACCAGCTTAACGGTACCATCTGTCTTATGACCTCCTCTTTGCCAGCACAATGGCTCCAACGATGGCTATTAATAAAATCAGCGATGCGATTTCAAAGGGGAACAGATATTCCGTATAGAGCAGTTTGCCCAGCGCCTTTGCGTGCGTTTCGGACTTTATGACTTCTATGGTGTATTTGCCCACAGGTCCATGCACGAAGTCGCCCGTGGTCAGGAGCATAAGCACAAAAATGATCGCGCTCACCGAAACGCCCAGGGGCCATGCCCCTTCGAACCGCTCCCCTGAAATTTCCTCTTTCAGGTTCAGCATCATTATCACGAACAGGAACAATACCAGTATCGCCCCCGCATACAGGATGACCTGCACCGCGGCCAGGAACTCGGCGTTCAGGAGCAAATACAAGCCCGCTATATGGAAAAACAGCACCAGCATCCACAGCACGCTGTGCACCGGATTCCTTCTCGTTATGATCAGCAGCGACAGTACGACCATGGCAATGGCGAAATATCCGAAAAATATCTTAGGCAGCATCGCTCAATCCTCCCTGAACCTCCACGGTCTCTTTCCCGGGCAAGGCCTTCGGCGCACCCGCACCGCCCCTGAACACGGGCTGGTCCTCCGGCGTCGCGTAATCCTCGCTGAGGGGTCTCCAGAATCTCTTGAAGTACTCTTCGCCCTTTGGCCCTGCCATGAACTTGTCCCAGTTGGCAAGGAGCTTCTCCTTGTCCATATCAAAAGCGGCCCTCGAATAATCGGAATACTCATAATGGTCGGTAAGCACCACAGCACCGAACGGGCATGCCTCAACGCAGAATGCGCAATAAACGCATCTCAGGACCTCTATCTCGTATCTGTCGACGACCTTGTTGTGGTCAGAACCCTCGCTCGTATAAACAGAGATGCATTTTGACGGGCATATGGCAGCGCAGAGTCCGCACCCGACGCATTTTGCTTCGCCGTTTTCCTTTCTTACAAGCGCGTGCAGTCCCCTGAATCCCGGGAACGGGGGCCTCTTCTCTTCAGGATACTGCCTCGTCACTGCGTGGGTGAATATCATTCTCAAGGTCAATGCCATACCCTTCAGTATCTCGACCAGGAAAACCCTTTTTGCCAAATCCTTTATTGTCATAATTTACCCCTCTATTCTTGAACAGTTAAGCAGAAGGATTCCTTGCATTTGATTCCCGTGCCGGCTGTCCCTAACTGCCCGCAAAGAACTTCACGACGGATGTCACCACGATATTGGCCAACGCCAGCGGCAGCAGCACTTTCCAGCCCAAGGACATGAGCTGGTCATATCTGTACCTCGGCACCGTGGCCCTTACCCAGTAGTACAGGAACACGTGGAAGTATACCTTGGCCAGGAACCAGACTATTCCGGGCACGGCCGCCAGCGCAGGCACTGCATCGACCAGCACGGGAGGCAATGTCCAGCCGCCCCAGAAACATATTACCGCGACACAGGACATTACTATCATGCCGATGTATTCGGCAGCGTAATAGAATGCGAACCTCATGCCGCTGTATTCGACGAAATAGCCCGCGACCAGTTCGCTCTCAGCCTCGGGCAGATCGAACGGTGTCCTGTTGGTCTCGGCAAAGGCCGACACCATGAAAACAAAGTATCCCAGGAACTGCGGTATCAGGTACATCCCGAACCAATACTGCTGCTGGGCCTTTACGATTTCGGTGAGGTTCAGCGACCCGGATAGAAGCATTACCCCGACGAGACTCAAACCCATCGGCACTTCGTAGCTGATGACCTGGGCCGATGACCGCAAACCGCCGAGGAATGAATATTTTGAATTGGATGCCCATCCCGCCATAATCACGCCGTATGCCGCAAGCGAAGACATGGCGAAGAGATAGAGCAGCCCTACATTGATGTTAGCGATGACAAACCCGTCGAAGAACGGTATTACCGCAACAGCGCTCAACGTGGCGAATACCGGTATTATGGGCGCTATTTTGAATACCGTCTTGTCCGCCTCCGCCGGGACGACGTCCTCTTTGAAAAAGAGTTTGATGCCGTCCGCGAAAGGCTGTAATATCCCGTGGTACCCTACTCTCATAGGTCCGAGCCTTACCTGCATGTGGCCTATCACTTTCCTTTCAAAATAGGTGGCGTACAGGACATGCAGCATGGTCACGGCTACGATAACGGCTATCTTGACGATGATAATCGCAATACTTGTTGCAAGTTCAAAGCCGGCAGGCACCGTCATTCCAAAAACATTCACTCTGACACCTCCGCAGAAACCCTCTCTAGCTTCTTCAGCACAGCCTCCATCCCGTCCAGCGCCGGGGCTTTGAATGCCGCGTTCATCTTCCAGCCCATAACCCTGAAAGCGCCCCTGCCTTCGAAGTTATTCGGCACCAGGACGATATTGTCCGGCATGTCGGAATCTATGACCGCAGCCAGTTCGATAGCTCCTGCGCCTGTCGAGATGGATATATGGTCGCCACTGGCCACGGATAGTTTCGCGGCCAGGTTTTTACCGATCTTTGCATGCGGTTCCGAATAGATGCTGTTCAACGCGAATGAGTTCCTGCTCAAGCTTGCCGAATGGAAGAGCACTTTGTCCACACCGATATACACTTTGTCCTTCTCGGGCTTTTTGAGCAGGGCTTTCATATCGGGCATATCTATTCCCACAATGTTCAGGTCATGCCTTAACGGCTCGCCTTTATACGGCCACATGCATTCCCCGCTGTCCATATCTTCATAAGTGACCCCCTTGTGCAGGGGCGAGACCTTCGCTATCTCGGCCAGGATATCCCTTGAATCCCTGTAATTCATATCAACGCCGAGCACCTTGCTGACTTCAGCGATGATCTTCCAGTCCTCAAGACCGGCAACGCTGTCTATCGCCTTTTTCAGATGCTGCATCCGGCCTTCCAGGTTGGTATACGAACCTTCCCTCTCGGCCCAGGAAGCGGCAGGCAATACAACGTGTGCGAACCGGGTGGTCTCGGTAGTGAAGATGTCCTGCACTACCAGCAGCTCCAGCCTGGAAAGCGCATCTTTTACGAATTTATTATCAGGGATATTGAACGCGATATTTTCGCCCATCACGTAAAGGGCTTTTATATTTCCGGAATGCGCGCCCTCTACCATTTCCATAAGGCTCAAGCCCTGGGCAGAAGGGACCTCGGCATTAAAGAATTCGCCGTACCGCTTCCTGAAACTGTCTACAGCCACCGGCCTTCCGCCGGGGAGCATATCCGGCAGGCACCCCATATCGATAAGTCCCTGCTCATTCGGCAGCTCCGAGGAAAGGTAAATACGCCCGTTCAGCGCCTGTGCAAGTGCTGCGAGCAGGAGCAGGTTGGCCTGTCCTTCACTCCTCTGGATAATATCTCTACCGATGACAAGCGCGGGGTTGGTCATACCTGAAAGGCTGTCCACACAGGCGCTGATTTCGCCGGATGCTATGCCGCATGCACTCTCAGCCTCATTAAGAGATACAGGCTGGATTTTGCCGATAATCTCTTCAAAGGGTGTTTTTTCAGCAGGAAGAGGCTTTCTTTTGAGCATTTCGGTAAGCAGCGCGGCCAGGAGCGCGGCCTCAGTGGACGGCTTCGGGATCAGCCTGTTTGCGGCAAAGCCCTTCAGGCCGGGGGCATATCCTACGGTTGCCACGGGGATGTCCTTCTGCGACGCCGCCCTTATCTGAAGACCCAAAACGGGGTTTATCGCCGTCGGGTCTCCTCCGATTACAAAAATGCCGTCAGACCTTGAGATACCCTGTATGGGGTTCGCCGTCACGCCCTGCCCGAATATCTTCTCGAAAAACTTCCGGGCCGGCGCATAAGCGAATCCGGCGATGGAATCTATATTATTGCTGCCGACTACCAGTCTCATAAACTTCTGGAAAACGTAATTGTCCTCATTGGTGCATCTGCCCGAGGCAACTCCCGCGATAGCAGCGCCCCCGTTCTTTTCTTTTATCTCTTTTATTTTTTGAGCGATGTACATGAACGCCTCGCTCCAGGTGGTCTCCTGAAGAGAACCGTTCTTCCTTATCATCGGGGACTTAAGCCTGCCTGAATTGCTGATATAGTCGTAGCCGAACCTGCCCCTGTTGCATAGAAGACCTCTATTCAGCCCTTTTTCGGATTCAGGGATGATCCTCACAATGGAATTGCCCCTGATCTGCGCCGTTACCGAGCAGCCCACCCCGCAGAACGAGCAGACGGTATCAACGGTTTTCTCTATGAACCAGGGTCTGTAGGTATGCTTGTGGAGTCTCGACATGATGGCGCCGACAGGGCAGACGTTTATGCAGTTGCCGCAGTATTCGCAGTTGTAGCGGCCGCCCGAGAAAGGCTCTACAAAGGTCTTGCTGGTCCTGTTCACCATCGATATTGCGGAAGCGCCCTGCACCTTGCTGCACATCCTGACGCACCGTGTGCAGGAAATGCACCGCTCCATGTTCCTCACGATAATCGGATCATCATAACTCTCGGGGTGCTTTCTCTTGCCTTCGGTGAAACGTCCCGCAGCCGGACCGTACTTCATTACGAGGTCCTGCAGATCGCATTCCCCTGCCTTGTCGCAATAAGGGCAGTCGAGCGCGTGGTTTATAAGCAGGAACTCGAGCATCGCTTTCCGCGCCTCGACAACCCGCCCGGTTTCGGTCCAGACGACCATACCGTCGGTCACATACTGGGTGCATGATGCCTGGAGCCTCGGCATTTTTTCTATCTCTACGAGACAGAGCCTGCACCCCCCGTAAGCCTCGAGGGATTTATGGTGGCAGAGGGTCGGTATTTTTATTCCGGTCATTTTCGCCGCTTCCAGGATGGATACCGGTTTTTCGAGTTTTATCTGCTTGCCGTTTATCGTTACTGTTATCATCGCTCAGCTCTCACCTTGTTGTTTATATGTGCTTCGAACTCATTTCTGAAATTCTTTATGAAATTCTGCACGACCGTGGCAGCGCCGTCGCCGAGCGGGCAAAACGTCTTACCCATGACGTTCTTCGAGACCTCCAGCAGGAGATCGATATCGCCTGCATTTCCGGTACCGCCGCATATCCTGCCGAGTATGGATCTCATCCACCCTATCCCCTCCCTGCAGGGAGTGCATTTGCCGCATGATTCGTGCTCGAAGAATTTTATCGCCCTGAGGCATACTTTCGGCAGGTCGACCGTCTCGTCGAAAACCATAACGGCCCCTGACCCGAGCATGCTGCCGTGCTTGGGCATATTGACGAAATCCATCGGGCAGTCTAGCTTGTCCGCCGGAAGCACCGGGGTCGAGATCCCGCCCGGGATAACGGCCTTGAGTTTCTTGTCACCCGTGACGCCGCCGCAATGGGTATAGATGATGTCCCGCAGGGTCGTCCCCATCGGGAGCTCGTAAACGCCCGGCTTTTTTACGTGGCCGCTTACCGAAAAGAGCTTCGGGCCCGGGCAGTCGGAGCTTCCGATTTTCGAGTATTCCTCAGGGCCTATTTCCAGGACATAGGGGACATTGGAGAAAGTTTCCACATTGTTGACGACCGTAGGCTTTGCGAGGAACCCTTCGTTTACAGGGAACGGCGGCTTGATCCTCGGCTGTCCCCTCCTGCCTTCGAGGGACTCTATCAGCGCCGTTTCCTCACCGCAGATATAAGCGCCTGCGCCCTGATGCACGCAGAGATCGAATTTTACGCCTCTCCCGAGTATGTTATCCCCGAGGAATTTCTTCTCATATGCCTGTTTTATCGCGGCCTCAAGTATGTCCTTTGCCTGCGGGTATTCGCCCCTGAGATAGATGTACCCGTACTTTGCCCGGAGCGCATGCCCGGAAATAATCATCCCCTCTATTAAAAGGTGGGGGTTCTTTTCGAGAAGGGGCCTGTCCTTGAATGTTCCCGGCTCGCCTTCATCGGCATTGCACAGGAGGTATTTCGGCATTTTGGGGTCCGCCGCGGCAAACGCCCATTTCATGCCTGTGGGGAAGCCCGCGCCGCCCCTTCCCCTGAGACCGGATTTCTTGACCTGTTCGATAATATCGGCCGGCTTCATGTCCATCGCCTTTGCAAGGGCCTTGTAACCGCCGGCTTTTACATATTCGTTGATGTCCGCTGAGTTTGGATTTTCAATATTCCTCAATAAATATTTTTCCATACTATTTATAGTTCTCCAGCGTATCGATTATATTTTTCTCGTTAAGGTTCTCATGGAAATCCGTATCCACGAGCATCGCCGGTGCAGTGCCGCAGGCCCCTATGCATTCCATGATAACGAGGGAGAACCTGCCGTCAGGCGAAGTGCCGTTGGGTTCGAGTCCGTATTTCCCCTTCAGAATATCCACGAGCTCCTCCGCGCCCATGACCAGGCACGCCACATTCGTGCAGAGCTGGATAAGATGCCTGCCCATCGGCTTGTGCCTGAACATGGAGTAAAAGGTCGCAACCCCCTTCACCGTGGCCCCCGGCACATTCAGCAGCTCTCCAACCGCAGCCATGGCCTCGGGGGCTATCCAGCCGTCTGCCTTCTGGACAACGTAAAGGGACGGAAGGAGGCAGGATCTCGGGTCCTGGTATCTGCTTTTTATACTGTTGATTTCCGCTGCTACCTTATCGCTTAGCTTCATCTGTCGACTTCTCCCAGCACTATATCGATAGTTCCTATATTTGCAATAACGTCGGCTATAAGAGCATCCTTACACAGCTCGGGCAGCACCGAAACATGGACAAACGACGGCGACCTCAGCCTCATCCTGTAAGGCTTTCCGCTACCGTCACCGATCATATAAAATCCCAGCTCGCCTTTCGGGACCTCTGTCGCAGAGTAGATTTCACCCTCAGGCGATGCTATCGGCCCTTTGGTTATCAGAACAAAGTGGTGTATCAGGGATTCCATATCAGTGAGTACTTTGTCTTTGGGAGGAAGCGTAAATTTCGGAGCATCCGGAGCCATGATCGGCCCCCTCGGCATTTGCTCTATACATTGCCTGATAATACGGTTGGACTGCTTCAACTCCTCCATCCTGCACTTATACCGGTCATAGACATCGCCGTTCTTTCCTACCGGCACATCGAATTCGACCTTGTCATATGCATCATAAGGAGCATGCTTTCTGACATCATAAGGGACCCCTGAGCCCCTCAGGGTAGGTCCGGTCAGGCCCCAGTTTATGGCATCCTCGGCGCTTATGACGCCTATGCCCTTTGTCCTCTGGAGCCATATCCTGTTCCGGTCTATCAGGGTCTCGTATTCCCGCTCTATCGTCTCCGGGAAATACCCGGTAAATTCATAGAGCTTATCGATGAACTCCTGGCTTACGTCGTTTCTTACGCCCCCTATCCTCGGATAGCTGACGGTAAGGCGCGCGCCGCAGGTCATCTCGAACAGATCCAGCAGCGTTTCCCTGTCCCTGAAGGAATAGAGGAACAAGGTTGTTGCCCCTATGTCCAGAACGTGGGTGGCAACCCCGATTATATGGCTGCTTATCCTGGTCATTTCAGCCATGATGGTCCTGATGTATTTCGCCCTTTCCGGCGGCTCTACGCCGAAAAGCCTCTCGACCGCTACGCAGTATCCTATGTTATTGGCCATGCTGGAAATGTAGTCCAGCCTGTCAGTCAAAGGAAGGGCTGACATATACGTGCGGTTCTCGGCGAGCTTCTCGACTCCCCTGTGCAGGTACCCGACATACGGGGTGCATTTGACTACCGTTTCCCCGTTCAGCTCCAGCACCAGCCTCAAGACGCCATGGGTTGCCGGATGCTGCGGCCCCATATTTACAGTGAGTTCTTTCGTTTTGACCTCTTTCTTCCCTATCTCTTCTGGCGCCGCCGGCATTTTACCTGACCTCGTATTGTTTATTCTTTTCAGCTATTTTTATTACCTCTTTATATGTGCTCCATTCTCCCTCACCGAGATCGCTCTTTAACGGGAAATCCTTCCTGAGGGGATGGCCCTCCCAATCCTCAGGCATGAGTATCCGCCTCAGGTCAGGATGCCCCTTAAAGGTTACGCCGAACATGTCGTAGCATTCTCTCTCGTGCCAATTGGCTCCTGCCCAGATATCCACTACACTCTCTATGGCGCAGTCATTTTCGGGCACTTCAGTCCTGATCCTTACCATATGCCTGTGCTTAATGGAATACAGGTGATAAACCACTTCAAATCTCGGCTCCTTCTTGCCGAAGTAGTCCACACCGCAGAGGTCTGTGAGAAGATCGAAATACAGCTCGGGCGTGTCATGCAGATATTTCATCATCTCTTTTATCCTGCCCTTACTCACGATCACCGATACCTGATTGCGGAATTCCCTGATGTCTTTAACCTCTGTAGGATACCTGTCTTTTATCAGTTCAGCTATTTCCTTCGGCTCCATTCTACCTCCGTTATGCGTAATCCGTAATGCGTGATCTGTGATTATTGTTCATGCCCATTACCCATTACGCTTTACGCATCACGATTTTATCTCCACATGCTCCATCTGAAATGCTCATGCTTTATCTTTTCCTGCAACTTTATGATTCCCTCCAGCAGCGCCTCGGGCCGCGGCGGGCAGCCCGGTATGTAAACATCCACCGGCAGGAACGAGTCGACCCCCTGAACCGTGCTGTATGAATTGAATATTCCTCCGCTGCAGGCGCAACTGCCCATGGCGATTACATACCTCGGCTCGGGCATCTGGTCATAGACCCTCCTCACGATAGGCGCCATCTTCTTGGTCACTGTTCCGGCTATTATCACGAAATCAGCCTGTCTCGGCGAGCCCCTGAAGATCACCCCCAATCTGTCCAAATCATAGTGTGACGATCCCGTCGTCATCATTTCAATGGCGCAGCAGGCCAGGCCGAAAGTCATCGGCCATAATGACGACAGTCTGCTCCAGTTGACTATCATATCAAGGCCGGCGATAATGGTATTGGCCCCGGGAATTATCTTCAACCCCTTCTCTATCTCAACCAGTTGTGTGGCGCCGTCGATTACCATTAATTTTTACCTCCTTTCTTTAAAATTCAAAATGCAAAGAGAGAAATTTGAAAATATGGAAACTCCTCAATTTTGAATTTTGCATTTTGAATTTTGCATTGTATTCAGTCCCACTTAAAGGCCTCTTTTTTCCATGCGTATATATAGCCGACAACCAGAACGGTTATAAAGAGCATCATTTCTATAAGCGCATAAAGGCCTATCTTGTCATATACCAGCGCCCATGGATACAGGAATACCGCTTCCACATCGAACACGACGAACAACATGGCTATGATATAGAATTTGACACTGAACCTGTACCGCGGCTCTCCGATGGGCGGGTTTCCTGATTCATACGGCATCAGTTTTTCTCTATAGGATCTTCTGATTCTGAACAGGGCGCCTACGATCAAAGCTCCTGCGCCGAAAGCACCGGCTATAATCATTAAAATCATTATGGGAAGGTATTCGGAAGGAAGATAATTGCCTGGCGTTATCGGGCTCATGATAATTTTCCTTAATTAAATTTTTTAATTTAACTATAACTTTTTATTTATACTTTAAGCCAATGAAACTTGTCAAGTCAATCTCGAATCCAAGCCATTTTGCTATGATTCCCCAAGGCATTTCAATATTTATACGAAGAAGGGATAATATTATCTGACTGGCTGCTTACCTCCTCTTGAACGGGAACTGTTATTCCGGCATAAGACTACGAGGCGCCGGATAAAGCGACTATTCAACAAACCAGCTTAGTTATAATTCAAATTAGCATGTGTTGTCAAGTTTAAAAGATAGGCGATTTGCACAAATAGTTTCAGTGTATTCTAAACGCTAAACGCAGTCCAAGCGGAATCACTATTCTTGCAAAGGATGAATTTTTAGATTACAGGATAAGGCTCCCGGTAATCTTATCCGACTTGATCCTGTTAAATTCAAAACCCAGTTCCCGCTCACTCAACCCCAGGGCAAGCCCGAGGACCTGTGTAAAGTAGAGGACGGGCACGTTGAACGCTTTCCCGAGCGTCCTTCCCGCAAGCTTCTGGTTATTCTCGTAAGCAATGCAACATGAAGGGCACGCCACCACCATTGCATCCACTCCCCTCTCTGACAGGCACTCAAGCTTCTCAGCAGCAAGCCTGAGGCCCGTATCCTCCGATATACCCATTATAGTAAGACCGCAGCAGAGGTTTTTATTTGTATAATCGATACTCTTTGCGCCGGCACTCGTGATAAGCCTGTCAAGAGTAACAGGGTTTGAGGGGTCATCGAAATATTCGTGAGCCCGGGCCGGCCTCATATAATGACATCCGTAATGCACGCCGAACTCCAAAGAACCCAACGGATTAACGACCTCTTTTCGTAAGCGCTCCAGCCCGTAGTCCTCGATCAATATCCTTGCAAAATGTCTGACTCTGACCCTGCCGGTAAACTCTTTTACTCCAAGGGCTTTCAATTTCTTATTGACTTCACTGCGGAGGTCCCCGTCTTCGAGGTATTCCTTTGCCTCTGACAGGGTTGCAACGCACCCGGTACAGGCGCCTACGATATCCATATTTCTTTCTTCCGCTAGAGCAAGGTTGCGTGCGGCCATAATAAGAGCGACATGAAAGTCCATGGATTTCGCCGGATATCCGCAGCAGCCGAACTCAGGGACATCGACCAGCTCTATGCCGAGTTTCCTTGCGAGACTCCTCGTGGATATCTCGTATTTCAATGCCTTGACAGGCATTGCGCAGCCAGGGTAAAAGGCGTATCTCAAAATATCTGCTCCTTTCTCTGTTATCTCAATAAGGGAATCAACCACAGCCGAAAATAGGCGCTTCTAAGCGAGGACACAGTAAATACTGATGGGAAACGGTATTTATTTTTCCCTGTGCTCCCCGTGGTTTTCATCAATGCTTCCGGACCATCTCAAATATCCGCGCTGCAAGGGAGGGCTCTTCTTGTATCTGGGGAAGGCCGGCCCTCTCCCTTTTCCTGTTGTCTACAGGAATGAGCCGCCCGGTCCTGAGCAGGGCATCTCTCTGGTTTGCAACCAGGTCAGGGACAAAACCCGAAGCGACTGCCATAGCCCTCGCAAGCCAGAGGATTTCGGTCACCCTGATTCCTTGCGGACATCTCTCTGAGCAGGCAAAGCAGGTGGTGCATTTCCAGATCCCTTCGTCCTTAAGAAGCCTGGCCCCGGCCCCCATGCTGATCAGGTGGAGAAACCTGTGGGGCTGGAACGAGGGATCAAGCCGGTTGATATCGCACCCGGAAGAGCATTTCCCGCATTGATAACAGTATCCGAGTCTCTCTTTATCGAAGAGCTTGCCGTGCATACACTAAAGCCTTAAAGGGTTCCTGCCCAGGAGTTTCAATTCACTGACGTACTCCGTCACTGCCCGTGCAAACTTTTCCGGCTCATCCCTGCTGACAGCTACAAAGCGTACCCTTTCCGGCTCCAGATACATCTCCCTGAGCTTGTTTGAGATATCGTCCAGTCTCGTTTTTGCCAATGCACTCCCCTGAATGTAATGGCACTGGCTGTCAGGGCATCCTGCAATGAGAATTCCGTCAATACCCGTTGAAATGGCCTTCGCCACGATAGCTCCGTTTACTGCTCCCGCGCAGGGGACCATGATGCCCAGGAAATTCGGCGGGTACTGAATCCCCCGCAGGCCGGCATCATCCGCTGCCCTGTATGCATCGTTTCTGCACAGGAAGCCGAGGATTACCGGCTCATCCTCGTCGAGATACGACCTGTCGAAGACATCGATCATCTCCGAAAGCTGAACTATCGAAAGTTCCCCAAGCGATACAGCGGCAAGAGGGCAGCCCCCCATACATATCCCGCACCTGCGGCATTTGAGGATATCGGCCTTCGGGAAGCCTTTTTCATCGAGGGCATATGCCTTGAACGGGCATTCCTCGATGCAACGTTTGCAGACATCGCATTTCAATGTATTTACCGCCGAATGGTCGGGGACTACTTCTATGCCGCCTGTCAGGAACTGAAGGGCCTTGACCGCGGCTGCGCCCGCGCTCTCGATGGACCTCGAAACATCCATCGGCGCCTTGCAGCAGCCCGCGCTGAAAACAGCCGCCCTCCGGGTATCCTGAGGATAACATTGGAGATGGGATTCGACAAAGCTGTTTTTATTCAGGGCAATGCCGATTTTGCCCCCTAATTCTGCAATTCCGCTCGAAGGTCTCATGCCCGTTGCAAGGACCACAAGGTCAGCGGACAATTCAAGGCGTTCCCCTGCCACGGTATCGAAAACTGAAAAGTTTATTTTGTTCGCATCACCCGGCTTCAATTCCGAGGGGATGCCCTTTACAAATATCACCCCGGCCTGCCGCGCCTTCCGATACAAGTCTTCATATTCTCCGGGGGTCCTGATGTCGTTATAAAATATGTACACCTCCGTGTCTTGTTCCATCTCTTTCAGCAAGATCGCCTGTTTTATGCTCACCATGCAGCAGACGCCGGAACAATAGGAAAGATGCCGTTCATCACGGCTGCCCACACACTGAATAAAAGCTATCCGTTTCAGTCCTCTTAAAAATGCCCCATGCTTCCCGGCGATCTTTTCGAATTCCAGGCCCGTAACGACATTTTCGAGTCTTCCGTATCCAAGCTCCGCAAGAGGAGTCGGATCAAAGGGTTCCCATCCCGTTGCAAGAATAAGAGCTCCCGCCTTGCTATTGCTCACCTTCTCCTCTTCATCAAGGGCTATTGCATGCACAGGGCAGGCCCCGGCGCATTTATCACAGCCCTCAATACAGAGTTTCCTGTTTATAGCCGGGGCATTCGGGAAGGAGGGGCCTTCCGGATAAATAACGGCATTTTGAGGGCATACCTCAAGACATTTACCGCACAACACGCACCTCTCCGCATCAATATGCCGTGGACATGTCCTTACCATAATCTCGAAATTCCCCGGAGGGCCGCTTATGGAGTCTATTTCAGAAGAGGTCAGGATATGAATAGCGGGATTGTCTTTCAACTTCGAAAACATGAGCTCCAGGCCGCAGGACGGCGGACACATCCGCGGGAAATACCTGTGCAATCCTGCCACTCTCCCACCGAGAAACGGGCTCTTTTCGATAAGGAACACCTCATGACCGGTCTCTGCAATATCAATCGAAGCGTTTATTCCGGCTACCCCGCCCCCGAGCACCAGAGCACTCTTCAAGGCAGGGAGTTGTAAAGGCTGAAGCGGTTGAGAATGCCTTGCCATCTCGAGGGAGCCCCTGAGCATGGTCTTTGCCTTTTTTGTGGCATGCTCAGGGTTATTACGGTGGACCCGGCTGCACTGCTCCCTTAAATTCACCCGCCCGACAAGGTATTTGTTTATGCCGAGACCGGAAAATTCTTCTACCTTAAAGAAAGGAGAGCAGGCAGCTATCACTACTCTGTCGAGTCCGAGCTTTTCAACATCCCCCCTGATTTTGCGTATCCCGTCCGTTGAGCACAGAGAGGCATCTTTGTGGATAACGGTTACCCCCGGCCATCCTGATGCCTCTTTTGCCAATAAACCGGCATCAACGGCCTGCTCGACCTCGCCTCCGCAGGTGCAGAGGTAAATCCCTATTTTCAGGCTGTCATCCATTTCCTGGATACGTTCCTTACCTTTTGTTCCTTGTGCGGTAGGTGAACCGTTCCACCTTGCCGTTAATGTCAACGCATGTCCAGGTTATGGAATCAGTGCCTATCATCGGGATGAGCTTTGCGCCGTGGTATCCGAGCTGATAGGGTATCCTCTGCTCAATGGCGCCCTTCGGACATATCTTCGTGCAGGACATGCAGTCCCAGCAGTCTCTCAAAGACCTGCAGTACGCCTTTCCTGTTCCCGGGTCCAGTGTCATAAGGTCACCGATACATATCTGCTCGCACAGGGGTTCTTCTTTTCCCTTGCATCCATCACACTTGTCTTTTACCACATATGGCGGCATGGCGTATCCTCCTTTATAGTGAAAATTTTCTGTCTCATGCTCAGGACTTCTCTGCGGAAAGCGGCAGAGGGGACGGTGCCTTTGTCCTGTCTCCCGGCAGTACCTGCTCATAGGGCCTTTTAAGCATCCCGATCTCTCCTGTTTCAAGGTCTTTTCTCGAGTTAATGAAGCAGTCGAGGTCTTGGTCGACCCCGGGATAATCCGTCCTGGTCTGCCATCCGGGCCATCTGCTTTCCCTTCTCTCCCTCAGGTGCATTACCACCACCTCCGCCACATCGAGGCGGTCGATAACATCGTGAACCAGAACGAGCTCATGCAGATCGGTAGCGAAGAGCCTGCCGACCTGGTCCTTCAGCATCTTGATGTGTTTGAGCGCATAATTAAGCTGCTCTTCATTGCATTTGAAAAACTGGCCCACCCCTGCTGCATATTCGTCCATGAGCCTCTGGAATCTCTCTTCCATTTCCTCAGGGGTAACGCCGTCATACTGCCAGCGCTGGTCCTGTCCGGCAGGGATATTGTATTTGGCCTCCATGCTCAAGCCTTTGAGAAGCGGCGAGAACACCCTCTCCTTCTCTGAAGCTATCTGATTCTCATCAAGATTGCCATGTTTAACGCTTGCGATATACTTCAGGGCGCCCCGTGCTGCGAGGACCCCCTCGGCAGCACACCCGCCGACAAATTTATTCGGCATCCCCCCTGCACATTCGCCTGCGGCAAAGAGACCGGGGAGGGTTGACATCCTGTCAATATCAACCCAATAACCGCTGCCCGTATGTCCACCTACTATGTAGGGGTCGCTGCCGTATATCTCCAACGGCTCTTTAGCGGGGTCCTGCCCCCTTGCCGCCAGGAAAAGCACATAGGTGGGCCGTTCATTGAGGTAATCTATCTTCAGGTCCTTGACCTGCTCGGGAGAAAGATGCCGGGTATCCACAAAAGTCGGCCCGCGCCCCTCGCTCCATTCATTCATGGGCGCATTCGCCCTGATATAGCGCGGCGCCGTATCTCCTCCGAGGTGGGCATATCTTTCCTGGAGGATCATCTCTCCTTTGCTGTTTATCATTTTTGCCTTATACCCCACGGATATGGTGTCCACAGGCCCGGTAAAATCCTTTACTCTCGCTGCGCACCACCTCTGCTCCATCAGGGTAAATTCCGCTCCGGCCCTTACACCCATGGCATATCCCGTACCTACATTGAACGGGCACATCCACATCTGATGATGCGAGGTGGCGCCGTCATTGGTTGCTGAACGGTAAAGACCCGCGGCCCCCCCTGTCGATACAACGGTCGCTTTGGCTTTTATTATGTAGAACTTGCCGTCCCTGATGCCGAAACCCACGGCGCCGGTTATCCTGTCGCCGGACCTGATAAGATTGGTTGCAGCCACCCTGTTCAATATCCGCGGATTAAGGCTCTTTGTCTTCTCTGCAATAATCGGCTTCAACTGTTCTCCGTGAATCGAAATGTCAAACCTCCCTCTTCTTTTGTACCTTTCCTTCTCGTCCTTCTTGAAAGGCACTCCCCACTTTTCCAGAGACTCCACGCATTCATTGAGGATCTTGGCGTTGCTCAGAGCAAGGTCTTCCCTCAGGGGACCGCCGCCCACCTGCGCGCGGCTCCATGCAACAAGGGTTTCAGGCGTCTCTCCTTCGCCTATGTACGTGTTAATGGCGTCCATGCCGGCAGCCAGTGCGCCGCTTCTATCTATATGCGCCTTCTCCATAATAGTCACATCGAGGTCAGGATTTTTTTCCTTGGCCTCGATTGCGACAAAGCACCCCGAGTTGCCTCCGCCGATAATGAGGAGATCGGTCTCTATCCTTACCTCTTCAACTTCCTTGACAGTTTTCGGGAGATTCTTCTTCATCGTCCTTACCTCCTTAAAAGTATTCTTGAACCTATACTACAAACTAAAAACATTTAATGATGTTTGCTGGACGACACTAACCTAATTTTTGCGCTGGGGACTGTCCCTATTTACCAAAAAAGAATCGTCACCGGTATGCAAGAGCACTGTCTGCTATGATAACCGGAGAGATCAAAAAGCAAGAGAAAAAATTCAAAAACGTGGGAATTCCTTAATTTTGTTTTTTTATTTTCTGGGTGAGTGTATCGCCTCTCCATGCACGTCTTCAGCCGCTTCCATAATCCCCTCGGCAAGGGTAGGATGGGCATGGATCATGTCGGCAACCTCTTTTGCCGTCAACCCGGCCTT
>JAMCVZ010000010.1 GCA_023476565.1 Nitrospirota bacterium
AAAAATGTTTTATTGTTTTGTGATAGATCCGTCTTTGACGGATAAGATTGTTAAGCGTTAGAGAGTTGTAGTGTCAGAGTTATTGCCTTTATAAAAGTTGTGCCATAACGCATTACGCTCAACGCTATAACGCAAGACAGGAGGCTTAAGGAATGTTAGAACTCATCAACAAAATGAAAGTCAGGGATGAGAGAGGTTTTACCCTCGTTGAACTGCTCATCGTTATTGCGATCATCGCGATCCTCGCAGCTATTGCGATACCCCAGTTCGCTGCTTACAGGCAGAGGGGTGTAAGGGCAAGCATGCAGGCTGACGCAAGGAACTTAGCAACCTCTTTAGAGGCATTTTTTGCGGATAACCAGAGCTATACGACGTTCACCATCGGTGCCGGCTCAGCTATAACCGCTCCAGTAAGTGCAAAGGCAAGTGCAGGCAATTCCATCACTGTAACGGGAAGCACATCTACTTACACAATCTCAGCTATCAATTCCAATGGCGGCTCAAGCTCAACCCAGTATACCATTGACAATACTGGGGCCACTGCTTGGCACTAAGATTTAGTCATGCTCAGGGCGGCTTGCGCCGCCCTCCAGGTCTTTACGTCGAGAAATGCCTTGAGAATCAGCTATAGCACCCTTTATCAATGAGCAGATACATCATCGTTTTCCTTTTTTCCTTCGCTGTCTTCCTTTCTCTCTTAACCCCAAATGTTAATTCCGGTGATGCGGGTGAGCTTGTTACAGCATCTTATTATATGGGTCTGGCCCATCCGTCCGGTTATCCTTTCTATTTGCTCATAGGCAAACTGTTTACATTCCTGCCATTCGGCAATATGGCCTTCAGGGTTGCGCTCATATCCGCACTGTTCAGCTCTATCAACCTTATGCTTGTTTACTGGCTGACATACAGGCTTACAGAAAACGAAGCCGCTTCTTTTTTCGCAGCAGCAACGCTCCTTGTATCATATTCTTACATGACGCAGTCCGTAATTGCCAAGTTTTATCCACTTAACCTCTTTATTGTTCTGCTCATATTCTCCATGTGGCTTCATGTATATCTCGACGGTTTCAAGGAATGGGCTCTGCTCATTACCGCCTTTCTCTTTGGATTGACCATGACCAACCACCATACGGGGATACTTATGGTCATCCCGGTACTCTTCGCCCTCCTTTTTTACAGAAGACATCTGACACTGAAACTTCTGGCCACCGCATGCTTCACTGCTGCCCTTGGATTTATCCTCTACAGTTATGCATTTATCCGGGCAGGAAGCGGGAGCTTTTTCACCACGTACAATGTATATAATTTCCATGATTTCTATAAACTCCTGACCAGAGGCGATTATGGAGAAAAAAACAGCATTTCACTTGCTCTCTACATGTTCAGCAGCGTATCGAAATATTGGTATGCGGTTAAAAATTTCCTATCACTGATCACCAAAAGCTTCTCTGTTTATTCGTATCCTTTATTCTTCGTCGGCGCATATTATCTCTACAAAAAATACTCCCGGCTCCTTCTTTTCATACTCATAAGTCTTTTTGCCTACGGTCCGCTTCTGGCGAAAATCAATACCTTTTTCATGGAAAACCTTTCGGAAAAGGATTACTATCTTTCAGGCCATCAATTCTATCTGCCCGCATTCTCTTTTTATGCCCTTTTCCTGGGAATAGGCCTCTGCCAGATACTCCTATGGCTCAAGCAAATGAGATTCACGATACTCAGCAAGGCCGTGCCGGCTATCATTATTATGCTGCCGATGATCTTCCTGATATCGAGGGCGACCGACAGCAATTACCGCACTAATTATGTCCCCTACCAGGCCATCAAGGACACATTCTCCATCTTGCCGGTGAACAGCATTATTCTCTCTTATGGCGATGATGCGATATTTCAGGGCTGGTATATCAAACTCATCGGCCGGTACCGTGAGGACATCTGCCAGTCGGGCGCTGCCACGATCAAGGAGAGGGCATGGTTCTACCAAAGCTGCAAAAAAGAGATTTATGGGGATATCTATCCGGAAGTATTCACTGGAAAGGTAAGTAAACTGGTACCTCTCATGATGAAAAACAGATTCTACGGGACGGATATGATAGACAGCAAGTTCCCTTATGAGTCATATCTGTACAGCAAACCTTTCTCTCTTGTGCATTTATATCTGCCGAAGAGAAAGACCGTTGAAGAAATGCGGCTCAAGGGGGGTGATAATACAGCCGCCTTTAATAATAACTTGATGATTGCAGAAAAGATAGTTAATCCCTATCCCTGTCTTTCCCATTTTACTGATGATTGGCTTTCCAGGGGAATTTGCAACAGATATATTACTCATTACTCGGAGCTCGGGAGGCTTTACGGTGATGAGAAATATGGGAAAACGGGGAAAACGGTATCAGTGAGTTATTTCGGCGCAGATGAAAAGCTGAAAGAGCTCTATACAGTCAAGGTGACTAATAAGAATTTGCCCTATTTTTCGCTGGCAACCCTTATCCAGGAGCACAACAAATGGCCTCTTTACTACATAAGAGTAAAATAGCTGCATACATAGCAATTATGGTTGTCTCCATGCTTTCCATAATAGTCATGCGGCTATTATTCGACCAATGGCAAAGCTACAACCAGGGAGTGAATAGCCTTAAAAAAGACAATTTTAAAGATGCCGTTATGTATTTCGATCATGTCCTCAATGCGCATGTTCCCTTCAGCCCCCTTGAGAGGAGGGCAAAAGAAAATCTGATGAATCTTGCAATGATGCTTGAGAACAAAAATGAGCATGAGCTTGCGCTCCTGTGTTATGAAACAATACGGTCGTCCCGTTACCTGGCACGCCATTTTGTAGTTCCTGACGGCAGGGATATCCCGCTTCTGAATGATAGAATCGCATCTATCAAGGCACGGCTCCTCGTAAGAGATGGCATGGTAAGTGATTTTAAAAAAGGATACGAGCAGCAGATCGGGATAATGAAAAAGGATTTCTCTCCCTCCGTCGCCTGGTCTTTACTTGCCGTTGCCTCGTTGTTCATGTATATCGGGCTTGTTATAGTGTGGATTCTTAAAAAGAGATGGGTGTACTTTATCGGGCTCATATGTGCTTTTATTGTGTGGGCTGCGGCCCTTTATTTGGCATAACAGGTGACCGGTGGCTATCCGAAGAAAGATAAAAGCATATGGTATAATCTCCGTCAGAGGTAATATTTCTCTATGGCGACCATGAAGACATTGGCAATCCTCCCCACATACAATGAGGCAAAAAATATTGATGCGATACTCTGCAAGCTCCTGGACTTCAGTTTTTTGAATGTCCTTGTTGTTGATGATAATTCAACCGATAAAACCAAAGAGATAGTCAGTAGTTTTTTTGATACCGGAAGAGTTCATATGCTTGAAAGACCTTCAAAACTCGGACTTGGCACCGCATATATTAAAGGCTTCCAATGGGGACTTCAAAGAGAATACGAATTATTTTTTGAAATGGATGCGGATAATTCGCACAACCCTGCAGCTGTCCCCTATTTCATAAAAAAAGTCGGGGAAGGCTGCGATATGGTGGTCGGCTCGAGATACATCAATAATACCATCAGTGTTGTCGGCTGGGATTTTAAAAGATTATTACTGTCCAAATTCGGCAACTGGTATGCATCTACACTGCTAAGACTTACACAGTTTACCGATTTAACAAGCGGCTATAGATGTTATACTAAAAGGGCGTTAGAGTTAATTGAGCTTGAGGGAATAAGGTCAAACGGCTATGCCTTTCAAATAGAAATGGTATATAAAATGCATAAGGCCGGTTTGAAGATTGCTGAAATCCCTATAATTTTCTACGAAAGAAACAGCGGAAGCTCTAAGATGAGCAAAAAAATTGTGAAGGAAGCTGTATTGTTACCGTTCAAGTTAACCATTGATGAAATAAAAAAAGGATTAGGATTTTAAAATTCACGTTTTACAAAAAGTTCTTATGATGCAGTTTGCTAAAGTATGAAAATTCTTTTAATCCATCCCAGAGAAAACATTTGGATAAGGTCAAAGACTGTTCCTTTAGGATTAGGTTATATTGCATCGGTTCTTGAAAAAGCTGGGCATAATGTGAAAATTATTGATTATCGTATTTTCCCGGATCGGGAATTGGAAAAAGCTGATGTCGTTGGAATTACCGCTACAACACCCCTTATTCGAGGAGCATGGGAAATTGCAAGGGAAGCAAAAAAGAAATTTAACGCAATTACTGTACTCGGAGGACCTCATGTATCTGCATTACCGGAGGAATCAGCCAAGCTTCCATATATAGATTATGTTGTCAGAGGAGAGGGAGAAGACACAATAGTACAACTTTGCAGCATATTAGAACAAGGAAAGAGCGCAGAACAGGTTTTAGGAGTTTCATTTAAGAAAGATAACAAAATTATACACCATCCTCACAGGGAATTTATAAAAAATATCGATGATATTCCTTTCCCTGCATATCATCTTTTCCCGCCTCTGGATAAGTACACAAATCCGCAACCTCTTATTTCAGAAAGAACGCCGGCGGCGAATATAATGACCTCACGCGGTTGTCCTTTCGATTGTGTCTTTTGTTATAAAGGAGTTTATGGACGGCATTACAGAGTCAGAAGCCCTGAAAATTTAATAGCAGAATGGAAATGGCTTATTGAAACTTACAATGTGAAAGAAATTGCGATACAGGATGATATGTTTAATATTAAATTGGACAGGGCAAAGAACATTTGCAAGCTAATCATAAAAGAGAATCTTGCAATTCCATGGTCAACCCCAAATGGGATTAGAGCGGATTTTTTCGACGAGGAACTTGCGGTTCTGATGAAAGAGGCTGGATGTTATCGTATTGCCTTTGGAATCGAATCTGGGAACCAGGATATTTTAAATTCCATTGGTAAAAAAATAAAACTTGAGGACATAGAAAAAGCAATGAAAATCGCCAAAAAAGTTAATTTAAAAACGATAGGTTTTTTTGTGATGGGAAATCCTGGCGATACGGGGAAAACGCTTCAAGACTCAATTAATTTTGCGATAAAGGTTGACCCTGATTATGCACAATTTTCTGCTGCCACGCCGTTTCCGGGAACAAGGTTATATGAAATTATAAGGGAGAAAGGCAAGATTTTGATAAAAGACTGGGATATATACAGTCAATTTGACAGGAAAAGTTACTTCGAATATGGATACATAAACAAGCAACTTGTCGAAAAAATGGTTAAAAAAGCTTACAAAAAATTTTACTTAAGACCTCAAAAACTTATAAAACTTATATTGGAAACTATTACCTTTAAAAATATATTCCATGTGCTCGGCGGTGCACTTCATTTTATATTTGGATGGAAACATTCAAAAAAGATTGAAAATAGAAGGGGCAATGATTGATAAAAAAACAACTCCCGGCTAATATTTATGAATATGGACTTAGATTGACATGAAAATATTGCTTATAAGACCAACTCCGTGGAAATCCCTGTTCGGCGCTGAATCCTTCCTTCCATTAGGAATAGCTTATATCGCATCGAGTCTGGAAGCGGCAGGACATAATGTTAAGGTTATCGACTTTACAGTGCAACCATACAACGATACCGAACTGATTTCCCTTATAAAAAAGGAAAATCCAGATGTTGTGGGATTTAGCGCAGTTACGCCGACAGTCAAAAGCGCTTACAGAACCGCAAAAATCGTGAAAGAAAATATACATGCAAAAACAGTCATCGGCGGGCCGCATCCTACAGCTATGCCTGAAGAGCCGCTTTCAAACAATATCGACTTTGTAGTGCGGGGTGAAGGCGAATTTACAATTGTTGATTTGTGCAACCATATGAATAATCCTGCAATAGTTAAAGGAATATCATATGTTAAGGATAAAAATATCGTTCATAATCCTGATAGAGCGTACATAAAAGACCTTGACAGTCTGCCCTCCCCTGCAAGGCATTTATTTCCACCCCTAAAACTCTATAAGGGGCAGCCAGCTTTAGGCAACAGACTGCCTGTAGGCAATATCATGACTTCAAGGGGATGCCCTTTTAACTGCACCTTCTGCTATAAAGCAGTATTTGGGAGGCATTTCCGCGCAAGAAGTCCTGAAAACGTCATGCAGGAATGGGAAGAGCTTATAAAAAAATATAAGGTAAAAGAAATTGCTATAGTCGATGATACGTTCACAACTAATGTTGACCGTGTATTCGAAATCTGCGAACTGATATTAAAGAGAAATTTAGAAATCCCTTGGAGTTGCCCAAACGGGATTAGGGTTGATACCGTATCTTACGAATTATTAAAAAAAATGAACGAGGCGGGGTGTTACAGAATTGCTCTTGGAATAGAATCAGGCTCTCAAAAAATACTCGATACCATAGGGAAGAAGATAAGCATAAGACAAATAGAAGATGCGGTTTCTATTGCCAAAAAGTCCAACATTGAGACAACAGCTTTCATGATGCTTGGAAATCTGGAAGAAACCGAGGAAACAATGGAGGAAACAATCCGCTTCTCAAAGAAAATTGAGCCTACTTATGTGCAATTCGTAATTGCTGTTCCGTATCCAGGCTCGTATTTATATGAGGAAGTCAAAAGAAATGGAAAAATATTTATAAATGATTGGGATGAATACGGCCCATATGAAGGTAAACTTTGCTTCGAATATAAACATATCAATAAAGAACTGATAGACAGGATGTATAAAAAGGCTTATAAAGAATACTATTTAAGGGTCAATTATATTCTAAAGCAGCTATTCAGCTTAAAAACATATACTTTTTTCACAAGAAGACTGAAGGCCTTCGTGCATTTTATAAAATAGTCTTTGAAGTAATTAAAAAATGATACGAGATAATATTGCTTTAACATTCATAATCCCTCATAGAGAGACAGATACTATAGAGGAGACTGTAGTCTCCGTAAAGACGTCATGTGAAAAGGCAGGGATAGCCTGCGAGATATTTGCAGTATCGGGCAATAATCCTACCAAACAGAGGAATAAATGCATAGATATGGCTCGGAATGATTATATTTATTTTATAGATAACGATTCGATAGTGGTGCGTGAATCACTGGAAAAGTTTAAGGGGTTGATAAAAAAATATCCGAAGGTCTCCGTAATAGGAGGCCCCGCAATTATCCATCCTCAAGATAATTATCTGCAAAAAAATTTTAATTCGGTTTTATCCTCACCATTGGCAGTCGGTAAAATCTCTTCACGATATTCTAAAAGGGGCGGGGTGAGGGAAACGGATGATTCAGAGCTTATTCTATGCAATCTCATAGTCAAGAAAAGTATCTTTGATAAAGTGGGGAAACTGAATGAAAACCTGTATCCGAATGAAGAGAATGAATTTATTCACCGCGTCAAGTCTTTTGGAGAGAAAGTGTTATATGACCCTGAAATTTATGTTTTCAAGTCTCAAAGAGAAACATTCAAAGATTTTATAAACCAGATATTCAACTATGGAAGGGGAAGGGGAGAACAAACAAGGATTTCACCAAAAAGTTTTAAGCCGTTGATTTTGATTCCGGTTTTTTTCAGTTTATACCTGCCACTTTATTTAATATTAGGGATTTCCGGTAAAATAGATATATTTATTGTTTCTGCCCCTCTGTTTTTATATTTATTTACAGCTACTCTTTCGTGGTTTTCGCAGTGCTTGATGGATAAATATTTTTATTTATATTATCCCGCGATATTTCTCTTAACCGATGCTCTATACGGTTTTGGCTTTCTTTACGGTTTCTTTAAAAGAACCTTTAAAACCGCTAATATAGAGTTCTCATATAAAATTGAGAAGATAGAATGAAATGAACAGAAATAAAGTTGCGGTTACTAAATGCACCTCATATAATACCGCTGAAGTAAGCTCTGCAATAAAAGATATTTTTGCTGCACATGGCGGTGTAAGAGCTTTATTTAAAAAAGGAGATAAAATTGCTGTCAAGGTAAATATCTTAAAAGCTTCTCATCCTGATAAGGCTATCATAACCCATCCGATGATCGTGTATGCTGTCTGCAAAGAGCTTGTTGAAAATGGGGTCAACCCTGTCATTGTCGAGAGCCCAGGCACAGGAACCCCCTACACCCCGGAATCATTAAGGAGTGTCTATAAAACTTGCGGCTACTTTGATTTGTTCAAGAATCTGGATGTTGAATTTAATTACAATACTGATTACACGAATGTAAAAATTCCGTCCGGAAAAGTCATTAAGTACCTGGATATTATAAATCCGATCCTTTCAGCAGACGGCATTATAAATATTGCAAAAGGGAAGACACACGGCTTTACCTATCTTACAGGGGCGGTTAAAAATCTTTTCGGGACTATCCCGGGAATGTATAAAGCTGGGTATCACCTGAAACTGAAAGGCATAGGTAACTTTTCGGAAATGCTCGTTGATATTGCGCACTTTATCAAGCCCCGGCTGTCTCTTATTGATGCAGTCGTCTGCATGGAAGGGAATGGCCCTGCAGATGGCCAGCCGAGAGAGGTCGGACATATCATAGCATCCGACAGCCCTTTTGCAGCTGATTATGTTTTCTGTGATATGGTGGGACTGGATTACAGAAAAAATCCCGTCCTTTTAAAATCGGAAGAACGGGGATTTCTGAATAGGGATAATATTATAGCCAACGGCAAGTATAATCGAATTACCGATTTTATCTTTCCCGATACTGCGGTAACAATGGACGGGTTTGTAAATCCTTCCTTTCTGTTTAAAACATATAAATTCCTTTTTAAGGATATGCTGACTCTAAAGCCTGTGATCAACAGGAACTGCGCCGGATGCGGCATTTGCAAGAAGAGCTGCCCGGCCTCCGCGATTACCTTAAGGGAAGGCAGTGCTGTTATCGATTACAACAAATGCATTCGATGCTACTGCTGCCATGAAATGTGCAATAACAGGGCAGTCGATTTTCACAGAGGCATCATGTACAAGATAAGTAAGAAACTATTATCAAAAAAACCGGAATAGATTTGTCATTACTGAATAAAATGCTGATGGGGGCTTCACTCCTTGATTCTAGAATAAGGGGAAGAAGGTTTCCGTTTATGGTAAATTGGGCGATCACAGGCAAGTGCAATCTGAAGTGCACGCATTGCTATGGAGAGTACGGAAGAGTCCAAAATGAAGAAGTTCCTCTCGATACAATCAAAAAAACCATTGATGCCCTGAGGGCAATGGGCACAAAGCGAATTACCATTGAGGGGGGCGAGCCCCTGGTCAGAAAAGATGCAGAGGAAATAATCAGCTATATATATGACCGGGGAATCGAGATGAGCCTCTGCACAAATGGAGTGCTTTTAGAGAGGCATGCAGGGTTCATCAAGGATAAGATCGACTTGCTGGTGTTGAGTCTGGAAGGATGTGAGGAGCATCATGATGCCTTGAGGGGGGCAGGCAATTTCTCGAAAGTACTAAATGCCATTGAAGTAGCAAAGAAACACAACATGCGCGCTCTCATTTTCACCTGCCTTATTGATGAAAACATCAATGATATAGATTTCCTTATAGCTACTGCTCAAAAATATGCCGTCAATATAGCGTTCAATATAGGTGTTGCAAAGGTGGAGAAAGAGGGTGGTCGCGGGCAGCTCAACAAAGTTGCAGATGATGATTACAAAGCTGCATTCTTGAAAATCTCAAATTACAAAAGAAACGGCGCCCCTGTATTCTACTCTGAAAGTAATTTTAAGCAAGTGTTAAACTGGCCGACTTTTGCCAAAGAGAAATTTTCCCCCGAGGACATATCCTGCATGGACGAGGGATTAAAAAAGACAATGATTCCTTGCTATGCGGGCGTCAATTACTGTTATGTTGAATGCGATGGCAGTGTTTACCCATGCTATCAAACAGTCGGGATAATACAAGCCAAAAATATTGCAATTAATGGCTTCAAGGAATCCTTTGAGCATTTGTCGAATATCTCTTCCTGCAAACATTGCTATAATACTGCGCTATCTGAACTAAATCTGCAATGCAAGCTGGACCTCAGGTCTGTGCTTAAAGTAATTGCAAACTACCGTTCTACTCTGTCAGGAGGGGGTTCACATTAGGGTCGCGATTATTTATCCCACCTTTTTCAAGGGCGGTAAGAGACCACTTTTAGGGCAGAACAGGCAGTTCCGCTATTCAAGCTCTCCTGAAGTCAAGATATATCCTCTTGTTCCGGCTTCAGCTGCAACGTCCGTATCACGGAAAGGGCATGAAGTCTTATGGCTTGATGGAATGAATGATATATCTCTTTCGGAAAGTTTCGAGAGCCGCCTTGTGGATTTCAGACCACAGATAATATTAATGGAAACCAAAGCGCCGCTTATCAAAAAGCATGTGCATTATACACGCCACCTCAAAGAGCTCATTCCGGATGTAAAAATTGTACTCTGCGGTGACCATGTAAGTTTTTTCCCGAAGGAGACCCTTGGCACCTCTTCGGCAGATTATGTCCTGGCTGGAGGCTTATATGATTTTACCTTTACCCACTTAGTGGAATTTCTGTCAGGAAAGCTCGGGTCATTACCCGGCGGCTGTTACTACAAGGACGGGGGCCAAATCAAAAGAACGGGTGAGCTTGATCCACACATTGATCTCGATGCTCTTCCCTTCATCGATAGACACCTCACAAAATGGAACCTCTACGGAGAGGCGTATCTTAAAAAACCAGCCACCTACATATTATCCGGACGTGGCTGCTCAGGCGCTAAGGGGATATCTGTATGCTCGTTCTGTATCTGGCAACAAGCCCTCTGGCGTTTTAGCGCCCGCCTCAGATCCCCGGAGCATGTCGTTAAAGAGATAAAATATTTAGTAGAGGAATTAGGCGTAGTGGAAGTTTTTGATGATAACGAAAGCGGCCCGGTATGGGATATTAATTGGCTGAGGGAATTTTCCAGACTCCTAATGAAGGAGGGGCTCCGGAAAAGGGTATATATATCAACCAATGCAAGGGCTGACCTCTTAACGAAAGAGGTATGCAGACTCCTCAAAGAGTGCAATTTCAGGTTGCTCAAGGTCGGGATAGAAAGCGGATCAGAAAGGATTCTAAGGGAAGTTATCAATAAGAAAGAGGGCGTTGCGGATATTAAAAGGGGGATAAAAAACGCAAAGGATTGCGGGCTTATTGTCCTCATGACCAATATGGTAGGATATCCCGAAGAAACAGAAGAAGAGGCAGAAGCGACCCTATCCATGGCCAGAGAACTCCTGCTTTATAAGACGAGAGCCGGAGACTCCCTTCAAGCCAGTATTTTAGTCCCCTACCCCGGAACACTGTTATGGAAAAGGGCTATCAGGAACGGATGGCTCATGGAAGACCCTTACGACTATGAGAAATTTGACATGTCCCATATCCTCATTAAAAGCAATGTAGGCGATCCCCAGGAATGGTGCAATAGAATCTGGAGATTGCATCTTCATCCGAAATTCATCTTCCGCTCGCTTATTACAGCACGCTCCTTTCGTGACCTTAATCTCCTCTGGACCGGCTTTAAATCCCTTTTAGGGCACTTGAAAGATTTCAGCAACAAAGGGAACTCCAACCACTAATTGCTTCCTTTCCCTGTCGACGATCGTAGGGAATAATTGCAATAAACGCCTGGTCTGACTTATCTGTTTTAAATACTTTCTAATCGCCCGTCCAAAGCTGTAAAAAATTAATATTTTGGAATCGGATTGTGGTATACTAACCGCTAAACGATGTTGCCGGAGGGGCAATCTTTCTGTCGCCGCATGTCATATGAGGCGGGGCAATTCCCCGAAAAAAACTTGCATGTCCGGGAGGGCTTGAGATGACAGCATTTATTTACAGCAGAAGCAGGGGGATACAAAAGGCCTCATGTGCTGGAATCCTCCGGATGGATTGATTATGAAGACAAAGAGTGTACTTTACAGCATTATTCTATTAGTAGCGGCCATCGTGCTGCCCGGCCTGCATCCCAGGGCTGCCCATTCTGAAGAGCTTCCCATTGTAACCGCCATAGAGGTAAAAGGATTAAAGCGCATTGAAGAAGGCTCGATAAAGGCAAAAATATCCCAGAAAATAAACGAGCCTCTTTCCAATGAAAAGACCTCAGAAGACATAAAGACGATCTATAAGATGGGCTATTTTGATGATGTGAATGTCAATATAGAGCCTTTCGAAGGCGGGATAAAGGTTATCTATGTCGTTAAGGAAAAGCCCACCATTATAAGAGTGGATTTCCAGGGCAACAAGAAGTTTGATGATGCCAAGCTGAAAGAGCACGTTACCGTCACCACAGGCGCGATATCGGATATTACACTTATAAACGACAACGCCGCAAAACTAAGGACGTTCTATGAGGATGAGGGGTTCTATCTTGCAAAGGTCGTGCCTGTCGTAAGAAAGGTCGCCGAAGGCGAAGTGGCCTTGACCTACCAGATAAACGAAGGACAGAAGGTCAAGATAAAAGAGATAAAAATAGAAGGGAATAAAGCCATATCTGCACGGAAGATAAAAAAGGCGATGAAGACAGCGGAACGGGGGCTGTTTTCATTCATTACAGGCACGGGATATTATAAAAAGGATGTCATGAGGGCTGACATAGAAAAGATAAAAGACCTCTACTATAACAACGGCTATTTAAAAGTGACCGTCGGAGAACCGAAAATCCAACTGACCGAAGATAAGAAGGGGATGCGGATTGCCCTGCAGGTTTCCGAAGGGGAGCAGTTCAAGGTAACCGCCGTGGACATAGCCGGCAATAAGGCATTCACGGAGGCCCAATTGAGAGAGCTGATAAAGCTCTCGCCCAATAAGGTCTTCAATAAAGCAACCCTTACCAAAGATGTCACTGCGCTCACCGAGAAGTATTCGAATAACGGGTATGCGCTTGTATCGATATCCCCTGACATCATTCCTGACGAAGACAGGAGAGAGGTAAAAGTCGTCTACAGGATCAATGAGGGAGATAAATACAGCATCGGGAAGATAGAGATATCGGGCAATACAAAAACAAAGGACAAAGTAATCAGAAGAGAGATCCGGCTTGATGAGGGTGATACGTTTGACGCATCCGCGCTGAAGAGAAGTTACGAAAGGCTGAACAATCTCCAATTCTTCGAGACCGTTGACATCGCACCCAAACCGAGATCCGAGGAAAAGCTCCTTGACCTCGATGTAACGGTGAAGGAGAAACCCACAGGTTTCCTGAGCTTCGGCGGAGGTTACAGTTCTGTAGATAAATTTGTCGCAATGGTGGATATAACCCAGGGCAATTTATTCGGCAAAGGGCAGTATGTAAAGCTGCGCGGAGAGCTCGGCGGCAGGAGTTCCTTCTACGAATTATCATACAGGGATCCATGGTTCATGGATAAACCCATATCCTTCGGCACCAGCATCTATAAGACCACAAGAAAGTACGGCAACTTTGACAGGAAGGCCACCGGTTTCGAGGTCTCCTTCGGCAAGAATTTCTGGGAATACTGGAACGCGACCACAACGTATAATTTTGAGAAGACAACGATATTCAACGTAAGGGACGATGCCTCGACAATAGTAAAGGACCAGGCAGGCACCAACACGACAAGCAGTATCAGTGTTTCCCTGGCAAGAGATACGAGAGACAATTACCTTGACCCTTCAAAGGGCACACGACATGCGGCATACTTCACTTTTGCGGGACTGGGCGGAACAAATGCGTTTATCAAAGAGCTCCTTGATTCCAGCTGGTATTTCCCGGTCTTTGACGTTACCACAATCCACCTGCGCGGAAGGATAGGCCTTGGCTCGGGCATATTCGGTAAAAAGCTCCCCCTCTATGAAAGGTACTATGTCGGAGGTATTTATACTGTGCGCGGACTGGGCTACGGCAAAGGCGGGCCGCTGGACAATAACGGAGAGCCTATCGGCGGAGATAAAGAGCTCATATTTAATGGAGAATATATCTTCCCCATAGTATCCGAATACAAGTTCAAAGGGCTCGTTTTCTTTGATGCCGGACGGGCTTATTCTACAGGAGAAACCCTGGGAAGCGATCTCAGGTACACCGCGGGAACCGGTATCCGGTGGATTTCACCGGTAGGCCCCATCAGGATTGAGTGGGGCTACAACCTCAAACAGAAACCCGGTGAATCTGCGAGCAAGATAGAGTTTACATTCGGATCATTCTTTTAAAAACCATAATACGTGAAGAATAATGCGTAACGGGTTTTGGGGACGTACCTTTATCCGTTATGCGTCACGAAATAAAATTTGGAGGAAAAAATGAGAAAGATTTTGGCGATCATGATCTTGGGACTTACCGTACTTGTATCAGGCCTGGCCTTTACGGCACACGCGGCCGATACGAAGATAGGGTTCGTCGACATTGACAAAGCAGCAAACGACTCGGAGGAAGGGAAAAAGGCCGTATCCGGATTGAAAGATTTCATGGCATCAAAGCAGGCGGCAATAAATGAAAAGGGGAAGGCTATTGAGAAGATGAAAGCCGACCTCGAAAAACAGGCCGCGATCATATCCCCCGATGCAAAGAGGACAAAACTGGAGGAGCTCGAGCGCTCGGAGAGAGATTTTCAGCGGATGCGTTCCGATGTCAACGCAGAACTGGAGAGAAAACGCAGGGAGCTGACCGAATCGATATATAAGGAAATTATTGAAGTCGTCGATAAGGTAGGGCAGGAAGGGAAGTATGATGCAATCTTCCCTATCCAGTCAATCTTATCCGGGAACAAATCCCTGGATCTTACCGATACGATCATCAAGAGGTACAATGAGCTTAAGGTCTCGAAAGCCTCTTCCAAGAAATAGGGAATTAGTGCAGCCTGAGACAGTTTAATTCGCTTTGAACTGTCTCGCGCCACCGGGGACCATACCTGGTTCATATATGAAACTAAAGGATATCGCAGAGATAATACATGGCGAAATTATCGGCCCTCCTCAGGCGGAAGATATTGAAATAACGGGCGCCTCCGGCATATCTGACGCAAAAGAGGGAGACATAACATTCCTGTCCGACAGGAAGCGGCTGAAGGAGATTGCGAGCAGCAGGGCAGCGGCAGTACTGGTAAAAGATTTTATAGAGGGATTGCAGAAACCGCAGGTAAAGACCGGAAATCCTCAATATGCCTTCGCAAAGCTTCTTGCCCATTTCCATGTAAAGCCCCGGCCCTGCAGAGGCATCAGCAAGAACGCCTTTGTTTCGGAAAAATCATCCCTGGGGCGCAATGTGTCCGTTTATGATTTTGCCTATATATCAGAGGGCGCAAAGATCGGCTCTCAAAGTGTAATCCATCCCGGAGTGTTTATCGGAGAAGACAGCGTAATAGGCGAGGAATGCCTTATATACCCGAACGTCACCATCCGTGAGGGAGTCACAATCGGCAACAGGGTTATCATACATTCAGGCTCTGTCATAGGCTCCGACGGTTTTGGATACGTTTATGAAGAGGGCGCTCACCAAAAAATTCCGCAGGTAGGCGGTGTTATAATAGAAGATGATGTTGAGATCGGCGCCGGCGTAACCATTGATAGGGCAACTACCGGCAATACGACTATCGGAAGAGGCGCCAAAATAGATAATCTCGTCCAGGTTGGGCATAACGTTCATATCGGCAGAAATGTTATCCTGGTCGCGCAGGTCGGAATAGCGGGGAGTTCCCGCATTGAGGACGGCGTTATCCTGGGAGGACAGGTAGGCGTTGCGGATCATGCGCATGTGGAGTCAGGCACAATGGTCGGAGCAAAATCCGGCGTTCTCGGCGAAGTGAAGCGGGGGATCTATTCAGGCGTTCCGTTGATGCCCCACAGGGATTGGCTGAAGGCCACCGCGGTATTTGCCAGGCTTCCTGAACTTAAGAAAAAAATTGAAGAGCTCGAGAAGAAGATCAAAGCAATAGAAGGCGGAAAGTAACCGGGGGCTTAGTCCGTTCGGAATGCATGCAACTGCTTAATAACTCAATCACCAGGAGGAGATATGATAGACATTAAAGAAATTTTTTCCCTGCTCCCTCATCGATACCCCTTCCTGCTCGTTGACAGGATCATCGAACTGGAACCTGAAGTCAAGGCGGTCGGGCTGAAGAACGTGACCATTAATGAGCCGTTCTTTCAAGGCCACTTCCCCAATAACCCGGTAATGCCGGGGGTATTGATCGTGGAAGCCATGGCTCAGGTGGCGGGCATACTCGCCTTTAAATCAGGCGCCGCCGGGAAAGCGGTATATTTCATGAGCATTGAAAAAGCCAAATTCAGGAAGATCGTTTCACCCGGCGACCAGCTCAGGCTTGAAGTAACAGCCACACATAAAAGAGGCACTGTGTGGAAGTTTTCCGGCAATGCCCTTGTTGGAGATAAATTGATGGCCGAGGCGGAGTTTACCGCCATGGTCGCTGATTAAGAGCTCTAGTGCTCCTGGAAAAATTTTGCATGGTTTTTGCGGCACTGTATAGGAGGATGAATGCCGAAAGAAATACATAAAACAGCGGTAGTCAGTTCAAAGGCAGAGCTTGCCGACAACGTTTCCATAGGTCCCTTTTGTATCGTAGGAGAGGGAGCTGTAATAAAAAAAGGGGCCAGGCTCATATCCAATGTGGTTGTTGACGGGAATACGGAAATAGGAGAGGATTGCACCATTTATCCTTTTGCATCGATCGGCCTCCCTCCGCAGGACCTTAAATATAAAAACGAGAAAACAGGGATCAAAATCGGGAAAAAGAACATCATCAGGGAATATGCTTCCATTCACAGGGGCTCTGTGGGAGGTGACGGCCTGACGGAGCTCGGCGATTCAAATTTCCTGATGGCATACGTGCATGTAGCACACGACTGTAAAATCGGCAATTCCACGGTAATGGCTAATGCAGCAACACTTGCAGGGCACGTAATTGTAGAAGATTTTGCAGTAGTGGGCGGCCTTGTGGCGATACACCAGTTCACCCGCATAGGCGCCTATGCCATGATCGGCGGATTCAGCGGCATTGGACAGGATATCCTTCCTTACACGATGGCGTCCGGGGCCCGCGCCAAATTATACGGACTCAACGTTATCGGCTTGAAGAGGCACGGGTTTTCCGATGAGGCGGTAAACAATCTGAAAAAGGCCTATAAGATCCTTTTCAGGGAGAAAAAAACTTTGAAGGATGCTTTGAAGAAAATCAAATCAGACCTCCCCGAGACAAAAGAGGTCGAGCACCTTGTTGAATTCATAGAGAAGAACAAGAGAGGAATATGCAGGTGAGGCAAATACCAAATTTCAAGCACCAAATTCCAAACGGACATAAGGAATTTGAGCTTATTATCTGAAATTTGATATTTGGGATTTATGAAGAATGTAGGTATTATAGCTGGGACCGGTGAGCTCCCTAAAATAATCGCAAAAGATGCTATGGAGCGTGGCTACAGGGTAATTACCGTTGCGCTGGAAAATCTCGCGCCTGTTGAAATGAATGACCTGTCGGATGAGATCAGGTGGATAAATGTCGGCAAACTGGGCGAGCTTATAAATTTCCTCAAGGAATTTGATGTAAAGGAAGCGATAATGGCCGGCAAAGTCCCCAAATCCCTCCTTTACAAATCAAAGGTAATACCTGACCTCAGGGCCGTGAAACTGCTATTTTACCTCAAGGATAAAAGCGATGGCTCCATTTTGAACGCAATCACGAAAGAGCTGGAAAGCGAAGGCATCCATATAATAGATACAACCACCCTAAGCCCGCACCTCCTAACACCGGAAGGGGTTTTAACGGAAGAGCCTCCTTCAAAAGAGGAATGGAAGGACATTGAGTTCGGATGGACAATGGCCAAAGAGATCGGCAGGCTGGACATCGGGCAGGCCGTGGTGGTAAAAGGACAGGCTATAATGGCTGTTGAGGCCATCGAAGGCACGGATGAGGCGATAAGGAGAGGGGGCAAATGGGCAGGGGACGGCGCTGTTGTAGTCAAAGTGAGCAAGCCCCATCAGGATATGAGACTCGATGTCCCTGTCGTAGGGCTCTCAACCCTTAAATCCATGATAGATGTGGCTGCAAGGGTTCTCGTTGTTGAGGCTCAGAAAAGTATAATAATCAACAGGGACAAGTTGATTAAAGAAGCTGAAGACGCCGGCATTACTTTAGTCGGGCTTAACGGATTAAAGTTCAGCGCCTGAAAATTCCGAGCTGGAGCGCCCCCCGGCGGCCGGGAAAACGCCGGTGCTCAGGATGCATAAAAAAGCTTTGAAATTGCGCATTCGGGATTTATAATTTGTGTAGAATTTCCATAACAGGAGCAGGGATCTGGAGTAACTTATGACATACATCGCCACGATAAAAGAGGGAATAAGCACCGTACATAAAAATTGGCAACTGATCCTTATACAGTTTGCCTCAATGTTTCTCAGTTGCCTGAGCTTCTTCATCATAGTCGGCATACCGATTGCCATAGCGTTCGTCATGTTCGGGCTCGACCTCACGGAAATACTGAGGCTCAAGGATGTAGTGAGCGCCTTCAAAGGCTCGGCGGAACTGCTGAACAAGTATTTCGGAATGGCCCTGATAATAATTATAAGCCTTCTCGTATATCTCACCTCCATAATAATATTGTGGATCTTCACCATTGCGGGGGTCATCGGGATACTTGCGGAAACCATCTCAAGCGGAAACCGCCAGTTTACCCTCGGAGGCTTTTTTGCCGAAGGCAGAAAGCTGTTCTTCCCGGTACTTGTCTTTTCAATAATAGTAGGCATTATCTTCATAACGCTTGCGTTCATCCTCGGGATTCTCGGCGGCGGCGCTTCGTCCATAATCGATATGGCAAAAGCCCAGGAAGCGACCCTCGGGCTTTTCCTCGGTGTATTCTTCTCATTGGTGCTCCTCTCCGCCGGCCTTGCCATGATCCTTATTACCTTATCTGTAACGATCTACGGGATCGCCGACATAGTCTTCAACCAATCGAAACCGTTTGCTGCCCTGAAAGACACCGCGCGTTATCTGTATTCGCAGCCATCCGCAATAGGGTTTTACGGTGTCCTCCTTCTGGGGTACATGGTAATCGGTTTCGTAGTAATCCTCATAGGAACTCCCCTGGCGCTTATTCCGATAATCGGCTCTTTGCTGGCGATCCCCTATCAGTTCGTCACCTACATCATACAGGGATACATCAGCCTGGTTATGCTTTCTTCGATTTTTCATTATTATTATAAAACCGGCTATGCCCCGACTCTCCCTCTGTCCACCGGGGGTTCCGGTATTTCTCAGACAGCAGAGAGCGGGCAAGTTCCGCCTCCTGAGGAGACGGAAGGGAATCCGCAAGAGTAATATCGAATATCCGTTCGAAGGACAGTTTAATACACCGCTTGAATTCCTCCGGATCAAAGTCCGGGATCAGTTCATTCAGCCCGACCATGTCAAGCGGCAGTGACGAGTCAGTAATCCCCCCCTGCCCTCCTTTAGTAAAGGGGTGTGAGGGGAGCTTACTGATTTTAAACACCTTATCGAGCTTTTCATAGTCGATAGCGTACGGAATGGAGCCCTGCTGAAGGAACCCGTCGTTCCACCGCTTTTGAGCTGAGCCAATGAGCTTTCTGCGGTTAAAGCTTATCTCTCCGTAGGATGTGGATTTAAAGCAAAGAGGGCTGCGCGTCAGGTTTCTTCCCGGCTCCCGTTCCATTTTTATTACTGCCTGCACTCCGATCATTTCAAGACCCGCCTGCAACGCTGCGCTTATCTTCCGGTAGGTGTCCAGGAGCCCGTGTGAGAAAGGGCCCTCATTCCTTGAGGAGAAACTGTACGTGAGCTCTTCGTTGTGCAGGATTCCCCTGCCTCCGGTAGGTCTCCTGACAACGGGGACGTTATTGGCGCTGCAATACTGCAGATTTATATCCGGTATCTTCTGGAATGAGCCTATGCTTACGGCAAGGCCCTCCCACCCGTAAAATCTGAGCGCCGGCTGAGACCAGCCGTTTCTGACGGCAATCGAAATCGCCTCATCAAGGGCCATATTGTAAGCGGCATCACAGGGACCTGAGTCAATGAATCTCCAGGCAATTATCACTCGGTAATCCTCAATGCCGGATCAATTCATCAGTGATGAGCGCCAGTGAAAAGACTTTTCCGGCACTGCCTCCTGACACTAAACACCGACACCGGCGCTGATGTAATTATTTCTTTTCTTCGAGCAGTATCTTATGCCTCAGCAGGGATATTTCTTTTACGTACCCCTCAAAGGTCTTTTGCTCTCCGAAGAGATTTTTGAGGTATATTTTACCGCCTTCGGGAATCAGGACATCTACGCTTTCGAGATAAAGGTCCTCTTTTCCATCCTTGTAAATATACGCATTTGCCTCACACATCCGGTTCCTCCCGTTTTGATTTCAGAAGAGAGTGCAGCCGTACACGCCCTAACCGCAGCCCTCATTCATTCATACTTTGGTTTATAGTCTCTATCAGCTTCTCTATAAGGTGAGGTAAAGGCTCCCTCAGGGTCCCTATCACCTCTACATTCTCCTGATTAAGCGGGATCAGAAATTTTTTTGCGGCCGAAGACGCTATCGCTTTCGCCATCTTGGGCGTAAGTTCGCCGAGCATGCCGTTGGCAAGCACAATGCTCACCGGGCCTATGATCGCATCGACCCGGCCGGCGTTCCATACTATTGCATTCTCGCCCGTTGCCCCCCTATTCGCCCTTGCCTTCAGCATCGCGCTGGTGGCCGTAGAATTGGTCCCGAGCGCTGTAATCTCAAGCCGGTCGCCGAACTCTTCCTTGAGCCTCTTGATAACAAGGCTGCCTATGCCGCCCCCCTGCCCGTCGATTACCGCTATTTTCCTCATAAAATTAAGTATACCTTAAAAACACATCAATTCCGCTCCATGGATCGCCAGACCGTTTATTTTATCACATCCATCCCCATATACGGCCTTAAGGCCTCGGGAACAACCACTGTCCCGTCCTTCTGCTGGTAGTTCTCAAGCACGGCAACAGCGGTCCTGCCTATTGCAAGGCCCGAGCCGTTGAGCGTATGGACATACTCCGTGCCCTTTTTCCCTTCCCGTTTAAACCTGATATTCGCCCGCCGCGCTTGAAAATCCTCGAAATTCGAGCACGATGATATTTCCCTGTACTTCTGCTGCCCCGGCAGCCATACCTCAAGATCATAGGTCTTTGCGGATGAGAAGCCGAGGTCCCCGGTGCACAGCGCAATCACCCTGTACGGGAGCCCGAGCTTCTGCAGTATAGCTTCAGCGTCCGCCGTTAATTTTTCGAGCTCGTTGCAGGACTCTTCCGGTTTTACGAACTTGACCAGTTCCACCTTGTTGAACTGGTGCTGTCTTATCAGGCCCCTGACATCCTTGCCGTAAGAGCCTGCCTCGCGCCTGAAACACGGAGTGTATGCCGTGTAATGAATAGGGAGCTGCTCCTCTCTCAAAATCTCATCCCTGTGGATATTCGTTACTGGGACCTCCGCGGTAGGTATAAGATAAAACTCGGGATCAACTATCCTGAAAAGCTCGGCCTCGAATTTCGGGAGCTGGCCTGTTCCTGTCATGCTCTCACGGTTTACCAGGATGGGAGGGAATATCTCCCTGTAGCCTTTTGATGTATTCAGGTCGAGCATGAGATTCATCAACGCCCTTTCGAGTTTTGCGCCTGCCCCTTTCATGACCGCAAACCGAGCCCCGGCAATCTTTGCTCCCCTTTCAAAGTCGACGATATCCAGGGTTTCGGCAATATCCCAGTGGTTCAGCGGTGCGAAATCGAATTCGCGGGGCTGTCCCCATTTCCTTACTTCAACGTTCTCGGTCTCGTCCTTTCCCACTGGAACGGATTCGTGGGGAATGTTCGGCACATTGAGCAGGAACATCCTCGCCTTATCTTCTATCACCCTGAGCGTTTCATCTATAGCCTTGATCTTTTCGCCAACTCCCTTCATTTCCTCTATCAGCTTATCCGTGCTCTGGCCCTGCCTTTTCAATTTCCCCACTTCCCCGGAGACAGTGTTCCTCTTGTTTCTCAACTCCTCGGATTCTTTCAGCAATCCGAGCCTTTCATCCTCCAGGGACAGGAACCCGGAGAGGTCAAGCGGATAATTCCTCTTTTCGAGCGCTCTTTTCAAGATATCGATATTTTCCCTTACAAACCTCGCATCAAGCATATATTCTCCTTTGATTTAAAAACCGTAATCCGCGATGTGTGATCAGTGATGAGTTAAATTCCCGTACGCATAAAAGCCTTTACTGATCACCCGTTACCGATTACGGATTACTGTCCCAGTGGTTGTCTTCCTTTACTTTTCCTTAAATTCCCCGAAAACAATAGAAATCCCGAATAAATACTTAATGATATAATAGAATTAGCCATGATTAATTTCAAGATTACAAGCCTCGACAGCGGGTTCCTCACTATTGAAAAGCCTTCCGGCAAAGCCATATCTCTCAAAATAGGGGAAGTTCTAAAGGCGGATGTTATGGATATCCTGCCTTCCGGAGGGGTAGTCCTGAAAGTAAAGGGAGACTCCATAACCGCTCACTCAGACGTTCCGCTGGATAAGGGGTCAACTGCATTTTTCAAGGTAACCGGCCAGCCTGCTGATGGAAAAGGGTTGAGACTGCAATTCATGGGATATGCTGATGAATCCGCTCAGGGCCAGACCCAGGGCAATCTTGATACAGCCGATTTTAAAGGGGAAGCTCTCAATAAGCTCCTTCAGGAAATCAATCTCTCAAAAGGTGCGGAAGCCCCCGGCAAGGGCTTTCCTCAGAAGGGGCTCTCGCTGGACAGGATTGAGAATCTCATTAAGGCATTACCTCCCGATATTAATTCTCTGCCGAAGGATATCAGGGTCCAGTTGCAGGACCTTTTGACCTCAAGCCTTAAATCAGCAGGACAGAGCATCCAGGCAAGGCTTGATAATCTGCTCGACCAGCTTCCGGATGCAATTAAAAATCACCCCCTTGTAGAGAGTCTGAAAAAAGATCTGATAGTCAATGTGGAAAAATTATTGGGCGCATCGTTGAAAAGCGCCCTGCAGAATACAGGCGTTGTTTTTGAAGCCAAACTGAAAGCGTTGGCTCTCAGCCAGCTCCTGCAGCAAGCAGGGAGCGCTCCGGACAACCCTGAAGCATTACATCCGGACAGCCTTCTCCAGGATGCCGATATCATGGGGGCCAAAACAGTTGTAATGGGAGAACTGCCTCACGTGGAAGGAGATGCCGGCAAGCCTGAGATTGGGCTGAAACAGTCCTCTGCGGGCACACTCACCCGGCAGCCGGAGAAAGGTACGGACAAGCCTGAATCATCCGGATCAGGACAGGCAGGCATGGGCCGCCCTGAACCCCCGGCGATCAAAAATGATCTGAAAGCAGCGCTCCTTGAATTAAAACAGTTCATTGCCGAAAAGGTGGAGGATGCTTCAGGCAACCTTTCCGTCAAAGGAACTGCGGCCGCAAGCCAGGGCATTCAGGATGCCGCGCCTGCGAAAAACATCCAGGGGACTATAGAAGGACTGCTCAAGGATATCGAGACTTTTCAGGCGCTCTCAAGAACAACCGATTCGTTCTATACCTTTCTTCCTATAAGCTGGAAAGAGCTGAGGGATGGGGAGATCTCGTTCAAAAGAGGTCAGGGTTGCGCCGAAGGCAGATCATCCTATTCCTGCAGGATAAATCTTGATCTTCAAGAGCTCGGGAATTTGTCGGTGATGGTCATTATGCATAACAGGGATTTTTTCGTCTCGTTCAAGGCAGAAAAGCCTGAATTCAAAACAATGCTCAGTTCCAATCTCGAGGAGCTCAAGGGCGCATTCATAGAGAAAGGGTTGAGCCTGAAGGCCGTCAATACCCTCGATAAGGGCGACGCCTCGTTCGAGCAGTTGGAAAAACTCGAATCCTCAGAAAGGATCATAAATATCAAGGCATAATGGAAAAGCGCGTAAAAGCAGCGGCCCTGCGATATAAGCCCGAGAAAGATTCTGCGCCAAAGGTTGTGGCAAAAGGGAGCGGGGCCATAGCAGAGAAAATAATACAGATTGCACGGCAGCATAATGTCCCGTTGAAAGATGACCCGCAGCTTGTAGAGGTGCTTTCCGCCCTTGACCTGCATCAGGAAATCCCGCCCGAGCTTTACAAGGCAGTTGCAGAAATACTCGCCTATGTGTATAAAATGACAAAGAAAGCTAAATAAGTAAGGTTTCAATAAGTACATAAGCTGGAGAGCCGGCCATTCAGGTTGCGTAACCATTTAAGTCATGAAAAAAACTGCACAACTGTTAAAAATCTATAATAACCTCTTCTCGTTCTTCGGCCCCCAGCACTGGTGGCCGGGGGACACCCCTTTTGAAGTTGCGGTCGGAGCCATTCTTACACAGAACACCAACTGGTCCAATGTCGAAAAAGCCATCGGCAATCTCAAAAGAGAGCGGGTACTGAATGCAAAGGCATTGCATGCTTTGCCGGCAGAGAAGCTTGCGTCCCTTATAAGGCCCGCGGGGTACTTTAATATAAAAGCGAAAAGGCTGAAATCGTTCCTGGATTTTCTCATGCAGCACTACGGCGGCAGCATTAAAAAAATGAAAAAGAAAAATACCCGGGCCTTAAGACAGGAGCTCCTGCATGTAAACGGCATAGGGCCGGAAACAGCCGACTCCATCCTGCTGTATGCCCTCGGCAAGCCTGTATTCGTGATTGATGCGTATACCAAGCGCGTGCTGGCCCGGCACGGGATTATGGATTACGACGACACGTATGATGAATACCAGACCTTATTCCATAGGGCCCTGGATCAGGATGTACAGCTCTTTAACGAATACCATGCCCTGTTTGTGATGGTCGGCAAGGATTACTGCAAACCGGAACCTAAATGTGAAGAGTGTCCGCTGAAGTGATCTGCACCCCGAAATTTACCCATTCCTTGGTACATGCCGTCTTGAGGAGCCCCTGAACCGCTGCCGGGTTGCCGCAGTCTTCCACGGACATGCGCACGGAGGCAGTCCCGAAGGTCTGACCAGGGAAAATATCCCTGTTTATAATGTGTCTATGCCGGTACTGCGCCGGGCCTATCCGGGTCGCCCGCCATTCAGATTGGTGGAGATCCCGGCAGTGCCAAAGGAGCCATAATGTCTCCTGATATGAAACTTGAAACAAAAACACCCGTTGCAACTGAAGAGCAGCCCTGCGCGCCGGACAAGAACGATGTCGACCCGAAAACCCGTGAGTTTTACCAGAAGGCGATGGGGACGGCGATCGAGTCCGGGACCCGATTTCTCGTCGGCGGCTCGGGAAAGGGCATCAATGATATAGATGACGAGTGGTTTACATTCGCACGGGAGAGAGAAATTCTGAACATGACTGTCAAACTCTGCCCCCCTGAAGAGATTATCTGGTCAAAATCGTTCATTATGGAGCGCGAGCGTTACGACGGCGCCGACATCGCGCATCTTTTCAGGGCCTGCGCCGAGCACCTTGACTGGGAGCGGCTGCTCCACCGTTTCGGCCCGCATTGGGAATTGCTCTTCAGCCATATCATCCTCTTTGGCTTTATCTATCCGTCCGAGAGGGCGCGAATACCCGAATGGGTCATGCGCACCATGCTGGACCGTTTAGATGGGGAATGCGTTTTTTTGTGATTACAATCACAGAATACCATCGTAAGTTGAAGGTATACTATCTGCGCATGAAACGCGATAACCCGTGGATAAGAGACAAAAAAGAAATTTTTCACACTCTATACTAAACAGAAATGCTATTCTACCGATATTAAACTTAATGAAAACCAGTTTGCTGACCTTATCCATGCTCGTCTTTCTTCTCTTCTGGCTCCCGATCACCAAGGGGGAATTAAAGGACAGGAAGGACAATGCCCAGGCAGTACAGGTCCCCATCCTCCTCTATCACAGGTTCGGGCTCTCTGTTGCCGACAGCATGACGATAACCACACCCGTTTTTGAGTCCCATCTCAAATATCTCAAAGAGAACGGCTACACCGTTATCCCCCTCAGGCAGCTCGTGAATTATTATCTCAGGAAGGGGCCGCCCCCTCCGCCCGGATCGGTGGTCATCGCCGCTGACGACGGCCATAAATCGATCTATACGGACATGCTGCCCCTGGTGAAAAAATACCATATCCCGGTAACGCTCTTTCTCTATCCCTCGGCGATATCGAATGCCTCATACGCCATGACCTGGGATCAGCTCAGGGAAATAAAAAAGACAGGGCTTTTCGACCTGCAGGGACACACCTACTGGCACCCTAACTTTAAAAAAGAGAAGAAGAAGCTGCCCCCTGCCGAATACGAGAAGCTTGTAGACATGCAATTCAGGAAGTCTAAAGACAAACTGGAAAAAGAGCTCGACATAAAAGTGGACATGCTTGCATGGCCTTTCGGTATCTATGACGAATGGCTTGCCGATAAGGCTGCCAAAGCCGGATATGTGGCGGCGTTTACCATAGAGCGGCGCCATGCGAACGGGTCCGATAACGTTATGATGCTGCCGCGTTATCTCTTGATCAATGCAGATAAGGGAAAGGCCTTCGAAAGGATACTTGCGGGGAGCGCCTCTGAGCGGAAAATCATCTATTGAAAAACTAATAATCTTTGAGGAAGAATCAGGAGACGACAATGAGAAGAAGATCCGGACATTTCACGGCTATTTTCCTTATGATGCTTGTTTTGCCGGTACAGGTGCATGCATCGGGGTCCATAACCGGACAGGTTATCGATGCCTTCACCAAGAAGCCTATTAAGGGCGCAATCGTCACTTTAAACAACGGCGCTGTCCAGACCGATGACAACGGCACGTTTACCGTGGCAAATACCGCAACCAGAATAGCGGTAAGGGCAGCCGGATACCTGAGGACCGAGATGTATTCGCTCAGTCCTCAAACCAGGGGGCCGCTTGAATTCAAATTACAGCCTTTTACCCCCAAAGCCCTTTATCTGACCTTTTACGGGATAGGGGACAGAAAGCTTCGCGAATCAGCGCTCAAGCTTATCGATGAGACCGAGCTCAATGCACTCGTTATAGATGTCAAAGGCGACAGGGGTGTAATAACGTACAAGACTTCTATCCCGATGGCCTCCGAGATCGGCGCCCAAAAGCTGGTTATCGTAAAAGATATAAAGGGCCTTATCAAGTCGTTGAAAGAGAGGGGCGTGTACACAATCGCACGCATTGTGACCTTCAAGGACAACACCCTCGGCACAGCCCGGCCTGACCTGGCGATAAAGACCAAAGAGGGGAATATATGGCGCGACAGAGAGAATCTCATCTGGGTCGACCCGGCCAGGAAGGAGGTATGGGAGTACAACATCAGCATAGCTGTTGAGGCAGCCCGGAACGGGTTTGACGAGATACAGTTCGACTATGTCCGCTTCCCGGACAGGAAGGGGCTCGCCTTCTCGATACAAAATACCGAAGAGAACAGGGTAAACGCCATCTCCGGGTTCCTCGCTGAAGCAAAAAAGAGGCTTGCGCCCTACAATGTATATATTGCTGCCGACATTTTCGGCTATGTTTCCTGGAACCTCGACGATACCCAGATCGGGCAGAGGCTCGACAGGGTCGTGCCCTATGTCGATTATATTTCCCTGATGCTTTATCCTTCAGGGTTCCAGTTCGGAATACCCGGCTACAGGAATCCTGTTGCGCACCCTTACGAGATAGTCTATCTTTCCTTGAAAAAATCCAGGGAGCGTACTAATATTCCATCAGTCCGGTTCAGGCCGTGGCTTCAGGCCTTCAAAGATTACGCCTTCGACAGAAGACATTTCTACGGCCCGGAGATCAGAAGTCAGATAAAGGCTGCCGAGGAGTTCGGATCCGGTGGCTGGATGCTCTGGAACCCGAGGAATGTATATGTTTCTGATGGACTGAAGAGAAAGGCGACTCTCTCAAGGGACAAAATAAAATCCAATGCCTCAGGCTAAAACAGAGAGCGATAACAGTTGTGAGGGGATAAGGAATCTCCTCACAGTTTTCCTGTGTATCTTTCTTAAGCTGATCACGGTAACCGCCGCACTGGCCCAGGACGGCGCAGGCCATACCCCACCATTACGCGAAGAGCACCTCGCCCCCATCCAGGATATTGTCGAAAAAGAGATAACCGCCGGGAACACCCCCGGGGCAGTGGTGTTCATCGGGACCCCGGAGAGGATCATATATCGCCGGGCATTCGGCAACCGCACCCTTGAGCCGAAAAAAATCCCCATGTCCGAGGATACCATCTTTGACCTAGCCTCCCTCACCAAGGCGGTTGCAACAACCACTGCAATAATGCAGCTTGTGGAAAAGAAAAAGATAAACGTTGACGCACCGGTCTACAGGTACTGGCCCGCTTTTAAGGCAAACGGCAAAAAGCAGATAAAGATCCGCGAGCTCCTCACCCACTATTCCGGCCTCAGGGCTGATCTGAAATTGAAGCCGAAATGGTCGGGGTACAAGGCAGCCATGAAGATGATCATCCGGGAGAAGCCCCTCTCTGATCCCGGAGCCTGTTTCAACTACAGCGACATCAATTTTGCGATACTCGGCGAGCTGGTGCGCAGGGTTTCAGGGCAGCCCCTTAATGTGTACTGCGCCAAAAATATTTTCAAGCCTCTGGGAATGAAGGACACCGGCTTCAGGCCGTCGGCATCTCTGCATGATCGCATTGCGCCGACCCAGTACCACGGAAGGAAGCCGGCATGCGGTACGGTTCATGATCCCATGTGTTATAGAATGGGCGGACTTGCAGGGCATGCCGGGCTTTTTTCGACAGCCGATGACCTCTCCATTTTCGCCCGGATGCTCCTGAACGGCGGAAGCCTCAATGGCGTGCGTATACTCAGCCGGCAAACCGTTGAAAAGATGACCACCCCCCAATCCCCGACTGACAGAAAACCCCTGCGGGGTTTCGGATGGGATATCGAACCGCCCCTTGCCGCCAATCGCGAAGACCTCTTCCCGGCGGGCTCCTATTCCCACCTGGGGTATACCGGGACCTCGCTGTGGATCGACCCGGTAACGAGTACCTACGTCATTATTTTAACCAACAGGGTACATCCGGACGGTAAAGGCGATGTAAAGGTCTTACGGGCCCGGATCAAGAAGATAGTTTCGGATGCGAACGGGCCGGTAACAGCCGAACAGGTCCTCGCCAGACGCCCCTCGCTGGTCGGCTCCTACGGGCGGATGAAAGGTTACACGCTGCAGAGCTTCCGCGGCGGAAAAGTCATGACAGGAATAGATGTCCTTAATGCCGAGCAATTCTCATCCCTGTCAGGGTTGCGGGTGGGACTCATCACCAACCACTCCGGCATAGATTCAGAAGGACGGCGCACGCTCGACCTGCTCCTTAAGGCGCCCGGGGTGAAGCTGGCGGCAATCTTCAGCCCCGAGCACGGCCTGTTCGGCAAGGCGGATGAAAAGGTGGCCTCGATGAAAGACCCCCTCTCCGGCCTGCCTGTTTACAGTCTCTACGGCGACGCCAGGCGGCCTACCGGGAAGATGCTGAAAGGCATCGACGCGCTCATCTTTGATATTCAGGATGCGGGTGTCCGCTTTTATACGTATATATCTACAATGGGCTACGCAATGGAAGCGGCGGCAAAAAGGGGAATCGATTTCTACGTCCTCGACAGGCCGAACCCTATAAACGCCTCACTGGTGCAGGGGCCTGTTATGGACAGGGACCTGAAATCCTTTACCGGTTATTTCCCCCTTCCTGTCAGGCACGGCATGACTGTGGGAGAGTTGGCCGAAATGTTCAACGCTGAAAACAACATCGGGGCGAAGCTGCATGTAGTCAAGATGTCGGGATACAGCCGCACCGACTGGTTCGATGAGACCGGCCTTCAATGGGTGAATCCCTCCCCGAACCTGCGCAGCCTTACTGAAACCATTCTCTATCCCGGAGTTGCGCTGATTGAAGGCGCCAACGTGAGTGTCGGGCGGGGTACTGACTCGCCCTTTGAGCTCCTCGGGGCCCCTTGGATCAATGCCGCGGAGCTTGCAGCATATCTGGGTAAACGCAATATCCGGGGGGTCCGGTTTGTTCCTGAAGATTTCACTCCCGGAGGGTACATCTATAAAAACCGTGTATGCCACGGGGTCAGGATCATTCTGGACGATCGCCGGGAGCTCGATTCCACGGTATTGGGCATTGAGATTGTAAGTGCGCTCTACAGGCTCTTCCCCAGGGATTTCCAGCTTGATAAAACGCTCGGGCTTATCGGTGCACGCACTGTCCTGCAAGCCATAAAGGACGGCCAGGACCCGGCATCCGTCGTGCTGCTCTGGCAATCACCGCTTGAGCAGTTCCTCAAATTACGGGCCAAATACCTGCTTTATTAAATATAAGTACTCCCGCCTCCCAATAATTCATGCAGGTTTTGGATTTTGAGCCTTTTGGGTTTGTTTGTGATTTGGGATTTTAACTCTCTCTACAGTCTAAACGCAGTCTTCAAAAATAATTTCTGCTATAATTCCGTATATATATCGAGGGGGACAACCGTTCATGTTTGAGCACCACCGGAAACCGCTGCTCAGCCGCAGGGCCTTCCTTCGCAGGCAAGTGCGGCACACCGCTTTCTCATTAATTATCCTGGGGTTCTCGATCGGCATCGGGATGATCGGGTATCACTACTTCGGGCGGCTCTGCTGGGTTGATGCGTTTCTCAATGCCTCGATGATCTTAACGGGCATGGGACCGGTAGACCACATGGATTCAAGCAGAGGAAAAATATTTGCCGCCTTGTATGCCCTGTTCAGCGGGATAGCGTTCCTCACCTTTGCTGCCGTTCTTTTTTCTCCGATTTATCACAGGTTCCTGCACAAGTTCCACCTTGCTTTCGAAGAGGATGAAAATAAGACCGGGTAGCCGGGGAGAGCTATGAAAGAGAGCTCCTTCATTTTTTCCCTGGCCTGACTTTAATTCCAGGGTTATTTCACAAACTCGACCTCGATCGCAAGCACCCCGTGCGGCGGCTCATCGTGGAGGCCAACCGCCCTCAATGCATGCAATGCTTCCTCCGCGCTCTTTGCCTCCGGCGCCACTTTCCGGTAATGCTCATGGTGAATGAGATCCTGGAGCCCCGGATAGCCCCGGATGCCCTTGACCTTTACCTCTGTTGCGCTGTAATGAATACTGTCCCCTTTTTTAACATCAGCATATTTCTCTGAGTTTACCCGCACATCAATGGTCTTGCGCCCCTCCCTGACAGCCTTTTCCCATTCCGGCTTGATAGCAAAATGAAATGAAGTCCTGAATGTCATATACACCTCCCTGCTGGCGGGAATTTTGGGAATCAAGCATCTATATTAATTTTATAAAAAAATCCCCCAAATGTCTTCCGGGTTCTTGCTGCCCGGCAGACCGGCACAGGAGCGGGTGTTTCAGCGCCGCATAAACATAGTACGCGGCTCAACGTTCTCCTCCCCTCTTCAGCCATATTCCCTTGTGCGCAACGGTATACTTCAGGAATAAACAACAGCAATCCCCTTACAGACGTACAAATGCTCAGGATCCGTAATAATTGGAGAGCAGCGTGTATTACGTCGAGATGACATCAGGATGAAGAGAAACGGCTGTGGTTCAGGCTTTCAGTCTGTCCCGGATGCTTTTTATTTTTTATGTGCGACTAATTCTTTTGAGTATGACAGGTGAAACAGCCGCCGCTTCCGCCCCCACCTGCTACCATGGTATTGTAGTCCCACCTGAGCATATCCGGGTAATCCGAAGCATGTGCTACATGGCAGGACAAGCACATGACGACATCCGTTCCGGGGGTAACAACATTGCTCATAGCGTCCGGAACCACCGTCCTCGCAACAGGGGCCTCAACGCTGTATGTCGTATATGCGGCATATTCACCGGCAGCTTTCAAGGTCACATCGGCAGGATGCCTTTTGAACGGTGATGAGGTACTGCCTCCTATACCCTGCAGCGAGTGGAAATCTCTATGGCACATCCCGCAAAAACCGCTTATCGTATTATTTTGGGGATTCCACCCCGAGCTTCCATGACAACTAGTGCACGGGCTGCTGGACGAGGAGATACTCATCGGCGCAGTTGCCCCAAAATACTCATTATGATTAGTCGCATCCTTGTTCTGCCATTTATAGGTCCCGTTGTTTTCGTACCCCTTAACTCCCAACAGAAACCTGTAGCTGTTGTAAACCTTATCAGCGACATCGCACTTGCCGTCCACGTTTTGGTGGTGAGCGCCTTTGATACCCGTTGACGAATTTTTGGCATGGCAGCCGCCCGACTCGGCACAGGTTAGAGTATCTCTCGTTGGGCCGTGATCATGGCCCGGAGGGAAACCGGTAATTACATCTTCCAGATAAGCAGCGCCAAGGTCTATTACATTGTGCCCCTTCCGATTGGAAGCGCCGCTTCCTTTCGCACCAGTGATATAGGCGAAATTCCCACCTGCCAGATCTCCTGAGCCATCGGTATGCCATACCTGGGGAATATCGCTTCCGCCAATATTCACAATCTTTGCCGTGCCTATCCCGTGGCATCCCAGACAGGTGCCGCGAGTCAAAGATGGATTTGGACCGGAGACTTTCCATGCCTCGCCGCTGGCCCCGTATGCAGCCATGGGTGAGCCGTTCTGGCTATTATGCATGGTATGGCAGTTAGCGCATGGTCCCGTTATTTTGGCGTTAAGCGCTGGAGGATAGCTTATAGAGATAAGGGCTATTATGAAGGGGATGCAGAGAAATGAAGCCTTTAAGGGAAATTCGCTAAGCATGTTCTACCCCTTTTTCCTAAAGGTTGGTAGAAAAGGGTCTGACCCGCAGATAAGCAGTCGGTCGAATTCCGAACCTTTTCCCTTTTATTACGATGGCAGAATATTGTGCCGCCCGTTCGAGCTCTTAATATGTAATTCGGCAATTATCTAATAATCTTTAATATATTTTAGGTTTGGGGTCAGGTTTGCATTCGTGCATTTGACACAAGAAAGGCATTGTGTATTCTAAATGCATGTATGCAAGCCTGACCCCAAACCAAAACAAACCTAAACCACAAAATTGGTGGCGGTGCAGGGAATCGAACCCCGGACACTGCGGATATGAGCCGCATGCTCTAACCGTCTGAGCTACACCGCCTTTACAGGAAAGAAATATTATAGCAAACAGTTGTCTTTGTAGGCAATATGTCGTATGAGCTCGATACCAGAAAATAGCCTCCAAGCGCCCCTCTATACTACTTGCCTTTTTCCTGTATCTCCCAGAGCTTCAGGTACTTGAGAAAGGTGTAGAAGCTATACAGCAGCGCGAGGATGAGCCCGTGAAAGCCGTCCCTGAAGCCCTGCTGGAGCAGGAACATTTTAAGAAATGTGAATGGAGGCTTTATGAAGAGATAACAGGGCTTGAACGAGATGCCTTTCCCCTTTAATTCCCGCGCGGCAAGGGTGGAGTAGTTATCCATTTTTTTAATGTAACCGGAAATCGTTCTGTAGGTAAAATGCTCCAGGGGGCTCTTGAGGTGGCTTGTCTTGCCGTTGACCACGATCTTCTCATGCACCTCCCTTTGCTCCATGTAAGCGGAATCCTTCCTGAACAGCCTCAAGGTATAATCAGGCCACCAGCCGCTGTATCTTATCCATCTGCCGAGGAAGAAATTTTTCCTCGGGATATAATAACCCTGATACCCGGCGTTCGCAATGGCATCGGCAATGTCTCTCTTTAATTCCCCGGTCACCCGCTCGTCGGAATCAAGGACCAGAACCCACGGCTGCGTTGCCCTATCAATGCCTGTCTGCTTCTGCTTCGCATATCCCTGCCATTTGATCCGGTAGATTTTCGCATCGAATCTCTGCGCGATCGCTACGGTATCATCCGTGCTGAAGTCATCGATAACGATAATCTCGGGGAATTCGCGCACACTCCGGAGCGCCTCTTCGATGTTCATCCCCTCGTTTTTTGTAACGATGACAACAGATGCCGGTATCAGTACTGGCCTCCTGCAAGGGTCGCCTTAACAGAGCCGATCGAGACCTTTGTCTTCAGCAGAACGGGTATCCTCTTGCTGTCATCGGTCAGCCATATGTAGAGGTCTCCCTTTTTGTGAAAGATGCCCTCTGATTTAATGATCGGCTTTATGAGAATAGTGTTGAATGTACCCGCCGGGGTTTCCACGACCTCTCTTTTCAACACCTGAACCTCTGCCTTGTACAATTTTTTATTGTCGAATACATCGACATAGACGGATTTCCCCACCTCCAGAGGAAGTGTCCTGACGTAATAAAAACTCGAAAGCGGGTCCATGGCCGATTCGTTTATGCCGAAAACCATCTTCTCTCTGTTCAGATGATTTATATACGTTGCCTTTTTTGCTGTGTGGTCAAGCATAACCTCTTTATCCCTCCGGTAGCGCCCCTCTCTTAATCTGATCTTATAGTGGTAGGGGACTCCCACAAAATTATCATATAAGCCCCCGGGATTCTCTTTTTTGAGAGTGCTTACCACGATATCTTCAACACGATGAAATACCGAAACCAATTTTGTGGAGTTCGCCTTTGATATGAATTGTATGCTTGCGCCGTTTTCCTTAGCCTCAAGCACCGCCTCCCCTGTCTTGATGCCGGCCCAGGTAAGATCGTAGTGCAATTTCTCAGGCACGCTGAACGACAGGGCCTCCGGAATGTCCAGGGGAAAAGCGAAAAGCGCAACTGCCAGCGCATAGCCGGAAAGCGCCATGCCCCGGGCCCTGAAGGTATAATTTCTCATTATTTTTTTCATTCTCTTCTTACTGTGATGAAGCGGTATTATGTTATATTACTGTATGGTTATAATTCCTGCAATAGATTTGAAAGACGGCCTCTGCGTAAGGCTCCTTCAGGGCAGGAAAGAGGATGCCACCGTGTATTCAGATGACCCCGTGGCCACTGCGCGGAAATGGGAATCATACGGGGCAAAGCTCCTGCACGTGGTCGATCTTGACGGCGCTTTTACCGGGAACCAGAAAAACTTCGAAAGCATACGGAAAATCAGGGAATCCATATCCATGGACATCGAAGTGGGCGGCGGCATACGAGACATAGACAGAATCGACAAACTCGTTTCACTGGGGATCAACAGGGTGATCTTGGGTACGGTTGCAATAGAAAATCCCGGGCTTGTTAAAGAGGCGTGCAGGAAATATCCGGGCAGGGTGGTTATCGGGATCGATGCGAAAAACGGACTCGTTGCCGTAAAGGGATGGGTGGAAGTCACGCAGGTCAGGGCGAGAGACCTTGCCTTGCAGATGCAGGGACACGGGGCTGCCGGGATAATTTATACGGACATTTCAAAAGACGGCATGATGACCGGCCCCAATATCGAAGCGACACGGGAAATGGCGGAGGCGCTGGACATTCCCGTCATAGCTTCAGGAGGCGTATCGTCCATAGATGATATAAAAAGACTGTTGGGGATAAAGGGCCTGTGGGGAGCGATCACCGGCAAGGCCATCTATTCGGGCTCCCTGGATTTGAAAAGCGCGATAGAGCTCACAATGCGCAATGCGTAATGAGAGGTTTTCAGTATGTTAGCGAAGCGGATAATACCATGCCTTGATGTAAGGGACGGACGTGTTGTCAAAGGGGTGAATTTCGTCAACATCAGGGACGCGGGAGATCCTGTCGAGAATGCTATTTACTATGACGAGCAGGGCGCTGATGAACTTATATTCCTCGATATAACGGCGTCCCACGAAAAGAGGAAGATTATACTTAACGTCGTCGAAAAAACAGCCGATGACGTATTCATGCCCCTTACGGTCGGCGGCGGCATAAAATCCCTCGCTGACATCAGGGAACTGCTCCATGCAGGATGCGATAAGGTCTCGGTAAATACAACGGCCGTGAAAGACCCTTATTTCATAAGCCGCGCCGCCGAGAAATTCGGAAGCCAGTGCATCGTGGTCGCAATCGACGCAAAGAGGGTGGATAATAATATGTCTGAGGCAACGGGCGAGGATTGGTTCTCTGAGCCGTCGCTCAAAGGCGTCTGCCTCGACCTGCCATCAAAAATTCCCCCCTTCCCACCTTTACTAAAGGGGGATGAGGAGGGATTATGGGCGCTCTCCACACACGGCGGCAGAAAGATGAAGCTTATAGACGCCGTCAGATGGGCGAAAAAAATGGAAGAGCTCGGAGCCGGCGAGATCATGCTCACCAGCATGGATAAAGACGGCACTAAAGACGGGTACGATATCGAACTGACGCGCACTATTGCCGAAGCAGTCACGATCCCGGTAATCGCTTCGGGCGGGGTCGGCAACCTGGAACACCTTTACGAAGGGGTTGTAAAAGGAAAGGCCGATGCTGTCCTGGCCGCATCCATCTTCCACTACAGGGAATATACGATAAAAGAAGCAAAGGAATACCTGAAGTCAAAGGGAGTTCCTGTCAGGCTTTAAGATGGAAGTTGCCGGCATAAAGTGCATCTCACCATAAGCGCGCGGAAAGGCTCAGGGATTAATCTTTCTTGCCGCCTTCAAAAAGAATTGTCCTGATTTTTTTGCTCAGCAGGTCGACGGTAAGGGGTTTGATAACATAATCGGTAACCCCGAGCTTCACGGCCTCCACAATGGCTTCTTTATCGTTCCTTGCCGTTACCATGATAAACGGCGCGGCATTCAAGGCACGGGACGGATGGCTCCTCATCCAGCGCAAAAGCTCGTTCCCCTTGACATCGGGCATCTCCCAATCGCATAAAACAAGGCTAAAAGGCTCATATTCCATTTTCTTTTTCGCATCGGCAACGCTGCTCGACACATCAATCTCAAAATCAGGAAAAATCTTCCTGACGGAGCTTACCATCATCTCCCTCATGAGCAGCATATCATCAACGATCAAAATCCTGATCTTTTTCATGTACGCTCATCCTCAACGGCTGTATTGTTGCCGCAAAACATAGTAACAAATTTATCGACTTCTTTTAAAGAGTCCTCAAGCGATCCGCAGAGCGCCTGAGCAGCAGCCCAATCCTCCTGTCGTGCAGCTTCCTGCAGTTGCACACTCAAACGTGTCATTTCATCGGCAGCTATATTGGAGCTCGCCCCCTTTATGCTATGTGCAAACCTTGCCAGAGATTCGCTGTTACGCATATCAAGGGCCTCCTGAACCCCGGCAAGCAATGACAGGGTCGAGGATATATAAAGCTGCAAGAGCTTCCTGACGAGATCGTCATCACCTCCGAACATCTGCCGCAGTTGCACCAGGTTGATGGCTGCACGTGCGCCGGCGCTCCCGGCCTGCTCTCTTTCATTTTGATCGCGCTCTCCCTCTGCAGGGCGTCCGGCATTCTGCAGCCTCTGGTTGATCCAGCGGTCGACTATCTCGTTAAGGCGTTCCGGGTTGACAGGTTTGCTGATATAATCGTCCATTCCGGCAGCAAGACATTTCTCGCGGTCCCCCTGAATTGCATGTGCTGTCATGGCTACAATCGGAATGCGGTGCCCCCTGTCGAAACCGCGAATGTAAAAGGTCGCTTCAAAGCCGTCCATCTCCGGCATCTGGCAATCCATAAAGATTATGTCGTAGGATGCATTTTGCAGCGACTTAACGGCCTCCTTCCCGTTGGCGACAACTTCTACCGTGCAGCCGAGTTTTTCGAGCATGCGCCTGGCCACTTCCTGATTCACGATATTATCCTCTGCAACAAGGGCCTTGACCTGATATGCTTTTGCGCCTGAAGGGCTCCGGCGTGATGCTGCAGGCATTGAGAGCCTGTCCTTTCCCCCATTTTTTAATGAAGAGATAATATTGTAAAGCTGCAACTGCCGCACCGGCTTATACAGGTATGCCTTGATTATCCCCTGTTTGCGCAGCTCTTCACAGTGATCCCGGTAGCCGGGGAACGTAAGCATCACTATCTTGGCAGATGAAACGGCAGGGTCGGATTTAATGGTGCAGGCCAGTTCAAAACCATCCATGCCCGGCATAAGGGTATCGATTATCACAAGGTCATAGGGATTCGAACGCAGCTCTTCCAGCCCCTCTGAGCCGTTCCCGGCAGTGCTGCTCCTTATCCCAAGCGATGAGATGCATGTGTGCAGGGCAGTGCGACTCGACGCGTTATCGTCAATGATGAGTATATTCATATCGCCGTAATGCCCTGCCGCAGCCTGCCCTTTTTCATGTTGTTTGCTCAACTGTGCGGTAAACCAGGCAGTGCTCCCTGTGCCGGGAGCACTGGCGATGCCGATCTCCCCGCCGATCATTTCGACAAGCTGCCTGGAGATGGTCAGCCCCAGACCGGTGCCCCCATACTTACGGGTGGTTGTGCTATCGGCCTGCGTAAAAGGCTGGAACAGGTTCTTGCACTCTTCAGGGGAAATGCCGATGCCTGTATCGATGACCTCAAAGCGCATAAGCAACGCCTCGTCGGTCTCTTCTACTGTGCTTACATTAAGCGTAATTTCTCCCTGTGAGGTAAACTTGATCGCATTGCTCATCAGATTGGTGATTATCTGGCGCAGGCGCGTCGGATCACCGCGCAGGGCTGCAGGAACAGTTTCAGGGACCAGGCAGATCAGCTCAAGCCCCCTGCTGTTCGCCTGTTCGGCAAACAGCGCGATTATATCATCTATGATCAGGTGCAAATCAAAGTCGATTATTTCAAGTTTGAGCTTGCCCGCCTCGATCTTCGAGAAATCCAGTATCTCATTGATGATCTCAAGGAGGGCCGTGCCGGAACTGCGGATGGCCTTGACGAAATTGAGCTGCTCCTGCGTCAGTTCCGTATCGAGCAGCAAATGGGTCATGCCTATTATGCCGTTCATCGGTGTCCGTATTTCGTGGCTCATGTTGGCAAGAAACTGTGACTTGGCGATATTAGCCACTTCAGCCTGCTCGCGCGCTTTCTGGAGCTCCTGCGTGCGCTTCTGGACTTGCAGCTCGAGATTCAGGTTCTGGCTCCGCAAGAGCTCATACAGATAGGTGCTCTCCAGGGAGTGCGCCGCATTGCGGAGGATCACGGAAAGGATGTACAGGGACGGGTCGTTCGCCTCGAATTCATCGCTCTTGATCATACCGGCAAACATACCCCTGATGCGTGATCTCGTGGATATGGAATGGAGCACCAGCGTATGTCCGGGATGCCCGGACGGCGCCGCCACAGGACGGTTTTGGTTTAACGCCCAGGCAAACGTCCCATCCAGAATCCTTTCGTCTATATCCTTTTGGATGAGCGGCCGGCTTGATTCGGGCTCACAGTCCGCAACAGCAAAACTGTAATCCGCATCGCTGACCAGCAGCATCGCTATGCCCTGGAAGGGCAGTATGCGTCTCATTTGCAGGCGTGCTGCGATAAGGATAGAGTCAACGTCATTGTCCTGCATGATGCCCGCCTGGAGATCCCCGCTCGACGCGAGCATGCCCAGGGCATCCAGCAGTCGCCGGATCACATCCGTACGGTACGCGAAGCCGGGTGGTGGTACAGGATTGGCCTTGCCTGAATTGTCCGGAGCACCTTTCACTTCTTCTGCTCCTTATGGTACATCAGTTGAAGCGCTACGGCAAACTGGCGTTCGGTCTCGTCCAGGGCAGAGGACAGCATGCCCGGAGCAACCTCGATCCGCTCCCAGGCGTTTGCATCCAATGGAGGCACAAGGGTTTCTCCGCTGCTCCCCAGTTGCAGGGCATGCGCAATAATATCCGCCACATGGACAACCGATGTCTCCGCTGCAAAATGCTTTGATCGCAGCGGTTTGTGATGAGAAGCCACCATCTCCACCAGACTGAGAGGGAGCTTCCATTCTTTCAGCAGCACCTCGCCGACGTCGGCATGATCGAACCCCAGAACCTCCTTTTCCACCTTGTGCACAAGCTCACCGCTGTTGTGGCAGCGCGTGAGCATTTCGCGAGCTGTCTCGGGTATCTTCGTACACATGATAAGGCGCCCGATATCGTGCAATATGCCGGCCACGAAAAAGCGCTCCGCATTCACTTCCCGCCGGTAGACGGCCAATATCCTTGCTGTGGTCCCGCAGGCGATACTGTGATGCCAGAACGATTCCATGGTAATGACGGCCCCCGGTATTCCCTTAAACTGCTGCATGACCGAAGTGGCCAATACAAGGTCCAGTACCTGCTGAGTGCCGATGATCGTTATCGCCTGGGTAATGGTCTCGACTTTTGACGGATAGGAATAGAACGGGCTGTTCGCCAGCCTGAGCAGGCGTGCCGTCAAGCCCTGGTCCTCGCTGATAATCTTCCCGATATCAACGATTGAACTGTAGGGATTATTGATTACCTCATTGAGCTGGACTAATATTAAAGGCAGCGAGGAGATCTGTGTGTCACCCTTCACCAGGTCATATGGATTTTGTACCACTGACGCCTCCTGATAAATGCCGGACCTTTCTCAACATGCAAAGGCGAAGTATCTCTTTAACGGCGGGGTGGCCACGGTCGGTGTGACGGAAAAGCTCATCGAGCTCGGCCTCTACGGCCTGGAGGACTGCCGGGTCTATCTGTTCGGTAATGCCGGGCGCAACGTCTTCTTCTGTTATACCCTCTATATCAACCTCTGCGACTCCCCATGTCCTGAAAATATGTATATGCTTTCCTTTAATCTCCACCCCTGCATTCAACAAGAGGCGTCCGTTGCGGTCTTTGACATCACTATTCAGTACCATTCCCGGCTTCAGATACTCAACACCGATATTTGCCATGGCCCATTATATCACAAAAACGTACGAATATCGTCGATGAATTCATGGATTGCAGAGCAGCGATATGCCGGGCAGACTGGTTTGATGTCAAGCGCCGGGCGGCGTTTGTTACTTATTGTTTAGACAGGTATTTACCTGTACCGGCAAGGGCCCTCTCGACTGTATCGGACAGGGCGCTGTTGATCAGCTCTTCAGCTTTATCCCTGCTGAAGCTTACCGTGACGTACGATGTCGAGACCTCGAATCTCTCCTGGTGCTTTATTTCTTTTGACTTTACGTCGGCAAAGACAAGGGTAATCTTTATCGAACAGATATACTCGGTCTTGACCAGGCTGATACTCCTGGCAGTAATGGAGAAATCCTCCAAAGACCCTCCTATAACCAGGTCGCCCCAGCCGGGCTTTATGGTTTGGACCGTGCCGTCCCACACTTCGTCAAGCCTGTTGACAGTATATCCGCGATTTGCGAGATATGTTTTAAAGGCTTTGGCAAGGGCCACGGAGGGCCCGTCAATAAGAGCTATGAACGCAATCTCATTGTCCCTTGTCCCTATCGCTCTCTTGTCTGCCACCGACCTCTTATCATTGAGCAATGCTACAGTAATAACCTTGCCGTCTGTTTTTGCGTACTGCTTTGAGGGCAGATACGAGAGATTTATCGGGTAATTGGAAACACCCGCGCATGATGAGAGCAAAAGGACCAGAGACGCTAAAATTCTTTTCATTGATTTATTACCTCTTCCTTTCCGGGCAGTTGGATCATGTAGCTGTTGAGCATCGCCTCCGTTGCCGGCTGCGCCTGTATTTTAAAGCCTGTTCCGTTGCCGGCTACGGAGACATTAACCGAAGGCAGCCCTTTTGCGTCCGAATACCGCGCGCACAGGGAGGCGGCCAATCTCAAGACCCCGTCCGTTGCTGCGCCCCTGACGATTATCAGAGGGCTGCCAAACCCATCCACCCACAAGAGATAATCGCCGCCATCCGCCAACGATTGAATAATGTTATTGTCACCTTCATTTCTCCCGACGATGATCTTACAGGCATCGGGAATCCTGAAATGGCGCCCGGACCTCAAGAGCTGTATATCTTTCAGAGAGGGTGAGGGTTCATGTGCAAGCAGCTCCCTCAGGCGATAGGAATATATGGGGTCAGTCAGAAGGCAGCCGCCTGCCGGTGCAGGATAATCCGTCAAGCCGAATTCCTTTGCAAGGGCCATTTGGGGCTTCCGCGACCTGCCGTTAAAACCGCAGAGCCTCTCTCTGTCCACAATACCCGTTTGTTCGGGGATGGTCGGCTTCAACAGCTTTGCGCTGAGGGGCCTTACTATAGAGCCGGCCAGGCCCGCTTCCCTGTCTATTTTGGGGAAGGTATCTCTCCTCTGGCTCATGGGTCTCTGCCCCAGCACCTCTCCCGTGATAATGAAATCAGCCCCGCGCATGGCCATAAGTTCTTTTGCTTCCTTGAGCATGAGAATCCTGCAATCTATGCACGGGTTCATGTTCTTGCCATGCCCGAATTTCGGCTTCTTCACGACCTCTATGAATTTGTCCGCCAGATGGCAGAGCTTTACTTCGAATCCGAATTGCGCGGCAGCGGAAAACGGGTCTTTCGAACAGGAGGATTTATCGGAGATATCACAGCCGAAGTGGGTAAGGAAGGTCACCGCAGTCACCTCGATCCCTTGCCTCATCGCGACAAGTATTGCGAGCGTGCTGTCGAGGCCCCCTGAATATAATGCTATTGCTTTTGTCATAAAAATCAGTAACGAATATTTTATTATTTTGAGGTGTTCTTTATTTTAACATTTTGACTCGTCACTTGTTCCTTTTTATATTTCCGAGTGATTTGATCAGCACGTCCGGAGCGGCCGCTGCTGTCCCCACCTCGCCCACGACAATGCCGGCAGCATGGTTGGCGATCATTGCGGCATCAGCGAGCGATGCGCCCGCTGTATAGGCAAGGGCAAAGGTCGCGATCACCGTATCGCCGGCGCCGGTTACATCGAAGACCTTCTTCGCCACGGTGGGGATGTGTGTTACCTTGATTTCCCGTGCCCCGCCCTTTTCAAACAGGCTCATGCCGTCCTCTCCGCGGGTTATAAGCACCGATCTGCATGAGAGCCTGTTCAAGAGCGTTTTCCCCGCCTTCAGAAGGCTCTTTTCATCCTTGATCTCAATGCCCGATCCCTGGGAGGCTTCCATGATATTAGGGGTAACCAGCGATACGTTTTTGTAAAAATGGAAATGTCCCACTTTCGGATCAACGGCTATAAACGTGCCGTTGGCTTTTGCGTACTTTACAAGCGCCTTTATAAGCGCTGATGTAATAACACCTTTTTTGTAATCGGAAACGATTACGGCATCGTGCTCCGGGATCGCCTTTTTGATATAGCACAGAAGGCCCGCAAGGCTCTTCCCCTCAAGCCTTTTTTTATCCTCTTTATCAAACCGGACCACCTGCTGGTTATGGGCTATGATCCTTGTTTTGACCGTAGTCGGCCGCCTGTCCTCGATTATTCCCTCCGTGTTGATGTTCCGTTCCTCGAGCAGTTCCCTGAGAACCCTTCCCGCCGTATCTTTACCTATAATTCCGGTGATAGAAACATTCCCGCCCATGGCGATGATATTGTTCGCCACATTGGCGGCGCCTCCCAGGAGGAACGATTCCCTGGTGACCTCGACAACGGGAACAGGGGCCTCAGGGGAAATCCTGCTGACTTTGCCGAAAATATACCGGTCGAGGATCAGGTCTCCGATGATCAATACCCTCTTGTTTTTAAAAGCATGAACTATTTTCGCAAAATCCATAGTAGAAAAAAATAACCTATTCGCATGATAAGTTGCAAGTAAGCGGCGGTTAAAATTGCCGTACGTTTGACTTTTTGGGGCCGAATTATATAAAGTTTATGAAGTATGCAGCATTCAGCGATTCAATTAATTCTTCAGGCAGGGTATGTAGTCAAGGCAATACTCATTATCCTCCTCTCCTTTTCCGTCATATCATGGACGATCATATTTCACAAGTGGCGGCACTTCTCGAACGCCGATAAAGAGACACACGATTTTTTGAGAATATACGAAGCAACCCAGAACCCCAAGGACCTGTTCTCCACATCGAGGAAATACCCGATAAGTCCGCTTGCGCTGCTCTTCAAGTCCGTTTACTCCGAAAAGACCTACTCTGAAAGCGATGAACTCAAGAGAATGCTCAGGAGGTATTCCACTCTTGAAGGCACAAAGTTGCAGCGTTATCTGAATTTCCTCGCAACAACCGGATCAACAACCCCCTTCATCGGCCTGTTTGGAACCGTATGGGGCATAATGAACGCGTTCAGGGGCATCGGCGCCGCCGGTTCAGCGTCACTCGCCGTAGTAGCACCCGGTATCGCCGAAGCATTGATCACCACCGCAGTAGGTCTTGCCGCAGCTATCCCCGCGGTTATCGCATACAACTACTACCTGAGCAGGGCAAACCGCATGATTATCGAAATGGAAGACTTCTCAGAAGAACTCGTTGACTACATTCTGAGACAATAATGCACATTGCAAATGTAAATATCAAAATTATGGGGTCCTCAATTTTGCATTTTAAACTTTGATTTTTGAATTTATATTATGAAAACCCCCGGAAAAAGAACGGTCCTGTCTGAAATCAATGTCACCCCTCTCGTCGATGTAATGCTGGTGCTTTTGATAATATTCATGGTTACCGCGCCGCTGCTCCAGCAGGGCATTGATATCAACCTGCCAAAGGCAAAAGGAAAAGACCTGCCGACCGAGGAGCGGGTCACCATTGTCATAAAAAAGGGCGGGGGGATCTTTATGAACAACAACTCCGTATCCATGAATGAAATGAAAAGCAAGCTCTCGGCAATCAGCAGGCTTAATCCCAATGTGTTTCTCAAGGCCGATACGAATGTGCCCTATGGGCTGGTTGTAGAAGTGATGGGTGAGATAAAAGAAGCCGGAATAGAAAAACTGGGGATGATAACCGAGCCAAAGATATCATTGCCATGAGAGAGCAGGGCATGTACAGTGCCTTCACCGTTTCTCTTTCCTTTCACATCCTCCTAGTCCTGGCAGCAGGAATAATCGTAAGGCACTCGAATATGTATAGAATGCCGTCCCCTTATGTCGTATCTCTTGTCGATGTCTCGAGCACGTCCGGTCCAGCCGCCGGGAGACAAAAAGAAACGGCGCAGAAGATCGAGGAACCGCCGAAGAAATCATCGGTAAAGAAAGCGGAAACGCCGCGTGTCGTTGAGAAACCTGCAAAGCAGGACAATACATTGGTGAGCGACCGGATAAGAGCTTTGCAGGCAGAGAAGAAGATCGAAAAGCTCGTTGCCCTCAGAAAAGTGGTTGATATCGGAAGCCGGAAAAATACTTCAACCGCTGCAGCATCAAAGCCTCCGGCAAAAAGCGGCAAGCCCGGCGCCGGGGGGACATCATCGGGAGCAGGCAGCAGCGGAGATTATTATTCGGCAATTGTCGGGAAAATCAGGCAGCAGTGGGTGTATCCTGAAAGTCTCGACAGGGACCTCGAGGCAACGGTCTCGATCAGGATTGCCAGGGACGGGAGCGTAACGATTGACGGGATTGAAAAAAGCTCGGGCAGCCGTCTCTTCGACAGGTCCGTTTTAAGCGCCATTTCAAAAGCAAGCCCTCTGCCGCCTCCGCCGCAAGAGATGGAGATAGGAGTGAGGTTCAGACCGTGAGAGAAAAAGCAGGATACAAAAATAAAAATGCAAAATCAAGGGATCTCTTATTTTTTATTTTTTCGCTGGCTACCAGCTGCTGGCTGCTGGTTACTTCCTTTGCCGACGCCAAGGTATATATCGACGTAACATCGCCCGGGGTAAGAAAGCTGCCCATTGCTGTACAGAATTTCGTCGGCAATAAGGACATTTCGGATATCGTAAAAGGCGATCTTGATTTTACCGGTCTTTTCACCTGCATCGACGAGGCCGCCCAGGTGGAACGGCCCGACCAGACCTTTAATCCAGCCGGCTGGATGGGGATCGGGGTCGAGTTCGTTGTCAAGGGCAGGGTCACTGCTTCCGGGAAAGGACTGTATGTAACTATCTCGGCATACGATGTCTCGGATGGCAGAGAGGTACTGAAGAAAGAATATTCTTCCCCGCCGGGGCTCTTGAGACAGCTTTCCCATTCCGTTGCCAATGATATATACGCTGCACTTACCGGGCAGCAGGGTATATTCAGAACCAAGATCGCCTTTGTCGGAGAAAAGGGCGGCAAGAGAGAGCTGTACCTGATGGACTGGGACGGCTACCATACGCAGGGACTGAACGTGACCGGCAGCATTCTCCTCGCGCCCCATTGGACGAGCGATAAAAGCAAACTGCTTTATTCCTCCGAACGGTCCCGCAAGTGGGGACTCTACATCCTTGATATGAACACGATGAAAGAGAGATTGATCGTGATGCTCAGGGGATTGAATATAGCGGGCAACTTTTTCCCCGGCAATAAGGAGTTTATCTTTACATCCTCGAAAGACGGCAGCCCGGACATTTACATAGCTGATAGTGCCAGCATTATGGGCAGGAAGATCATTTCGTCACCCTGGATCGATGTCTCTCCCACCGTTTCACCCGACGGCAATTCCATAGCTTTTGTCTCGAACAGATCGGGCGGCCCCCAGATATACATTGCCGATAAAAACGGGAATGGAATAAGAAGGATCACCTTTCAGGGCTCTTACAATACCGCACCTGCCTGGTCCCCAAGAGGCGACAGGATCGTCTACACCGGCATGCTCGGGGGCAAAAACCAGATATTCATCGTCAAGCCCGATGGAACAGGGCCGGCCCAACTGACCGATAAGGGGAATAATGAGGACCCGTGCTTCTCACCCGACGGCAGATATATCGTTTTTAGTTCCACCATGGATGGGACAAAAGGTCTGTACATCATGAGGAGCAGCGGCGAGGGGCTGATGCGGATCACGCCGAAAGGGTTCCCCGCAAGCAGGGCAAGCTGGTCGCCGCTGTAAGATCAAAATCCAAAAGGATTCCATATTTTTTAATTTTTATTTTTAAATTTTACATTTTGGGCTACATCTCCACCCGCGTGATAACGCCGTGCAGTTTTCCAGGGGGGAGCTTGTAGAATTGAACGTATGCAGGTGTCAGCCTCTTGAATATCGAGAAGAGCTTCCAGACAATATTTCTGGTAGCTATATCCTCAAGTCCGTAGAATATGGTCTTTTCATCGATGCCCGCCTCTTTCAGTATCTCCTCCACATCCACCACTTCCATGTACCCGAGCTGTATCTCGAAACTTCTTAATCCCTCGGCATAGCAGGCATTGAAGAATCCGGTAATGCCGAACGGGTCGTCACGCCTGACGATCGAGACAATAATGTTGTCCTCATAAATGATATTGTTGTTGAACATGGTATTAACGATATAGGGCGGGACCCGCTGTATATCCCGTGCGAAGTAGAGCGCGGTTCCCTTTATCTTGTTTGTTGTCCTGTACATTTCTTTGTACTTTTCAAGGAAATTTTCCAGCGGCAGGGGCTCCAGCGAGCGGTAAAGCTTCTTCTGGCCGTTGGTGTAGACCAGGATTATGCCCAGGGGGATCGCCGCTATGATAATAGACCAGTAACCGCCGTGGGGTATCTTGTACGTATTCGACAGCAGGTATGCTGTATCCACAAAAGTCACCAGCAGCGATACGCCCGCCCTGACCATGTTTCTTCTCAGATAAAATATCCAGGTCATCATGATGCCGGTGAGCGTCATCGTGCCGGTGACCGCAAGGCCATATGCTGCGGCAAGGCGGCTGGACTCCCTGAATTGGAACATAATAAACAGGACGGAGATCAGCAGGAACCAGTTCACGAAACCTATGTATATCTGGGACCTTAGCTCGGTAGATGTGTAATCCACCTTGAACAAGGGCATGACATGAGTCGTGATCCCCTGATAGAAAATGGAAAACATCCCGCTGATCATGGCCTGCGATGCTATAACAGTAGCAATAATACTGAGTACCAGGAACGGCACATAGAGGACCCCTGCCTCGTGAAATACCATCTCGAAGAGCACATTCTTCGCACCCGGATGCTGAATAAGGAAGGCCCCCTGTCCGAGATAATTAAGCAGGAGGGCAAAAAATACGAAATACCAGGCCCTGATAATAGGCGTCCGTCCAAGATGTCCCATATCGGCGTATAATGCCTCTCCACCCGTTGCGCACAGGATGACCTCTGAAAGGACAAAGAACCCGGTAATGCCGTTCTCTGCAAGGAACTTGAATGCATAGTACGGGTTGACCGCCTTGATCACAGACGGGACATGGAATATCGATACGACCCCTGAAACAGTCAACGACAGAAACCACATGACCATCATGGGCCCGAATGCCCCTGCAACCTTCTCTGTGCCTTTTCTCTGGAAAGCGAACAGGATTATGGCGATTATTCCTGCAATGATGATAAGGATCTCCTGCCTCGTCTTCTCAAGGCCCGGGATGAGGAGCAGTCCCTCAACAGCACTGAGTATGCTTATGGCCGGAGTTATTACGCCATCGCCTACAAGAAGCGATATGCCGATAAAAGAAAGGAGGCTTATTAATGCAATCTGCCTGCCTGACTTAAGCAGGGGAACAAGTGTCTCCTTCAGCACTATGGTGCCGCCTTCGCCTTTTTTCCCAAGGCTCATGGCGAGCCAGGCATATTCGACCGTAACAAGTATTACCAGTGTCCATACAATAAGCGAGAGGACGCCTATTACGTGGTTCTCAGTAGGTTTTGCAAGGAGAAAGATGACGGTAAGCGTATAGATGGGACTTGTGCCTATATCTCCGAAAACAAGTCCGAGGGATTTTATAATCCCTCTAACAGCGAACTCCTTATCACGCATTACGGTACTTCCCTGACCGTGAACAATAGTGAGCTATCGTCGGTGGTCCCTCTTCAAGAACTATTGGCATGCCGCTGTCCTCTCTTTCGTCCTTCTTCGGGCAAAACGGAGGGAAATAAAAAAACCGCCGGTATCATAGCGGTAGTGATTTCTGTCCACTGCCCTTCCACATGCCTGCGGGGTTAGCTGACAGGCTCGGTTTTGGAAGTACCCTATCCCTCCTGAAGACCGGGTCCACCGCGTCCATGCATGCACATTGGCTTTGAATGGATTTAGGCTACAAATGCATATCACGTAAAGCGCACTTCTTAATTTAATAATTTGGCTTCTTGTTGTCAAGCTGAAAGCGGTGCAGCGGAAGCGTTGACAACCGCCGATTTGTGTGTTATATCTCTAATTAAGCACACCCGAAGATAAACAATAAACCCCCAAACCAAAAAGGGTCCGGTCATGAAAATTGCACAAGTCTCGCCACTGTATGAGTCTGTTCCGCCTTCAGGTTACGGCGGGACCGAGCGTGTAGTATCGTATCTTACAGAAGAGCTCGTAAGCCTTGGGCATCAGGTAACACTTTTCGCGAGCGGAGATTCCTCGACGAAAGCCCGGCTTGTACCGGTATGCCCGGAATCCCTGCGCCTCTCAAGAAAATGTTCTGATCCCATTAGCTACCATATCCTCATGATCGAGATGGTCCTCAAAAACGCGGCGGAGTTCGACATTATTCATTTCCATACCGATTACCTGCATTTCCCTGTTTCGAGGAGAGTCGGGAAGCCCTCGCTGACAACCCTTCACGGCCGTCTCGACCTGCCGGAGCTCGCTCCTCTCTATCAGGAGTTCAGAGATATGCCGCTGGTATCAATTTCCAATTCACAGAGGGAGCCGCTTTCATGGGCCAATTGGCAGGCGACCGTCTATCACGGCTTGTCTCCCAACCTGTACCGGCTCAACGAACAGCGCGGTGACTACCTTGTGTTCATAGGCCGCGTCTCACCTGAAAAGAAGGTGATCGACGCCATAGAGATAGCAAAGCAGGTGGATATTCCCCTCAAGCTAGCCGCCAAGATAGATCCGGTCGATGAGCCTTACTTCAGAGATGCCATAGCACCCCTTTTGAAACATCCGCTTATAGAATTCATCGGTGAAGTCGGGGAGAAAGACAAGCAGGAGCTCCTCTGCGGAGCTTACGCCTTCATCTTTCCGATAGACTGGCCCGAACCCTTCGGCCTCGCCATGATCGAGGCCATGGCATGCGGCACGCCGGTAATCGCACGCCGCCGCGGAAGCATTCCGGAGATTATCGATGACGGGGTAACAGGCTTTATTTTTGATGATGTGCCCCAGGCCGTAAAGGCTGTTGAGGCTGCCGGCGCCCTCAGCAGGCTCAAGGTGCGCAATGTTTTCAAGAAACGGTTCTCTGCACGGGAAATGGCCCTGAACTACTTGTCTGTTTACGAGGATATTTTAAAAAAACACAAACCGCTGACCCATGCCGCATGATCTAAAATGGAAAGCATTATCCGCTTAGAAGATAAATATTACATCCTTGCCACAACGTCCAATATCGACCTCAGAACCCAGACCATAAAACATGATGAAACTTTCGCTGTTTTCGACCGTCTTGGCGATATACTCAGGCTGGGCATGGGAGAGCAGGGCATATATCACCTGGGTACCCGCCACCTCAGCAGTTGGGAACTCCTCATAGAAGGGCAAAGGCCTCACCTGCTGTCCTCAGGAAAGAGGGGGGAAAACAACATCCTTTCCGCGGACCTCACCAACCCTGACATCCTGACTGAAGATTTCTTTCTCGCCAGGGAATCCATTCACTTCCATCGCTCCAAATTCCTGTGGAAAGGGAAGTGTTTTGAGAGTATTTACCTGAGCAATTTCGGGCTCCAACCTGTTGTGATAAGCCTGTCCCTGTTGTTTGATGCCGATTTTGTCGATGTGTTTGAGGTAAGGGGGATCAAGAGGGCAAGCAGGGGAGAGTTCCTCCCCCCGGTAGTCGGGCAGCAGGAAGTTACCCTCGGCTACAGGGGACTTGATAATGTTAAACGCACGACGAGGCTCGAGTTCTCGGCGCCTCCGCTTTCGCTTGATGGAAATAAAGCCACCTTCGAGTTCCGCCTGCTGCCGAAAAACCGCGAAGTTTTTCGTACAACCATGCACTTTGATCACACAGAGGAAATGCAATGGGAAGATGCCTACATAATGGTCAACGAGGCGTACCGAGCCATGAGGGCAAAGGCTTGCCATGCCTGCACATCCAACGAGCAGTTCAACGCGTGGGTTAACACCTCCCTGACCGATATTCACATGATGCTGACGCATACGCGCCATGGCATTTATCCCTATGCGGGGGTGCCGTGGTTTAATGCGGCTTTCGGGCGCGACGGTATCATTACGGCGCTTGAATGCCTGTGGTTCGAACCCGACATTGCCAAAGATGTCCTGTCCCACCTTGCCGCCAACCAGGCCGGCAGCGTGGACCCCGTCCGTGATGCTGAGCCCGGGAAAATCATCCATGAGGTGCGTTTCGGTGAAATGGCCGCCCTGGGAGAAATACCTTTCGGCAAATACTACGGCAGCGTGGATTCCACCCCCCTGTTCGTGTACCTTGCCGGGTCATATTACCGGAGGACCGGGGACCTGGAATTTATCAAAGGGATATGGCCCCACCTGATACGGGCACTCACCTGGATCGACCGGTACGGCGACCTTGACCATGATGGGTTTGTCGAATACCGGCGGCGCACCGGAAGGGGCCTGAGGAACCAGGGCTGGAAGGATTCAGGCGATTCCATATTCCATGCTGACGGCACACTGGCCGAGGGGCCGATCGCTTTGTGCGAGGTCCAGGGGTACGTATACGCGGCAAAGACAGAGGCGGCACATCTTGCATCTTTGCTCGGCGAGGAGGATTTTTCGAGAAAACTCAAGCAGGAGGCCGAGACACTGAAAGAGAGGTTTGAAAGGCGCTTCTGGCTTGAGGATATCGGCATGTATGCACTGGCGCTTGACGGCAAGAAGCGGCCCTGCAGGGTGAGGACCTCGAATGCGGGGCAGTGCATTTTTACGGGCATTGCCAAAGAGGAACATGTTTATAGAATGGCTGAAATACTCATGTCCACCGATTTCTTCTCGGGTTGGGGGATCCGCACCGTGGCCTCTACAGAAGCCAGGTACAATCCCATGTCCTATCACAACGGATCTATCTGGCCGCACGATAACGCGCTTATCGCAAAAGGCTTTGCCCGCTACGGATTAAAGGATGCGCTGCTACAGGTCTTCAAAGGGATGTACGATGCTTCAAAGTTTTTCGACCAGTTCCGGCTTCCTGAGTTGTTCTGCGGCTTCCACCGCCGCCTGGAGGATGGCCCGACAGGCTATCCTGTGGCGTGCTCGCCGCAGTCGTGGGCCGCGGGAACGGTTCTCATGCTGCTTGAGGCATGTCTCGGTCTTCATCTTGAACAGCCCGACCGCATAGTCCTGAAGCATACGATATTGCCTGACTTCCTGCAGGAAGTCGCCCTGTCGGGTCTGAGGATCAAGGATGCAGAAGTCGACCTGATGCTGAGGCGGTACAGATACAATGTCGGGGTCGAGATCGTAAGGAAAACCGGTACTATGGAAGTGTTGGTCATTAAGTAATAACGGCTGCTTTCGCAGCAGTCGTTTTTGACTTGTCGCTTCCCCCTGTTTTTTGAGCTCCCTCCACAAGGCTTGCTTTTCAAGCTCTCTTGATTTCATAATTTAAGTGCATGGCAAATAAAAAACCGGATAGGACAAGCTGATAGGGGAGGGCCTGGGCATTCCGAAACGGGTAACCGGCGTTATCGTAGCCGATATAGACGAAGGGCAATTCCCGCATCGCAAATAATGTGCTAAAATTACTGCTATGGGATTTATAGAGCAAAGGCACTCAAAACGGATACCTGTCAATTTACATGCAAAGATCAGGTCCGGAAACAGGAGTTACGAGGG
>JAMCVZ010000025.1 GCA_023476565.1 Nitrospirota bacterium
GGTTTCATTATACGAGATTAACACCCGCAGTTTTCCTCTACGGAAATGTTGAGCTGCGCAGTGGCCTTCTGCCCGTTTTCGTCTTCAACCTGGACAATAACTACATAGACTCCCTGGGTAAAAGTATGCTGGGCCTCTTTCCCCGATGCGCTTTCGCCATCTCCAAAACTCCAGTTGATCGACTTTACCCTGCCGCTGCCGCCTTTTGTGAGCGCCTTGAACTTTACGGTATAGGGAGCGTTTCCTCTCCTGTTCATCACTCCGCCGATCCTTATGCCAAGCGGTCCTCCCGTGGATGAGGTCTCTTCTTCAACCAGCAGGCTTCCTCCCAGTCTCTTTGAGGTTTTGCCCAGAGACTCTCTTATCTTTTCGGGCATCGGAGCAGGGTTTTCGGGTTTTGTCCCAGCCTTCAGGACCACCTGCTGGCCGTCCTCTATTCTTACTTTCCGGGTATCCATATCAACGATCAATACCCCGAGAAGAGACCAGATGGTGTATTTCTTTTCACCCTCGTCGTATTTGAACGCAAACTCGGCGCCCTGCGTCATCACCGAAATGCCCCCTGCGTTTATTTCAAAGTGACTGAACAGGTTCTCCGGGACCTGGGCCTTCACAAACACGCGTCCCTTTTCGAGAGTGAGCAATGACTTCTCCAGCTTTCTGTCGCCCTCATACATGACCCCCCGCAATACGAGGGTCGTTTCCGGGTAGACTTCCACCATGCTCCCGTTCGACCATGTGAGCAGGGCTGCAGAATTCGCCCCGGCTGCGATTTTTTCATCCCTCTGCACAATGTCCCCCTCTTTGAGCGGAACACCGTTTTTCGTCACATTACCGTCCACGCGCGACGCCCTCACCACGGATGCATCGTCCGCACGGGCAGGCACGGCCCCGGCTGTCAGCATGAACAAGATAGAACAGATAACGACACTCAAAATCAAAACTTTTTCCATTGCATGCTTCACTTTTTACGACCTCCTTAATAATGGGCAGGCAAAAGGAAGGGATCACCGTACCCTATGCTTTCAGCCTGCTGCTACTCATGATCTCCTTCAGCCCGAAGGGAACAGGACGATGATCAGCCGGGAGAGACCGCATCAATGGTGACGCTCGCGGTATAGACCTTTCCTGTCTTTTCGGTGACTTCCAGCAGCAGGTTGAATTTTCCGACGTCATAATAATGGGGCTTAGGAACCATCTCCTCACTCTCATTGCCGTCTCCGAAATACCACATGAACTTCAGCGGCTCCTTAAGGTTGTTCACCTTCGGCTCTATATGAACCCACATGGGGCCTTTTCCCGTTTTCGGGGCAGCGACAATTTCGATGCCGGCCGCCTTCTCCCCCGCATAACCGGCCGCTGCAACGACAAGCAGCGCGAAAACAAGAGCACTGCGGAGCTTAAAACTCAAATTCCGCTCCCAGCACAAACTCTGATGCGGGGTCCGCCCTTTGTCCGTTCGCCTGCCGGTACACATCACCCGGGATAAAATATCCCATCTCCGTAAAGCCCCTCAAACGCTTGTAGATCGGGAAATCGAGATTCAGATCCAGCTCCCATCCGATATCCCTCGTCTTTTCGGTAGTCGTGGACGCACCCACGCTCCAGTCCCTTACAGGGCCCCTTCCTTTATACACGCTTTCAGTTGTCCACAGTTTGGCCAGCGCCGCAGTCGTCTTCAGCATCCTTACGGGCTCGAAGCTCGTAATCGCCCTGATAAAGGTGACATTAGCAAGATTGCTGTCCGCCAGAAAATATCCGGCCCTTAAATCCTGGCTGAAGATATTCCCGAATTTCCTGCGGTCCTTGCAAAGGAACAGCCCGGTGAAATCTTTTGCGTCTCCTGTGCCGGATATCTTTTCTTCCGCGGTATTCCCGGACCCGCGGCCTAATTCAAGTCCGACAGAAGGATTTCTCAGCGGAACGAGCTTCTGGAGGCTGTAATCCCCCCTCAGCATGAGGGCATATGCCTTGTAGTCACGCTCTTTTGTATAAGAGCCCGTCAGATAGACGAAATCCCCGGTGTAAGAAAGCCTGCCGCTCTTGCCAGATAACGCTGTGCCTATCCACAGGGGTTCAAATCCCCCGTCCCGGGGTGTCGTGTTCGGATTGTAATCCTTATCGAGGTTGAGGTCGGGATTACCGAACCTGCCCCTGTCAACTACCTTGAATATGTACGGCGAAATAACAAGATCCCTGCCGGGCCTGATATCAAAGCTGAGCAGAAAGGCATCCAGCTTATTTGCAGCGCCGAGCAGCGAGCTGCTCCTGTTCCCCACTCCCGGCGGGTAGGTGATGCCGTTATAGTTTGCAAACCCGCCTGCGTTCGCGATATAGGCCAGGGACCCTGAGACCACGCCGATATTTGTCTTCCCGAAGGGATAGGTGATCTTCAAGGAGTCGACAGGGCCTTCAAGCACAATACCCCCGTTTCCGAGCATCATATTCTGCCTTCCCGCCTTGACCACAAAATTGCCGGTGTACTGGACGTAAAGCTCCCTGAGAAGGGTAGAGGTTACTGTGAAAAATTCTCCCCACCTCTCGAGTGTCCCCTGGCTGTCCTCCTTCCAGTCGAACACGAAATTGCCTTTATCAAAAAGGATCACCGAACTGAGCGGGCCGTACTGCGCATCGAGCTTCAGTTGAACCCTCTGGTCGAAAAACGCGGAATTGTCGAACTGCCAGAACTGCGAAGGGTTGTTGAGATTGAGGTTGTTCCTCGAGTTGAAGCGGACTTTATATTTCCCGGAGAAGTCGAGTTTCACCCTGTCGGATTCCTCTTCAGCCTCCTTCGCTGCCTTTGCCTCCAGCCTCCTCTTCCATGTCTCGACCTCCGTGAGCCTGCGTCGTGCTTCCTCGTCCCTGCCTTTCACGGATTCCGCTCCCGCAGCAGGCTCGCCCCACTCATCTCCTCCAGCCGTAGCAGGGGCAGGTTTCGGGGCGCTGACGGAAACCTCGGGTTTCTTCCCTTCCAAAAGAGTTTTAATAACCGACTCGAGGTCCGACACCCTCTTCTCAAGCTTCTGTATATAGTCCCGCGTGTCCTCCTGTCCCGACGGCAAAGAGGGCCTTTCCTTTCCGTCGCCGCCTGCCGCTTCTGTTTGGTCAAAGGGAGCAAAGAGAAAGATACCGAGCACAAGAGGGGCAAAAAATTTATGAATCATATTCATTTCTTCAATACCTCCGGCGACTACTCATGCGTATGTTTATGCTTCCCGCTCTCTGCTCCGTAGAACATGGGGATCTCTTTTATCTTTCCATCCCTGCCCGTTATCTTATCGACCTTTCTATCGCTGCTATGGCACTCTATACAGACGAGTCTTTTCAGCAACGGCTTGAAGGTGTAAGGGGCTTCGGGATGCACCGCGATAAGATAGGGGTTCATCTCGTCGGGGTTGCTTCTTTGTATATAGTTCTTCAGGGGCCCGTAGGGTTCGATCCTGGACCTCTTCATCTTATTTGCCATTGCAATGCACTCATCCATCGTCTTTCCGCCTGCAACCGCCGCAGAGAAGCAATCCATTACGTCTCCTTCGCTGACCGCGGTTTGAGCGGGCTCTTTCGTATTTTCATTTGCCTCCTGCTTGTATGACTCATGGCATGTAATACAGGTGATCTGCTTGAGCTCCGCGCCTTTCTTCTTTCGTGAAGTCTGGGGGAACAGGTCGTTGATTATGCCCCTGTTGAGCCATTTCAGGTCCTCAGGATTTTGGGTCTTTTTGTAATACGCTTCCCTTTCCTTTGTCTCACGGCTGAAATTTATGCTGCTCCTGGTCCGAGAGCCGACGGTTTCATCAGCAAGGAGCCTGTTTAGTTCGTCGACAACAGCAGTTTTGTCATCTTCGGTTAATGCCCCGGGCTTAATACCACCTAACAGCATGCGGGCTTCCGGGCCCAGCAGGGCCTGGAAAGGCGGGGCCTGAAGCCTGCCCTGGAGGGAGCGTACAAATTCCGGCCAGTTCCTGATTTCATTCGCAGAGAAGTCGGGAGTCCTCTGGCTCATGACCGACAGGTGCAGGGTATGAGGATGAGGATACTTTTTCCCCTGTGCTGATACGGCTTCCTCTGCCCGCGCTGAACTAAAGAGACCCAGCATTATCGCCAAAGCTAACGGAGCCGCTACTAAAGGCTTCAGTTGACCGCTTCGCATATATTCTCTCCCTCCCTGCACACTTTTGCATAAAGTCCTGCAATGTATTCCTCTTCGCATCTCAGGAATTCCATAATGAAATGCGCAATGGCCTTATAAAATCCATATGTTGCGTGTCCGGTAATCTCTTCACAGCATTGATACGCCCACTTTGAGAGATGCTCTTCCAGAAAGGTTTTCTGAAATTCAATGCACGTGCGCAGAGAGGACTGTTCGGCGTTTTCCCGCAGCTTTTTTTCCATCGCGCAGAGAAACCCCATAAACTCAAGCTCCATTCCTATATGATCGGGCATCTCGATGCAGTCATCGAGAACAGCCGCTCCTGCATTTTCATAAAACTGCCGGACGCCGACCGTTATCCTGCCGCCGAGCCGTTTCTCCCGGTCGAGATATACTGCCTCATGGGGGAGAACGCCGGACGGAAGAACAAACAGGGCGGCATGCTCGGCCTCCAGTTCATCTTTTATGTTCGTGATCCTTTCCGCCTGTTCGACGAATTCCGGCAGCCAGCGGAGGTCGGCCCTTCCTTCGCCGTTTTCCTGGAGCGCCGAAAGGATGCTCCTGTCCTTTATCATATCGACCAGTGAATCTGACGGGGGCTTGAGGCAGAGGTTTGCAAAAAATCTGTAGGTCCCCTCCCGGTCTCCCGCTGCGCTTATTTCACTTTCTCCCACTGTTAACCTCCTCATTTCATGAACCCGTTTTGAATGAATGCCATCTGCTTCTTATGTCTGTCTATACAGAGGGGGCATATACCGGGCGGCAGCCCCGGAGGGACGCCCTCGGAAGACTGACGGCTTCCCATAGACTGAACAAAATCCATGCGGCATAGGGAACATTGCTTTCTTTCGGCCTCAAAAACGCGAAGCTCCTTATCTTCAAGGAGATGGTTCAGCCTTGCCGTCTCTCCGGTACTTATCGCCTTTGGCATGCAGGTTTCAGCGCAAACCCGGCAGTTGGTGCATAACGAGGGCCTGAAGCTCAAACAGAACTGTTCCTCGCTCCACCCTTGAGTTAATGCCCCTGTCGGGCAAAGAGTCGCACAGACGCCGCACGCAGTACAGTGAGACGACACCGTGATCTCCGCGAGACTAACCTCCCCTGGCGGCACACATACCTCTTTCACGGGAGCAAATTCCCCAAGCGCCTGTATGAGGAGCATCCTTTTGGAATTACCGGGCCTTTTGCTGATAGCCTCTAAAAAACTCTGTTCCCTCGCATCCCCCCCGGCGCTTATTTCAGGGAGCGAGGTTGCTGCTACTGCTGCTGCTTTTGTCCTCAAGGCAGAAAAAAACTCCCGCCTCGACACCGCCTTCTCCGGCCTCTTTACCGGCGGTTGAAGCGGCATCCTCCGGATTGCGAGCCTTTCCCTTTCTATATTCACCATTTCATAGAGGGCAAATACGCGATTTAAAAGCTTGTCTATATGGAGTGAGGCTTTTGAATTAGGACACTCTGCGCAATCCGGCCGTATTATATCTATCCCCGCAAAACCTGTCCTTACCGGCTCAACCAGGAGCGCCTCGGTAAGGCGGCCGAGACAGGGCACCAGGAGATCAGCCTTCCCGTCCCCCCGCTCACAGGAAATGCGAAGCACTTTTCCCTCTCCCCTGCTGTTTCTTCCTGCAGCCTCTCTTATCTCTCCGATAATTCTCTCGTCATCCCGTTCCTTGACCTGGAAGACGCCGTTCGGGCAGACGGAAGAGCATATCCCGCACTCGATACAGGCGCCGGTAATCTCGGCGCCTCTGTCCGAGATGCTGATCGCGCCGGCAGGACATGTGTCGGCACACATCGAACAGCCTGATTTCGGGGTCCGGAAACGCGAGCATAAAGGCGCTTCGATGTGCAGGTTGTGACCGGTAATTATTTGATCTGTGACTTTTTCGGCAATTCCCATGTTTATACCTCTTAATTCAGCTATTAGTGTCAGCCAATCATCTTTATCTGAAAACTGACTGCTGATGGCTGAAGGCCAAAAAATTTACTTCGTGTATATCACCGACGGGTCCGTGGTCGTCTTTCCACCGATAAACCCTACAGAGACCCTTTCGGCCCTCTTTTCCCTGATAAGCCTTGTAAGATCATTCACTTCACCGAAGAACCGCGTCCTCGCTATGCAGGTATCGACACAGGCGGGACGGAGCCCTTTTTCCAACCTATGCACACATAGAATGCATTTTTCCATCACTTTGGCCTCTGCATTGAACTGTGGATGACCGTAAGGGCATGCCCATGCGCAATACCTGCACCCGATGCACTTATCCTTGTTGATAAGAACTATCCCGTCCTCTTTTCTCTTTGTGATTGCCCCGACCGGGCAAGCCGCCATACAGGCCGGCCTTCCTCAATGCATACAGGGCATGGGAACAAAATAGACCCTCACCTCAGGCTTCTCCTTCGGGTCCTTGAATTCTCCCACTTCGATCTCGACCACGCGATTGTAATCAACTCCTACAGGCGTATTGTTCTCCGCCTTGCACGCCATAGTGCATGCACTGCACCCGACGCAATATTCAAGGTCTACCCACAGGGTATATTGCTTTGGTCCTTTTTTCGCCATACTTGCCTGCAGTGTTTCATCTGATATGAATGCTCCTCTTTCCGGCATGTTATGCTCCTTTCCGTTTTTTTATAATCTTTCAAGCCTGATAGGGGTCCCGTTGCTCTGGGTTCCTCCGCCCACAGGATCAATCATGATGACATTCTTAAGCACCGGATCAGTCATATAGAGCGGATTTATGTGGAACCCCGCGCCTACTCTTTCGTCGTGAGGCTGCTCCTTGCCGTTCGCATACCATTTCCTTGCGCCTGCGCCGAACCTGGCATATGACTGGCATATTGAAAACAGGCCGGGCCGTATCCTGCTTGTCACCCTTACCTGGAACTTGTACCAGCCGTCGCCCATCGAGTTGTGGTAGAGGTGAATATGCCTGCTGGACGGCGATTTCGCCTTCACCCAGTCCCCGGTCTTCACCCCCAGTCTCCCGGCGTCCAGAGGGTTGATCTCAGCATAGTTCTGAGGTTTGATGGAAGCAAGCCACAGGTTGTTCATCGTCCTCGACTGCGTATGGAACGCGTCCTTCCATGTATGGAGCTGGAACGGATACTCCTTCCATATCGCCGGATCAAGCGGCTGCTCTTTGCAGTCTATTATGGTCCTGTACTGGGGAAGCCCGTCAAAATATTTTCCCGTCATGCTGTTCTTGTTTAATGCGGTTGACTGCTGGTAGACATAGAGCGCGCGTACCGGCCTTCCTCCTGGGAAGGTAACATAATCACCCGAGGAGTACGCATTTGTGTATTGTTTTGAAGGCGCAGGATTTTCGAATTTGCCGCCGAGCTTTACAAAACTGCTCTTGGGATCCAGGCCCTCCTTGAAGTCATAGTGCTTGTAATACTCGTTCCAGTAATCCCAGGAATTGTTGATATTGATACCGGGGCCGCCGCCGTCCTTGCCGAAGCCCGGGAGGCCGCACTCCTTTGCAATATCGATAAGCATGTCGTCCGCCATCTTCGTGTCCGGGCGGATGGCCCTGTAATTGTGGCTTTTCGGATCGAATGAGCCCACAACAGGCTGTCTCAGCGCCCATACCCTCGTTTTCACCGGAGGGTACGTTTTGAAGCCGCCGAGGCGCTCGAGGTATTCCGTGTCGGGCAGTACATAATCGCACAATGCGCTCGTCTCTCCCATATAAGCGTCTATGGAGAAGGTGAGGGGCATGGCCTTCAGATCCAGCAGCGCATCGATAACCGTAGCGTTGTGCGGCATGGTAAAGACAGGGTTATTGTAATAATTCAGATATGCCTTTATCTTGTAGGGGTACCCCATCCTCACCGAGCCGAAGAATTCCGGGGTTACGGTCCTCCTTGCAAGTGGATACCACGGCCTTGTCGCGGTAGCGTTCTTTCCCTGGTACTTCGACTTGTGGCGGCATACGGAGACGCCGCCGGCTTTGCGCAAATTACCCTTCACATCGCCCTTGTATGCTGCATGGCCCGGGGTGAACCCGCCCTTTCTGTCCACATTATCGACAAGGATGTTGACAATGCAGAGGGCCTGGCCGTTCCAGTATCCGTTGGTCTGCTGGACAGGGCCGCGGAACATCTCTATCACGGGGTGTTTCGCGGAAGAGAACTCCTTTGCGATGCGGGCGATGGTTCCTGAGGGGATATCGCAGACCGCCTCACCTTCGCCGAGCGTCACTTCCTGCGCCCTTTCCTTCAGCATCCTGAAGACGGTCTTATACTCGGCGCCGTTTATTACAACAGCGGCATCGAGGTCGGCAGACCCGTCCACCTCCTGGAACATCTTCGGCTTGCCGTTTACCAGGACAACAAAATCACTCTGCCCCAGTCCTGCCTCTTTGCCGGCAAGATAGGTTTTCGGCTCCTTAGTACTGACAAGATACGTCATATCAGTCCAGTTGCGGTACCCTTTTTTCTTGGCTGCACGCTCGTTCGGCAGCGAGAGGTATTCTTTTTTATAGCCGTTGTTTTCGATGATCCACCTGATCATCCCGAGGAGGAAATACGCGTCTGTCGTGGGTTTTATGGGGACCCATTCCCCGGCCCCGCTATGGGTGGCTTTGGCGGCGCCGTTTGAAAAGCGCGGGTCAACCACGACGTGCTTGAATTCCCTGGCATACGGGCCAACCCTCTTGCCGAATTTCTGGAGATAACGCGCCCTGGTCTGCATGGGATAGTCAGCCTGTGTGATATTCGAACCCAGGCTGATCAGGTAATCGCAATATTCGTAGTCGCAATAAGCGCCGATTTCATAGGGGGGCAGGTTCAGCACGTCCTCTACCACGTTGTAGAACGTTCCTGCGCACCGGCTGCAATGATTGAGCATATTCGGCACTCCTATAGACTCGTTGACGAATCTCGGAGTCAGCGGCGACTGCTCGTTGCGGCCGTGCGCCCATACGAACTGGTTTCTCTTCGGTCCGTAGCCGCCGGGAGGCGCCTCGTCCAGATAGTCGGAGTCTTCTTTCCCTATCGGGTCGTTGTTGTTCACAATGGATTTCAGTCCTTCGACTTTGCGGTTCTCTTCGCCGGGGAGATTCTTGAAGAGATAGCCTCCGTGGCAGATCTCCTTTATAGCCTGTTCCCACGAGATGGTCTTCCACTTCCCGGATCCCCTCGGCCCCACACGTTTCAAGGGGTGCTGGAGCCTGAAGGGGCTGTAAAGCGCATAGACACCCGCCTGTCCCTTGGGACACAGGGACCCTACATCCTTTCCTGCCGGGCCTGCGTCAAGGTCGGATTCTTCGACGATATCACCCTTTGCGGTGTAATCGTAGGTGTTCGGATGATAGGGGTTGCCGGTAAGCCTCGCCAGCTCTCCGTTCACCACCTTTGCCTGGATCCCGCATCCGCCGTGACACATGAGGCATACGCTTCTGACTATCTTTACCTCTTCATCCACAGGGTCGGGCTGGGAGCCCGACTTGCCGATCTGCTTTTTCCACTCCGCGGCCTCGGCGTCCTTGAAATTCGATACGACAGCAGCGGCTGCGACGGCAGCGGCGGAAATTTTCAGAAATGTCCTTCTCTTGATTTCAGTATTCACTCTTTTCCCTCCTATGCTTATTTATCATTGCAGGGTCTATTGCCGCATCTTCCCCACCTTTAAATCTCAATTCCCCGGTATAAACCGGGATGGCAAACTTCAGCAATAGGGTATAAAGCAGGGCGCCAAATGCCCAAATCCCTATAGTAATAATGAACTCCGGCCTGACAGGCCAGTATTCATAAATTTCTCCGAGGGTATCAGGGACAAAGCCGGGAATAACCAGCCCCATACCTTTTTCTATATACACTCCTAAAACTATCAATACAGCGCCGATATTCAGGGTTATAAAGTTCTCTCTTATCTTCGGTATCAGGAAAATAACAAAAGCTGTGACATTGAATACCAGGGCCGTCCACATCCATGGGACAAGACGCATCTTGCCATGCAGGCCAAGATAGAGATATTCCAGCGGGGCCTTGTGAATGCTCCCGGAATAAAACTCTTTAAATACCTCCGCGCCCAACAGGAAGAGGTTTATACCCATGGCATACGCTACCAACTCTGCGATCTTGAAAAGCGCCCTGTCCTCTATCTCGATCTTTGTGAGCTTCCTGATTATCTGGAAGAGAATCAACATAATGGCCGGACCTGAGCAGAAGGCAGACGCAAGGAACCTCGGCGCAAGGATCGATGCGTTCCAGAAAGGTCTCGATGGGAATCCATTATAGAGAAACGCCGTAACTGTATGTATGCTTACTGCCCAGGGGATCGAGAGCAATATCAAAGGCAGGATCAACGATAATTTATACTCCTTTCCGATGGAAAGCCTGTATAAAGCATAAAGGACAAGTAAAAGGTTAATGAAAAGATATCCGCTGAGGACTATCACATCCCACGCCAGAAGGGAGGAGGGGAAATTCATCAGACCGACAACAGGCAGGAGATGCCACACCCTCAGCGGCTGCCCCAGATCGACCATGATAAAAAGTATGCACATGGTGATTGCGGCTATAGCCACCATCTCTCCAAAGAGCACTATCTCCTTAATGGGCTTGAAATTATACAGATATGCCGGAACCACCAGAAGGACAGCGGCAGCCGCCACACCCACCAGGAAGGTGAAATTGGAGATGTAAACCCCCCACGAAACCTGGTCTCTCATGGCGGTTATTATAAGACCATCGTCAAGTTGCCGTGCATATGCGCTGATTCCGAGGGCGATTAAGACGAAAAGGAAGGCAATCCATATATAATACTTTATGTCGCCCCTGGTTATCTGCCAGAGTGACTTGAAGAAATTCTTGATAATGTTACCCATCAGTCCCCCCCTTAATCTGCCTGTGTTATATTAGTTGCAAAGAAGTAATAAAATTTCGGATTTGTATTCATATCCTCTTTGAGCCTAAAGACCCTTTTGTTCTCAATAAGGTACCTGATCTCACTTTTAGGGTCCAAGAGATTCCCGAACTTTCTGGCGCCCACAGGGCAGACCTCTACACACGCGGGGTATTTGCCGGCCCTTGTCCTCTGGATGCAGAAGGTGCATTTCTCGACCACTCCTTTATAGCGGGGACGGTTCCCGAGATAATGGGTCTCCGGGTTTATCTCATCCGCCGGGATATTCGGTTTTGCCCAGTTGAACCGCCGTGCGCCGTAAGGACACGCCGCCATACAGTATCTGCAGCCGATACACCAGTTGTAATCAATTACCACGATCCCGTCGGGCTCTTTCCATGTCGCCTGTGTCGGACAGGCCTTTACGCAAGGGGGATTCTCGCATTGCTGGCACTGGACAGGCATGTAAAAGAAATCCTTCTCGGGAACCTGCTTTGGGCTGTAATATTTTTCGGAATTTTCAAGGTCAATCCACTTTTCGCCTTTCTTGAAACGGAGGACGGTAATCCAGTGGACTTGAGGGGTCCGTGATTGGTTGTTCTCATCCACACAGGCATAGACACATCTCCTGCAGCCGATGCAGCGGGACAGGTCGAGCCCGTAACCGAACTTGACCCCGGGCATTGCCTTCGCTGTACCGATATGGATGTTCTTTTTCCATTCAACAGCAGCCTCTTTTTCGAGCCGCCCGATAACCTTTTTAATTTCCGCATCGTTCATCTCTCTGAAATGTTTCTGCAAAAAAGAATCCCAGTTGAATGCACCGGCAGCGGCAGGCCGAACAACCGTTGCAGCGAGGCCGGCTGCTGCGCCCTTTAGGAATGTCCTTCTATTGAGTTCGATTCCCAACGGATTACTGCGTATTTTCTTTGACATAGCTGATTAACCTCTATCCAATTTAATTTCTTGCGGTTTCATCGGGCGCTGCTTGGGTTCAAGCGGTTTAAACCGCGGCTGATGCGGATCGTGACAACTCACACAGAGCCGGTAAAGCTTTTCCCCGTTCCACATCCCCGTCCGCTTGCCGTGGATTCCCGCTTTCCAATCCCTGAAAACCGTCCCGTGGCACTGGCCGCAGAGGTAGTATGACTTCTCAAACCCTACCAGTTGCCCGTTTTGCAGCCGCAGCTTGTCGCCGTCATGGCAGTCATAACACCACTGCTGTTCTCCGGCATGTTTAAAAACGATATCGGTATGATAGAGAACGAGCTTTCTTTTACTCTTGTCTGCCGGCTTATAATTGTGGCACTTCGAACAGGGAAAGTTTTCCGAAGCAGGAGCTTTTGGAATGAAGAATTTCGGGATGCCGTCTTTTTGCTCTTCTTTTGTTTTTCCTTTCATATCTGCACCGGATAGAAGAGGCAGAATAAAAAATAATCCTGTTATCGCCAGTGTAAAGATAAATGCATTTCCTCTATTCATTGTTCTACAACCTCCCCACAAGGGAATTAATCAGTAATCTTTTAAAGGACAGCAATATAAGTGCCAATGCATGACATCTTTGAAATATCAACCTCTTAACAACTCGACATCAGTCTTAAAGGCAGGCATATGTTCAATAAATGAAACTTATCTTCTCATAACGTTCAGAAAGTTGAACCTATCGGGTTACATAAAACAACAGAACCTGGAAAAACACCTGGTTGAAAAGGAGGGGTATCGATTATATCATCGGAAAGTCGGCGGATATACCGTCAAACCGCCCTTTGTCCGAACTACAGGGCTTTTTCCTTCCCCGCAGGTTCGAGCAGGAAAATATAAAAAAGGTGAGAATTTTTTTGATTACTGAAAGGGAGGGAATAATCGCCGCTATTGCTCCGGTCGAGAGATTGATAGTCAGCAAGGATAAACCTTGAAAGCACTAGCCTTTACTCCGCCAACTTGAAACTATCCGACCAGAATCTTCGCTGCGTCTTTTGCGAAATAGGTGAGGATAAGGTCTGCGCCCGCGCGTTTGATGGACAGGAGTATCTCCATCATGACCCTTGATTCGTCGATCCATCCCATCTTGCCTGCGGCCTTCACGAGCGAATACTCCCCGCTCACATTGTAGGCCGCAAGAGGCACACCGTAGGAAGCCTTGATGTCGGATATGATATCGAGATAAGACAGGGCCGGTTTGACCATCACAATATCAGCGCCTTCCGCAATATCGAGGGCAACCTCTTTGGCCGCCTCACGCCTGTTTGCGGGGTCCATCTGGTATGACCGCCTGTCCCCGAATTGGGGAGTGGATTCCGCTGCCTCCCTGAACGGACCATAAAATGCGGAAGCGTATTTCACGGCATACGACATTATGGGAATATTGGCAAAACCCTCGCCGTCAAGAGCGGCCCTTATTGCGCTTATTCGCCCATCCATCATATCGGACGGCGCAACCATGTCTGCCCCCGCCCTTACATGGGACAGGGCCTCCATGGCCAGGAGCTTCAGGGTCTTGTCATTATCGACCACTCCCTTTTCAATGAGGCCGCAGTGGCCGTGGCTCGTGTACTCACACATGCACACATCGGTAATAACATATAAATCGGGGACAGCGTCCTTGACGGCCTTGACGGCGTCCTGAACAACGCCGTTCTCATCATAGGCACCACTGCCCAGTTCATCTTTATGTTCGGGGATCCCGAAAAGGATTATTGAGGGAATGCCGAGCGAATGGATTTCCTTTGCATTTTTGACAATTTCATCCACGGATTCCTGGTAACAGCCGGGCATTGAGGATATTTCTTTTCTCACACCCTTGCCGAATGTTACAAAAAGAGGATGGATAAAATCGTCAGGAGAAATGGAAGTCTCCCTTACCATCCTCCTGATCGTTTCATTTTTCCTCAGTCTTCTGTATCTGTGTACCGGAAACATAATCAAATCCGTGATGCATAATGCGTGACGCGTGATAAGTTTTTTCCTTTAACTCATTACCCATTACGCTTAACTCATTACGGTTTTTATCCGCAACTGCTGCAGCCTGAACCGCATGAGGGAGATGCGGGAGCGGCGCCGCCCGAAAGGGTAAAGCCCTCCTGTTCTCCATTATCAAGGTAATCAAGCTGCATTCCCGTAAGATTTGCAAAGGTGGTTTTATCTACAAAAACCCTCAATCCGTCCTTCTCGATAACCTCGTCATCAGTTGCCGGCTGCTCATCAAGATCAAGCCCGTAGGAAGGTCCACAGCACCCCCCTCCTGCATTATAAATCCTGAGCCCCCAGCCGTCCTTGCCTTCTGCCGCCAGAATAGACTTTGCCTTCTCTGCGGCCTTATCTGTAATAACCATTATTTTTATACCTCCGGGTGTTTAATATATTTAGCATAAAAGAAATTTCCTGAAAAAGCAAACTGCTGTCGCCCCCCGGATTTAGGCCACCGCCTGGAATGAAAACCCCCGTCCATTATTCGCCTGCTTTGACCTTTTCACCGCATATCGGATATTTTATACTGATTATGTTTTTAATACACCGGTCAATTTTAAAGGAGCTGCTGTCGTCCTTTCTCCTTTCAATTCTCTTCCTGAATTTCACGCTTATGATGGAAAAGCTGCTGAGATTGAGCAGGCTCCTTTCAGGCGTCGGGGCGTCATTTATCGATATTACAAAGATAATCTTTTACCTGCAGCCCCAGATCCTTATACTGACAATACCGATGGCCATGCTGCTGTCGATCCTTCTTGTCTACGGGAGGATGAATACGGATAACGAACTGGTGATACTGAAGGGCAGCGGCATGTCGTTTAAAGGGATAGCGGTTCCGGCGGCTTATCTCGGTCTGGCATGCTTTACTGTCGGCATTACGATGAGCTTTTACCTCAGCCCGCAAGGGAGTGCGGCATTGCGCAAGGGGTTGACGGAAATACTGACCAGGAGGGCTTCCATGACCATAGAGGAAGGGATATTCAATACAGCGTTTAAAAATATCGTCATACTGGTGAGGGAAAAGCCCACCCCGAATTCGCTGTCGGGTATCTTTATCATTGATGAAAGGAAGAAGGAAGAGCAGAAAGTAATCATAGCAAAAGAGGGCAAGATAATCCCGGAAAATGATACCTTGAGTTTTTCACTTGATGACGGTCATATTTATATCACAAAAAAAGATGTATTCACTGAGATCCGGTTTGGAAAATACCATTTCAAGCTGACCCCTTCGATCGAGCCTGCTGACAAGAAAAACAGCGAGATGACACCGGGCGAGCTTCTCAGGGCATCAAGGGCCAAGCCGGGGGAAAAGATCCCCTATCTCCTCGAATTCCATAGAAGGCTCTCCATGCCCGCGATATGCCTTATTATCATTCTGCTGGGGCCGTCTTTATCCCTGATGGCGGGCAAGTCAGGGAGGCTGGGCGGCCTTACCGTGGGACTATCCGTATTCGCCGTATATTACACCCTCTTGATTTACGGAGAGGGGCTGGCACGATCGGGCAAGCTTCCCCACCTGATAGGGGCATGGCTCTCTTTCATCGTACTGGCTCTGTTTTCGATAGTGGTATTTGAAAGGGTGAACAGAAAATGATAAAGAAAAGCCCTAAATCCGAAGCACTAAATCCTAAACAAATTCAAATACCAATAAATCCAAAAGAGTTTGAAGATTTGAATTTTAGAAATTTGAATCTGTTTGGAGTTCAGGTATTAGGATTTCGGATTTCCTGAAGGGATATTGATTATGCTCATAATACAAAAATTATACATAAAGGAGTTCCTGAAGACCCTGGTAATTCTCAGTCTCGGCATATCTCTTATATTCAGCATCATCGGGTTTATCGACAAGATCGATGATTTCATGCCGCATAACCCCCCTGCAAAGCTGCTTTTTCAATATATCCTCCTGGCCATACCGAAATATCTTCATTATCTGATGGCGATGGCAACGCTGCTCAGCGGTCTTTTCATATTCTCGCAGGCCATCAAGAGAAGGGAGATCGTCGTCATAAAGGCGGCATCGGGCAAGATGAAAAGAATACTCATGCCTTTTGTGGCAATCGGAGTCATACTTACTCTTTTCGGATTCGCACTCGGCGAACTTGTTGTGCCTGTCACGTCGAAAAAAATCCGCAGCATCAAGAGCCGGATAACCCAAAAGAAGAAAGAGATTACCTTCAAAGAGGGAACCCTTTACATGAGAGGCAAAGACGGTTCCATAGTGCGGATCGCCCTCTACCTGCCGGACCAGAATATCTCGAAAGGGGTCAGCATCTACAAGTTCGACAAAGACGGGCTGAAGGAGAGGATCGATGCGGAAACAGGAGAATGGGAAGGCTCCACGTGGAAACTGAAAAAAGCCCTGGTGTACGATATTGCAAACGGCAAAGCGGTTGAAGTGCCCGAAGTCGTTTATCCGTATATAGAATCGCCTAAAATATTCCAGGAAGACATGTGGTCTGTGGAAGAGATGACCTTGCCGGAGCTTATCAAATACCAGCGCAGATTGAATGATGCGGGGTTCAAAAACATTAAACTCACCGTCGATATCAGCTCAAGATTATCCTACCCTCTCATAAACCTGTTCATGCTGCTCCTGGGGATATCGCTTTCAATAGGCGGGGAACAGCAGGCGTTCCAGAAGATACTCCATACGAAATCCCAAACACACGGGGGCATCATTGCAGCGGGGCTGGGGCTTTTTATAAGCCTTGTCTATTGGTTTGGATATTCAATGTTTTTATCCCTGGGATACGCCGGCGCCATTCCTCCTGCCATAGCGCCGTGGATCGTCCCATCCGTGTTTTCCATACTATCGCTCTACCTGTATAGCCAGATACCGGAATAAAAGACAGTAACAAGTAACGAGTTAAAGAATAAAGAGGATTCCAAAGATTCGATACTCGTCACTCGTTACTGCCTTTACTCATTGCCTCTTTCATTATCCCAACCCCTGCACTCGTCCCTATCCTCGTTGCGCCTGCCTTGATGAGCTTCAGCATCTGGGCAAGGGTCTTAATTCCGCCCGCTGCCTTTACTGCGGCCTTATCACCAACAGCATCCTTGATCAGTTTTACATCCCTTACCGTTGCACCCTTCGGGCCGAAACCCGTTGATGTCTTGACGAACCTGGCGCCGCATACCACCGCAATTCTTGCAACAGAGCGCTTTTCCTCCTCATCCAGATAGCACGTTTCGATAATCACTTTATGAATGACTGAACCGGATGCGGATATTATCCCCGAGAGCTCCTCTTCCAGAAAACACCAGTTCCCCGATTTCACAGCCCCTATGTTCATCACGATATCCAGCTCCTGCGCCCCGTAAAGGACCGATTGCATGGCCTCATATACCTTTACGTTCTTCATGGTCACGCCGTGGGGAAAACCTATGACGGTTGCCACCTTTGTATCGTATCCCGTAAGAATGGCTTTGCAGAGGGGGACATAATAGGGATGCACGCATACCGAATAAAAGTTGTACTTTATCGCCCCTTTGCACAGCTTTATGATATCGGCCTCTGTGGCCTCGGGCTTCAGCAGGCTCTGGTCAATGAATCTCGCCAACTGCCCGGGAGAAAGCTTCTCACTCCCATAGGGACGGGCCTTCCCCTTTTTTCTCTTTGACATATCCGTTCACCTCTTGTTTATATTTCTTCAGGAGCGCTCTCGAGGCCTCTCCCACCTTGAACTTCACGGTATCCACCCTGCTTACGGGCATCACTTCCATAGTGGTGTTCGTTATAAACACCTCGGTCGCCCTGTACAGCTCAGCGGTGGTAAATTCCCCTTCTTTTACCCGCATCCCGCTCTTCACGGCGTCTTCTATTACAAGCGATCTCGTTATTCCGTCGAGGATCCCGCACTCCGGAGAGGGAGTATGCACTATACCGTCCGAAACGAAAAAGATATTGCTTATAGTGCCCTCTGCAAGGTGTCCTGCTGCGTTGAGCATTATGGCTTCATGCGCGTCTGCTTTCTTGGCCTCGATCTTCGCGAGGATGTTGTTGAGGAAATTAAGAGACTTGATCTGCGGGTTAAGGGCCTCCTTAAGGTTACGCCTCGTGGCGGCGATTATAAGCTTTATGCCTTCCGAATAAAAAGCCTGCGGATAATCTTTAAATGCGTTCGCTATAACTACAAAGGTAGGCTCTTTGCAGAGGTCGGGGTCAAGACCGATCGGCCCATACCCCCTTGAGACGGTCAACCTTACATAAGCGTTGATTAATGAGTTTGCCTGGAGTGTTTCGTAAACGGCCAGCTTTACGCCCGATATATCTCTATGCATATCGAGACCTATAAGCGCGGCCGACCTGAACAGCCGCCGGAGGTGCTCATCGGCCATAAATATTACGCCGTCATATACACGCAGGGTCTCGTATATTCCATCGCCGTACAAAAAACCATGGTCGAATACGGACACCTTCGCTTCCGATGACGGGACAACCTTATCGTTTAAATAGATAAACATAAGTAAAAAATCAATGATAAAAATGGAAAATTAAAATTGAGGGATTCATTTATTTTACATTTTTATTTTTAAATTTTAATTTTTTCAAAACGCTTCCACTATATGATTAATTTCGTCTTTTCCGCTCCTGGATATAATACTGATTACGTCGAACCTGACAGGCATCTCAAGCTTGTTGCGCGTTACATAATAAAGAGCAATCCTCCTGAGTTTCTCCTGCTTCCTGTGGTCCACCGCTTCAAAAGGCTGGCCATATGTATCAGTGGTCCTTGCCTTGACCTCAACGAACACAAGAGTATCCCTGTCCCTTACAATAATATCCGCCTCACCGATGGGGGTCCTGTAATTACGCTGCAGGACTTTGAACCCCTTCTCTTTCAGATAGTCTGCGGCGATATCCTCGCCCTTGGAGCCCAGGGGTTTCATCAGATATCCCCCAAAAATCCCCCGGCCTCTTCCGGCCCGCCCACGGTAATCTCTGCTCCGGCCAGTCTCTCGAGCAGCACCGGTATACCCTCTATATCTTTAATGTCCTTCTGGCACAGCACTTTGATTATCTCCCTGAATGCGGAGAACTCTTCCCATAATCCCTTGAGGTGCTCAGATACAATTTTATGAAGGTCCTCTCCCTTCTCATCCCAATCCATGAGAAGAACCACCCTCTGGAACCTTTCAGCGATATCCTCGCAAAAATCGTATATTCCCTTTCCCCTGTGCAGTGTAATGATATCACCCGCAAGCCCTATCTTTTTCAAGGCAAGGGCATCTCTCCTTCCCTCAACGATAACCGGCGCCCTCTTATTAACCTCATAGAGGTTCTGCAAGACCTCTTTCAGCCTTTCCGCCCTTTCAACATCGTTATCCTGGGGCATTACCGTTTTCAAAGGCCCCTCGGGTGCATGGCGCGGCTCCCTGTTTTGAAGTTTATAAGAGGGGGCGCCCTTTGTAGATAACTCGCTCTTCTTTTTCATGATTTTGCTCACCGGAATGGTCAATTTGATAAATTATACGATTTTAAGGAGTTTTTTACAAAGATTCCTTACCACAATACCAAGATATAATTGCACGGATAAGGACGGATAGGATAGGAATATACTCTTATGAGTGAACACTCAGATAAAATTGAAAGTTGACCATCGCCAGAACGGCTCTAAGCACAGGGATGAAAAACAACCAGATATAAGGGGTGTTCTATTCCACTGCCACAAATGTTTCCGTACGATTTATGCCCTTTATTTTCCTTACCTTTTTAAGAACCTTATCGAATATTTCGGAGGTGTCCGCAGCCTCTATGACCGCTATTATATCGTAAGGACCGGTAACCAGATCGGCATTCACAACCCCCTTTATTCCCCTCATGGTATCCCGTATTGAAACATCCCTGCCCGGCAAAACATTCGTAAGCAGATAGATTCGTGCCATATGCCCTCCGTTTTCAGTGATCTCAATAAAATTATACGACTTTTTAGCAGGAACTACAAAGATTGCCCCGGTGCCTAAGACCAGGGCATCTAACTCGAATGGAGTGTATCCGAAGGCAGGCTCTTGTAAATTAAAATTCTAAACTAAAATCTCGCGCACAGCTTTGAGTATATCGTCCGGCATGAAAGGTTTCCTGATTGTATGTATCGCCCCAAAACCCCTGGCGACCTGGAGACGGTCGGGGGCAACGGTATTGGCGCCTGATATGGCAATGATCTTTACATCAGGATACTCCTTTTTCAAATCCCGGATCGTTTCCAGCCCGTCCTTCCCGGGCATGACGATGTCGGTAATAACAAGGTCGGCATGCTCTTTGCGGTATAAATCTATTCCGGCCTGTCCGTGGGAGGCTGCATAAACCTTGAACCCGTTGAACTCGAACACGTCCTTTAACATCCCCCTCAGCAGGCTGTCATCATCTATAATAAGTATACTTTTCATGATGCGCCTCTTCGACTCTGCGAACCTTTCTCAATATTTGTGCAGCATTTCTAAACAATGCTTTCAGATTTGATACCTTTATACTTCTTTTAAGTTGTATATGTCAATACAATTTTTGGATGGTAGTAAATGAAATTAGCCGGTTGGTATAGTGAACTGTTATGCAGAAGCGGAAAATAATAACAAGCAGGGACATCGGGGAAAGGATCAAAGAGAGGCGGCGGGAGCTCAAGATATCAAATTGAACCTTGCACTTTCATTCGAAAACCCGCCACCATGGCATCGAGATAACCTTTGAATGGAGCCATTTTATAGAGTTCCATGCATGAAGCAATACCCCCCTGATTGTCCGGGGATACTCCTCAATAAAGTTCAGCAGGGTTTTCGCATCGTTAAATGTAGGGTTCCTGGTGAGCTTCGCCTCAAAAGCTAAAAGCTTCTTCCCGTGCTCCACTTTGTGCCTCGTCTATAATTATGCAGTCCGAATCAATCCATAGCGATGCCGGGTCCGAAACTACTCATCACCAATACTAAGAATCTATTTCAGCAGGCAGTTCATCGTATGCGGGAGGACATAGTATGTAAGCGGCTTCGACAGCTCAAGCGCAGCCATGGCCGGCGGAGCCTCGCAGACGGGCTGGATGCCCGGTGAGAATGAGCGAACATACTATGTCCTCCCGCATCCTACTGAAATAGGCTTTAAGAACGATATGAGAACAATTCGTCTCATTTCAGCCTGACCCTAAATGTCTTTCCAAAATTCAGCGATTATTTATTTCTATCACTTATCCATGTTATGCTTTGATCGAGGAGATGGTTATGGCAAAAACAAATGTTAAAAAGGCTAAAAAACATCTTTCTAAATTGCGTGAGCTTATCGTCAAAAGAAAGCATCCGTTTTCTGAAATGACAGAAGAACAAGTAATAAAAGCCCTTCGTAAAACAAGAGAAGAAATCTGGAAAGAGAAAGTTGCTTCTCGTTCTTGATTCAAACGAATATATTTTCGGATTCGGAGCTTTTAAAAAACCTGCCTGTGAAGCGCTTCTTAACCTGATAGCGGATGTATCTCCCGTATATTCAATAAGCGTGCCTCGCTTAATTATGGAAGAGGTGCAGCGCAATCTATCTCCGGCAGAATTTTCGGAATTTGTCGATTTTATTGAGAACCTTGCAGTTATAGACGAAGACTTTGTTGTGCCTTTTGAATTGGGGTCTAAATATGAATTACATAGACTGAAGCCGGCTGATGCTTTTATTGCGGCATATGTGGAATAGACAGGCGCGGATGCACTGGTATCGGAAAACAGGCACTTTTTAAGACGACATTCCAGCCTGCCTTTCAAAATCCTTCATGCGGAAAATTGTCTAAAGCTCATTCAAGCCTCATTGCAGTAGAGAGGCAGAAGGCTACTATTGCTCCTGTAAAACAATGTATCTGTCATTTTCAATCTTCCTTGTTCTAAAAAAAGACGGCTATCGATATTGGCAAAAATGGAAACTCGGGAGATACAGCGAGTAAAATAACCGGCATGAAAAACGATATGACGATTTGCCGGACAGTCATCTTTTCCTCCTTCAGGATTTCCAGCATACCACGCTCATCACTGCTCCTTCTTTGCAGAGCTCATCATTGCAAAACCAATAAAAGCGACAACCGCGCCGCCAGCCAAGATTTTTACGGCATTTCCCCTTTTAACTTCTCGAATCATATTCTCATCGGATGCCTGGATGAGCCCCATAAAATCGTTGGCACGAATCTCTCCGGCAAGCGGTTTATTGGCGATATACCTTCCTCCCCCGACAAGAATGATTATAACGCCCAATAAAATTTTATTCTCCTTTTACTTTTAAAAGTTTATACTACTGCAAGACTACCGACTATCCAATCGCCGTTTAAAAGTATTTACTAAACCGGCAATTAAATAGACGGACTGTCATTCCCGGCTTGTCGGGAATCTTTCTTAAGAAGGACCCCGGACAAGCCGGGATGACAACTCCGTACACATGCATCGGAATTCGTGACGTTTAACTGCCGGGTTAATAAATGTCTAAAAGCAAGCCTGACCCCAATTGTTGCTAATAGGCTTATTTGTCTGGTTTTGGTGGGAAAATGATGGTGCCGAAGGCGGGACTCGAACCCGCACGGCCTTGCGACCACTAGACCCTGAACCTAGCGCGTCTGCCAGTTCCGCCACTTCGGCAACTTAAAGACAGTAACGCATCACACGTTACGCATTACGATTAATATTATACCATAATTGCCCCTCCATAAGGCGTATCCTCTTAAATTTAAGCTGCGCTTGCCTTATCTGCGAGCCGCCCGGGTGCAATATGTTAAAATACATATCGGACAACGAGATACACTGTCACGAGCATATAAATAAATCTGAGGGGAAACAAGTCATGGAAACACCGAAACCGGACAATACAGCAGAAGAAAAGGATATTGATAAAAGGACCGGGGCGGGCGCTGTCCCTGTACCCAACTTTATCCGCTCAATCATTGCGGAAGATATGAAGTCAGGCAAGCACGACGGCCGGCTCATGACCCGGTTCCCGCCTGAGCCGAACGGCTATCTGCATATCGGGCACGCAAAGTCCATATGCCTTAATTTCGGTCTGGCCTCTGAATTCGGGGGGCTCTGCAATTTCCGCTTTGATGATACCAATCCCAGCAAAGAGGAAGTCGAGTATGTTGAATCTATCCTGGAGGACGTACATTGGCTGGGGTTCGACTGGGGTGACCGGCTGTACTACGCATCCGACTATTTCGGGAGGCTTTATGATTACGCCGTGCAGCTTATCAAAATCGGCAAAGCATATGTCTGCGATCTGAGCGCGGACGAGATAAGGGAATACCGCGGCACGTTGACCGAGCCGGGCAGGGAAAGCCCATACCGCAGCCGTTCGGCAAAGGAAAACCTGGAGCTGTTTGAGCGTATGAGGGCAGGGGAGTTCGAGGACGGTTCCCGCGTGCTCCGGGCAAAGATCGATATGGCTTCGGGCAACATCAATATGCGCGACCCGGTAATGTACCGGATCAAAAAAGACACGCATCACCGCACAGGCGACACATGGTGCATCTATCCCATGTATGATTTTGCCCACGGCCTTTCCGATTCGATAGAGAGGATCACCCATTCCATCTGCACCATGGAGTACGAGGACCATCGCCCGCTCTACAACTGGTTCCTTGATGAACTGAAGGTCTACCATCCGCAGCAGATAGAGTTTGCCCGCCTTAACCTGAGCCGGACCGTACTGAGCAAGCGAAAGCTTCTCAAACTGGTGAACGAAAGGCATGTTGCGGGATGGGATGATCCCCGGATGCCTACATTGGCAGGTATGCGGAGGCGCGGTTATACTCCGGCTGCCATCCGGAACTTCTGCGAGCGCATCGGGGTGGGCAAAAAGGAAAGCCTTGTTGACATGGCCCTGCTCGAATACTGTGTCCGCGAGGAGTTGAACAAATCCGCCCCGCGTGTAATGGGGGTGCTGCGTCCGCTTAAGGTGGTCATCGATAACTACCCGGAAGATAAGGAGGAATACATAGAGGCGATCAACAACCCCGAGGACCCGGGAGCAGGCGCCCGGAAGGTCCCGTTCTCGCGGGTGCTCTATATCGAACGGGATGATTTTATGGAGGACCCGCCGAAGCAGTTCTTCCGCCTTGCGCCCGGCCGTGAGGTAAGGCTGCGGTATGCTTACTTTATCAAATGCGAAGGCGTGGTCAAGGATGAAAAGGGCGAAGTGGCTGAGCTGCACTGCACCTATGATCCGGCCACACGGGGCGGCGATGCGCCTGACGGCCGCAAAGTCAAGGCAACGCTGCACTGGGTTTCGGCGCCGCATTCAATAGAGGCTGAGGTGCGCCTCTATGACAGTCTGTTTGTAAAAGAGGACCCGGATGATACAGAGGAAGGCAAGGATTTTACCGATTACCTGAACCCGAAATCGCTGGAGGCGCTTATGTCATGCCATATCGAGCCGAGCCTGAAACATGCAAAACCTGGAGACAGGTATCAGTTCGAGAGAATGGGCTATTTCTGCGCCGATTCCGCTGACTCCTCACCCGGAAGGCCGGTCTTCAACCGGACAGTTACGCTGAAAGATGAATGGGCCAAGCTCCAGAAAGCGGGAAAGAAATGATAGTAAAGTATCAGTGCCGCGCAAGCCCTGTCTTTCTCGCTGTTTCAGCAACCGCATGCGCGACAGCGGGTATTACCTTCCTGTCGAAAATGCTCGGAATTATATAATCCTCGTGCAGTTCGCCAGCTCCCACCGTATAGGCGATGGCCCTGGCTGCGGCGAATTTGATCTCCTCGTTCACGCCCCTTGACCTGATATCCAGCAAGCCCCTGAATATTCCCGGAAAGCTGAGCATATTGTTTATCTGGTTGGGGTAGTCGGACCTGCCCGTTGCAAGGATACGCACCAGGGGAAGCGCATCTTCGGGTGCGATCTCGGGTTCGGGATTGGCAAGGGCGAATACCACAGGCTCTTTGGACATCCTCCGTATATCATCAGGCATTATAACGTTTGGGACCGAAAGGCCCAGGAAAACATCAGCGCCTTTCAGCGCGTCCGCTATGCTTCCCTTCACTTTTCTCGGGTTGGTCTTTTTCGCAAGCGCCTTCTTGTAGGGGTTCATATCGCTCTTCCTTCCCCCGTAAATCGCGCCCGCCCTGTCGCACACAACGATATCTTTTATCCCGTATGCCGAGAGTATCAATGCATTGGCCATGCCCGCAGCTCCTGCCCCGGATATGACCACCTTGAATTTCTTTATATCCTTCCTGAGCAGCCTTGATACATTGATAAGCGCCGCAAGGACAACGACTGCGGTCCCGTGCTGGTCGTCGTGGAAGACCGGTATATCGCAGATTTCCCGCAAGCGCCTCTCTACCTCGAAACAGCGCGGCGCTGAAATATCTTCGAGATTAATGCCGCCGAAGGGAGTGGAAATATTCCTGACCGTAGCGATAATTTCTTCGGGGTCTTTTGTTTTCAGGGCAATCGGGAAGGCGTCGATTCCGGCGAATTCCTTGAATATCATCGCCTTGCCTTCCATAACGGGCATGGCTGCCTCGGGCCCTATATCACCGAGACCGAGCACGGCTGTCCCATCCGTGACGATCGCAACCGAATTCCCCTTGATGGTGTACCGGTAAGCATGCTCCGGATTGTCATGTATGTCCATGCATATCCGCGCGACGCCGGGCGTGTAAACCTTGGAAAGATCGTTCCTGTCCCTCACCGGCACCTTGCTGCGCACCTCTATTTTCCCCCCTTCATGGACGGAGAAGGTGCGGTCCATAACCCTGAGGACCTTTACGCCGGGTATGCCCTTGATGGTCCTGACGATTTCCCGCTCATGCCGGTCATCCCGCGCATTTACCGTGATGTCCCTGACTAACTTCCCTTTGTCTACGCGAACGATATCGACCGAACCGAGATCGCCGCCTGCCCGGCTGATGGCGGTCGCTATCTGCGCGAACATGCCGATCCGGTTTGTAATCTCCGCCCTGATCATTATGCTGTAACTCGGACTTGGGACATGTAGCATACTTTCACCTCCGGGAGACTCAATTGTAATTATCGGCACACCTGTCCTGCCATGCACGCCACCTTCTAATAATAATTACAACAGCATTATAGTTTCCCCTTCTTTGCGTAGTCAATATGATTTTTTCAAATCGGTATATAGATTTTTTTAATCAGAATGTGTAAATATGTCACGTACTACTTTTTTTGTAAACCCTGAGTGACAGCCATTTTAAAATTATGATCCACTATTTTGATACGCTGATTATCGGGTCCGGCCTTGCCGGTTTGAGGGCCGCTATTGAGGCCTCGCGGCACGGCTCAGTCGCGGTGCTTACTAAATTATACCCCACCCGCTCCCACTCCGGCGCTGCGCAGGGGGGCATCAGTGCCGCGCTCGGCAATGAGGAGCCCGATTCTCCTGAATGGCATTTCTACGATACAACCAAGGGCAGCGATTTTCTCGGAGACCAGGATGCAATCGGGATAATGTGCGAAGATGCCATCCGGACCATTGTCGAGCTCGAACATATGGGTGTGCCCTTCTCAAGAACTCCCGAAGGGAAAATCGCCCAGCGGCGTTTCGGCGGACATACAAGGGACTTCGGCGCTGCGCCTGTAAGGAGGGCCTGCTATTCCGCAGACAGGACAGGGCATGCCATACTTTTTGCCCTGTATGAGCAGAGTGAGCTGCAGGGGGTCGCTTCCTTCCCCGAATTCCAGGTCCTTGATATTGTAATAGAAAACGGAAGGTGCTCAGGGGCGCTTGTCCTTGATATACAAAGCGGGGACCTCCATACCTTCAATGCAAAGGCGACCCTTGTCGCATCAGGCGGCTACGGGAGGGTATTCAAGACAACCTCAAACGCTCTGGCAAGCACCGGCGATTGCCTGAGCATCCTTTTTGATGGGGGAATCCCCTTGGAAGATATGGAGTGCTTCCAGTTCCATCCGACCGGATTGTACGGCCTCGGCATACTGATTACCGAAGGGGCCAGGGGAGAGGGGGGCATACTGGTCAACGGTAAAGGCGAGCGCTTCATGGAGAGATACGCTCCTACCATAAAAGACCTTGCGCCGAGGGACATGGTGTCGAGGGCCATAATGACCGAGATACGCGAAGGCAGGGGAGTTGACGGCAAGGATTTCGTCCATCTCGACCTCAGGCATGTGGACAAGAAAATAATCGAAGAGAGGCTCCCTGAGATTTCGACCTTCTGCAAGATATATATGGGGATAGATCCTTCGGAGAACCCGATCCCCGTGCTTCCCACGGCGCATTATGCGATGGGCGGCATCCCCACCGATGTGGACGGCAGGGTGTTGGGGGATGAGAAAGGGGCGACCATTGAGGGCCTCTATGCAGCGGGCGAATGCGCCTGCGTTTCAGTCCACGGGGCAAACAGGCTCGGCTGTAATTCCCTGCTTGATACGGTTGTCTTCGGAAGGAGAGCAGGGATGGCGATCGGCGGGTATATCAAAGATGCCGACAGGCGCGAGATTGCCAAAGGCCCGTCCGATAGAGTGAAAGCAGATATGAATGCCCTGGTTAACAGCACGGGTGATGAGAAAGCCGGTGCGCTCAGAAGCGAGTTCCGGAAAATGATGATGGACAGATGCTCGGTGTTCAGGAACGAAGAAGGGCTTGCCGGCCTTGTCCAGGACCTGAAGACGATAAAAGAGAGAACAAAGTACGTCGGCATTAAAGACAGGGGCGCTCAGTTCAACACGGAACTCCTCGAAGCCCTGGAGCTTAACCATCTCATAAACCTGGGGGAGGCGATAGCCCTTTCCGCATTGCAAAGGAAAGAGAGCCGGGGCGCCCATTCACGAGAGGACTTTCCGGAGAGGGATGATGAAAACTGGCTCAAGCATACCTTTGCGTTTAAAACAGGAAGAGGAATAGAATTCCGGTATAAGCCGGTCACCATTACACGGTTCAAGCCGGAGGAGAGAAAATATTGACAGAGGCAGGGATGAAGGCAGAGGGATGAAAAGGCAGGACTGCTTCAAAACCCCGGGAATTTATCGGAGCTGATGAATAATTATACATTCAGAATAAAACGGTTCGATCCGGAAAATGATACGGTCCCCCGGTGGGAAGAGTTCCACGTTGAGATGGCCCCCACGGAAAGGGTCCTTGACGGCCTGATTAAAATAAAAGATTCGGTTGACGGCAGCCTGACGTTCAGGCGCTCCTGCGCCCACGGGGTGTGCGGCTCATGTGCTATGAAGATAAACGGCAAAAACGGCCTTGCCTGCCAGACGCTCATAAAAGATGTCTCTTTCTCACCGGATACGGTAATTACACTTGAGCCGCTCCCTGCACTGCCGCTCATAAAAGACCTTGTGGTCGACATGGCGCCTTTTTTTGAGAAGAACGACAAGGTGCTGCCGTATCTTATCAACAACGAGCCTCCCCCCGAACGTGAGCGGCTGCAGAGCCCGGAGGACCAGCACACAATACTGCAATCCATAACCTGCATCATGTGCGGGTGCTGCACTTCATCGTGCCCGAGCTACTGGGCTGACAAGGAATACCTCGGCCCCTCCGCCCTTCTGAAAGCATACCGGTTTATCTTCGATACGCGGGACAGGTCGACAGAAGCCCGGCTTGAGCGTGTAGCGCAGGTGCACGGGCTCTGGAGGTGTCATTCGATTTATAACTGTGTTGAAGTCTGCCCGAAAGAGATCGATATCACCGGGCATATAGCGAAACTGAAAAGCCTGTCCGTGAAAAAGGCCCTGTCCGGCAGGAAGTCGTTAAAGAAAAAATAGGTGATTCGGGAGAATGTCGGAAGCTTTTGTAATACTCTAAACAGGTAAGAGAACAGTAAGGAGGAAAGTATGAAAAAGTTGGGTATTGTCTTGTTGGCCTGCTTCTTTTTTGCGTTTCAGGGTTTGAGCCGGGCGGATGAAATCATGTTCGGCGCCGCCCTGTCGCTCACAGGCAAGCTCGCAAAAGAGGGGAACCTGGTAAAGAATGGATATGAGCTCTGGAAAGACACCGTCAATAAAAAAGGCGGCATGAAAATCGGCGGCAAGAGCTTCAAAGTGGATATCAAATACTATGACGACGAGAGCGACCCGAACAGGGGGGCAAAGCTGGTCGAAAAGCTCGTCACCGAAGACAAGATAAAGCTTATCCTCGGGCCGTACGGCAGTGAGTCCGTGTTTGCCACCAGCGCGATTACCGAGAAATACGGCGTGCTGATGGTGCAGGGAGGAGCTGCTGCTGACAAGCTCTATACCCGCGGCTTCAAGAACCTTTTCGGTATTTACACGGTTGCTACCGAATACATGGATGACACCCTCGAGATGCTGAAAAACAAATCTCCGAAACCCTCTACCGTCGCTATCGTTTATTCCAACGACCTGTTCTCCGCACAGGTGGCACAGGGTGCAAAGGCATCTGCGGAAAAGTACGGCTACAAAGTGGTCTTCTATCAGGACTACCCGAAGGGAACACAGGACTTATCCACCATGATCGTCCAGATAAAGGCTAAAAATCCGGACATCATTCTCGGCTGCGGCCACTTCCAGGACACCATCATTATCGTCAAGCAGGCAAAGGATTACAAGGTGAACCCGAAGGCCCTCGCCTTCTCCGTGGGACCGACGCTGCCTGACTTTGTGAATTCTCTTAAGGGAGATGCGGAAAATGTCCTCGGTTCCGCCCAGTGGACAATGACCCTGAAGTACAGGGACCCCGTATTCGGCAGTAACCACGAGTTTGTAAAAATGTACAGGGCCAGGTACAAGGAAGACCCCAATTACCATTCTGCAGGCGGTGCAGCGGCTGCGGTAATCTTCCAGAAGGCAATCGAGAAAGCGGGAACAAAGGACGATTTAAACAAGATAAGGGGAGCGCTTTCCCATTTCAATGAGGAGACTCTCTACGGAAAGATTAAGTTCGACAGTACCGGAAAGGTAATCGGCAAGGGCATGCCCGTTATCCAGATTCAGCAGGGCGTACAGAAGACCGTATATCCGGAAGACGTGGCTGAGGCCAAAGTGGTGTACCCCAAACCGCAGTGGAAGTAAGAAGGCAATAATATGATTGTTCTTCAGATCCTCATAAACGGATTGCTGCTCGGCGCGTTCTACGCGCTGATCGGCATCGGGTTCTCCCTTGTCTGGGGCGTGACGAATATCATCAACCTTGCCCACGGCGCCATAGCACTGCTTGGCGCCTATCTCACCTTCTTCATGTTCCAGCAGTGGCATGTGGACCCTTTCCTCACCATCCCGGTGAGCTTCACCGTGATGTTCATCGTGGGATACATGCTCCAGAGGTATCTCATGAACCTGGTGGTGAAGGCACAGATATTCATACTCCTCATCCTCACCTTCGGACTCGAGATATTCCTGGTGAATTTCATGACCACCTTCTTCTCAGCAGACTTCAGGTCCGTTACTCCCGATTATGCGGGGCACAGCCTCATCCTCGGTGATATCGTCATCCCCTACATCAGGATGGCGGTCTTCTTCATCTGCGTTGCTGCTGCCGCTCTCATGGCGCTGTTCCTTGACAAGACCTGGCAGGGCAAGGCGATAAGGGCGACATCCCTCGATATCGAGGCGGCCATGATGACAGGCATAAGCCCCGCGAAGATTTACGCGCTGACCTTTGCGATCGGCTCCGGGGTGGCGGGAGTGGCAGGGACCCTCCTGACCCTTACACAGGCGTTCTCTCCCAATATCGCCGGGGGCCTTACGCTCAGGGCCTTCATCGTCAGCATCCTGGGCGGCCTCGGCAGGGTCGAAGGCGCTCTCCTGGGCGGGCTGGTGCTGGGAGTGCTCGAAACATTCAGCTCCTATATCGTCGGAGAGAGTTACAAGAACGCCATAGCCTTCGGCCTGATGGTGCTGGTGCTCATAGTAAAGCCGTCGGGGCTCATGGGCAGGAAATACTATGCGGAGGTGAAGCATTGAAAGCCGGGAAAGGCATACTCTTCGCAGTCTTTGTCCTGACCTTGATAGCGCTGCCCTCCCTTGTCTCAGGATATTGGCTGAGGGTCCTGACCCAGACCTTCCTGTTCGCTTCAATAGCAACGGGCAGCAACATCATCATCGGCTATACCGGGTATCCGGCTTTCGGCAATATCGCCTTCTTTGGGGTGGGCGCCTATGTGACCGGCGTGCTCTCCACGAAATACGGCATGTCTTTCATCTCCACGCTGCCTTTCTGCGCACTCTCGGGTATTGTGCTTGCGATACTCCTGGGCATACCTATCCTGAGATTGAAGGGACACTATTTCGCAATCGCGACGGTGGGGGTGATGGAGACCTTCAGGGAGCTGATCGACAACATGACCGAGCTTACCGGCGGCGGCATGGGATTGACCCTGCCCATAATGAAGTTAGGCCCAGAATCTATTTACAAGTATTTTTATTATGCCATGCTCTTATGCATGCTCTTTGCCCTTCTCCTCTCGTATATCGTTTCAAAAATAAAACTGGGGTATGCGTTAAGGGCAATAAAGGTGGATGAGGACGCTGCAAGCGTTATGGGCATAAACACGCCTCTTTATAAGACCATTGCCTGGGCCCTGAGCGCCTCAGTTGTCGGCCTCAGCGGAGGCATCTATGCTTATTGGATCAGCTATATCGACCCCAATACCGTATTCGTAGGCGCCTACTCCGTCAAGATGTTCGCGATGATCCTTCTGGGCGGCGCAGGCACGGTCTTCGGCCCCCTTATCGGCGCGTTCGTCCTCGAACTGATATCCGAAGTAGTGTGGTCCAAGTTCATTGCCATACACGGAATGGTACTGGGACTGCTTATCATCCTTATCATCCTCTTCATCCCGAAGGGACTGTTCGAGACATTCAAGGGGGGGTTCTCCTTTAAAAAGCTGCTCAGCAACCTGAAGGAGAACAGCTTATGATGCAAGGCCCGGCAATACTCGAAGCGAAGAACGTTGCAAAGAGCTACGGCGGACTTAAGGTACTTACCGATGTCAATTTCCACGTAACCCAGGGTGAGATAGTCGGGATAATCGGCCCCAACGGTGCGGGAAAGACCACGCTCATGAACCTGATATCGAGGCTCACTTCGATTACCGGCGGGGTGCTCGTCTATAAGGGAGAGACGATAAACGACAAAAAGCCGTATGAGATGTCGAAAATGGGCATTTCGAGGACATTCCAGGTTGTAAAGCCCTTCGGCGGTTTATCGGTACTCGAGAATGTGATGGTGGGAGCCTTTTACGGCAAGAGAGGGGCAAAGAGCAAGCAAGAGGCCATAGCCGCGGCAGAAGAAGCCCTCGACATCGTCGGTTTGGGAAATGTAAAAGACAGGGATCCCCGCACGCTTCCTCTCGCGCAGAGAAAGAAACTCGAAGTCGCACGGGCGCTGGCGATGGACCCTGACCTGCTTTTGCTCGATGAGGTTATGGCGGGCCTCGATGCGCGCGAACTGGACGATATGATGGCTGAAATCATGAAGCTGAAAGCAAAGGGTATCACCTTGATAGTCATTGAGCATGTTATGAAAGCGATTATGGGAATATCGGACAGGATAGTTGTCTTACATCTGGGCAGGAAGATATTCGAGGGCAATCCCCACGAGGTCGTGAGAGAGCCTGCGGTAATCGAGGCATACCTCGGCAGTAAATATGCGCGTAACAAGGAGAGCTGATGGCGCTGCTTGAGATTAAAGGTTTAAACACCGGGTATGGAGACCTCCGGATACTGAGAGACATCAGCATGGAAGTGAACGAAGGGGAGATCGTAGCACTCCTGGGCTCAAACGGGGCTGGGAAATCCACGCTCATGAGGACTATTGTGGGATTGCAGCGGACGTGGAGCGGAGAGGTGGGCATGGGTGGTAAAAGCATCACCAATGCATCTTCCGGCACTATAGTAAAGTCGGGCATCAGCATCGTTCCCGAGGGGAGGAGGCTCTTCGCCGGCATGACCGTGGCCGAAAACCTCGAGATGGGGGCATACTGCAACCGTAAAGACATAAAGCACAGGATAGACAAGATATTCCAGGACTTCCCGCGGCTGTACGAAAGGAGAAACCATCTTGCAGGAGACCTCTCAGGCGGTGAGCAGCAGATGTGCGCGGTTGGAAGGGCGCTGATGAATGAGCCGAGAGTCCTGCTGATCGACGAGTTTTCCCTCGGACTTGCTCCGACTGTTGTCGATGCGCTGACAGAGGTGGTCTACGAGATAAACCGCCGGGGGGTGAGCATACTGATCGTTGAGCAGGATGTGCAGATGGTGCTTGAAATAAGCAGCAGGGCGTACGTTATGGAAGTAGGGGCAATCACCCTTTCGGGGGATTCAAAGGAACTGCTCGGGAATTCGAAAATAAAAGAAGCCTATTTGGGGCTGGAGTAAGAGTAATCAAATCCCGATAACCGGACACGATTGGTGAGGAGTATTTGTAACTTGGCATTGAGACTTGGAATTTATTGTGCCGGGGGCGCGATCGATGCGGTATAAACTCCGGACAGGCTCGCTCGCGTGGCTCGTACACAGGGCTACCGGGATTGCGCTTACACTCTACATCTTTGTGCATCTCTATGTCCTGAGCCATCTCAAAAATCCGGCCCGGTACGAATCCCTCATGGGCCTTATGAGAAACCCCCTCGTCAAACTCGGCGAGGCAGGTCTTCTGGGGTTGGTTGTCGCCCATGCGCTCAACGGAATCAGGCTCACACTCATTGACCTCGGGGCGCCGACCGGGCTGCAGAAACTCATGTTCAAAATAGCGGTTGCAAGCGGCATCCTGATAATCGTATTCGGAGCGTTACCGCTCATCGGAGGTGGCCGTTGAAGGGCGTCTGGGGCTGGCTTTTCCAGAGAGTAACCGGGGTAATCCTCGTGGCAGGGCTGCTCATCCATTTCATTATTATGCATTACAGCGGCCCGGAGCAGATCACCTATCAATATGTCATGGAGAGATTTTCAAATCCCCTCTGGAAGCTCTTTGATCTCGCGTTCCTCATCTCGGTTGTCTATCACGGATTCAACGGGCTCCGGGGCATCGTGCTCGAATATGTCAGCTCTGCAAAACTCCTGAAAGCCTTGCAGATAGCTCTTCTCGCGTTCGCATTCCTCCTGACCGCAACAGGGGTATACATCCTTACCGCTTGATGCGCCCCTGAAAGATAAAGCACTGCTATTTATCTCCCTTGAGTAAATTTTCCCGGAGCGCCTCCATGACTGCGTCCACGCGGGGAGGCAGTTCGATGGGTTTATTTGAGTATTGGCAGGGGAAGTCCAGTGTCCCTTCGTGATAGCGGACCTTGAAATCAGTGAACTTCAGCCCATGGGCTGTGGAGATGACCACGACGCGCTCCGCTTTGTCGATTATGCCGGCCTTGACCAGTTTGATCATCCCCGCCAGCGCTACGCCGGTGTGCGGGCAGTTGAACATGCCGGCTTTATCGCCGAGTGCCGCGGCATCCGCCAGTTCCTGCTCGGTGGCGTCCACGACGATGCCGTTGAACTGCTTCAGGGTGCGGATTGCTTTCTCAACGCTGACCGGGTTGCCGATCTGGATGGCGCTGGCCAGCGTATTTTGGGCCTGGATCGGTTCGAAGGTCTCGAAGTCTTTCAGATACGAGCGGTAGAGCGGGTTGGCGCGCTCCGCCTGAGCCACCACGATACGCGGCAGCCGGTTGATAAGATTGATATCCCGCATCATGAGCAGGCCGCTGCCCAGGGCGGAGACATTCCCGAGATTGCCGCCGGGTATGATAATCACGTCGGGCGGCTGCCAGTCGAATTGCTGGACGATCTCGATGCCGACTGTTTTCTGGCCTTCGACACGCAGAGAGTTCATGGAATTTGCCAGGTAGATTGTCTCGTCCTTCGTGATTTCCTGTACAACGCGCATGCAGCCGTCGAAGTCGGTATCCAGCGACAGCACCAGTGAGCCGTTGGCAATGGGCTGGATAAGCTGCGCGATGGAAATTTTGCCTTTCGGCAGGAGCACGATGGACTGGATACCTGCAGCAGCACAGTAGACAGCCAGCGCGGCCGACGTATCACCGGTGGACGCGCATGCCACTGCCTTGATGGGTGCGCCCTCGCTGATCATCTGCTTGACGTTCGAGACGAGCACTGTCATGCCGAGGTCTTTGAACGAACCGCTGTGGGAGTTGCCGCAGAGTTTGATCCAGAGATTCTCCAGGCCGACCATCCTGCCGAACCGCTCCGCCCATAAGAGGTTGGTGCCGCCCTCGTAGAGCGAGACGACATTGTCGTTGTGGACCTGTGGCAGTACCCATTCCTTCTTCCCCCATACGCCGGAGCCGTAGGGCCACTCGGTGGACTTGTACCTGTCCTCGAACAGCTTTTTCCACTCGCCGGGACCACGACAGATAAGGGCGTTATGGTCGTGCTGCACTTCCAGCAGCGAGCCGCACGTTCTGCAACGATAGATGATGGAGTTGAGCGGATAGCGCTCCCGGCATTGCTGATTGATACATTGGAACCAGGCTTTATATCCCATAGTCACCCTTCTTGCGTATTGACCGGCAGGGCCGGCATTTTTGAGTCTCAAACAGCAGTCGCTGCACAATTCAACAAAATAACAGATACAAAAGAAAGAATATCACAAAAATCTGATGATGTTCAATATAAGATTACCCGATGAGCGGAGAGTCTTTCGAAGTGCCTGCCAATTCAGAGTTCAGGCTTAAGGTAGAAGCCCCTGCAGATTATTGCTGCTCGTTTATAAAGTAGCGACAGGAGAATAGCAGCTCATTTGTTTGTATAACAAGGGTGAAACGCCTTGTTGCATAAAGCAGGCCGGCCTGGCGAGCCAACCACAGGAGAGCCCACGGTAAGAGCAGTTTGACATCTTTCCGAAACAGGGTTATGTGCCGTCTTCGGGACCTTTATTTTGTTTTTTCCTCAGGGGCTGCGATCTGCTTGTTTCTCATTCTCCTGACGAGATCCTCGTAGGAGCCGGAACGTATGATCTGGCTGAACTGAGTTCTGTAATTGTTGATAAGGCTTACTCCCTCAATTGCCACATCGTAGGCCTTCCATTTTCCATTTCTCCTGAGGAGCTTGTACTCTACGGGGATCTCCCTGCCTGCAAAGGTGATTATCTTTGTCCGTACCGAGGCGAACGTATCATCAATGCTCTCGCCCAGGTACACAACCTTGTCTTCCTCATGCTTCTGCACTTCGCCCTCGTGCTGCTTGATCTTCTTTAAATAGATATTCTCGAGCAGGTCGGAGTAGAGCGCAACGAACTCTTTCCTTTCCTCCGGTGTCCTTTCTTTCCAGTAGCGGGCAAGGGAGCGCCTTGCCATTTCCTCGAAATCAAACCTGCCTTTGACAATCGCGCGCAATTTTGCGTTCCTTTCCGGCCCCTTGAGCTCTTTGAAGACTTTACGGATCTCTTCCACCGATTGCCTAACCTGGTCAGCCGGCTCGCCCGCGCGTGCCAGTGCAGGCAGGGCAAGGCAAAGACAAAGAAGTACGACGGCAGCCAATCTGGTTTTGACACCGAGCTCTTTAAAAAATTTCCTATGCATATGTCTTAACTCTCCTGTCAAAGGGGGTCAGGCTTGCATATATGCATATAGCCCAATATAAGTAATTAAACTTGAATGCATATATGCAAGCCTGACCCCCTTTGCTATAACGGTAGTGCTTCATCAATGAGCATTACAGGGATATCGTCCTTGACCGGGTACATGAGCTTGCATGTGTTGCAAACCAGACCGTTCTCGGTCTCTTTGTAGACCATATCCCCTTTGCATTGAGGACATGCGAGGATATCAAGCAACTCCTTGCTCAACGGCATTTGTTTATCCTCCTGCTTCTGATTATTGTCTGGAACTCTCGATGACCCTGGAGAGTCTCTTGAGCACCCTGTCTTTTCCGGCTATTTCCATGACTTCAAAAATACCGGGGCTTGCGGTGGTCCCGGTAATCGCGACCCTCGCAGGCTGTGCAATAGCACCTAGTTTCAGGGAATATTTTTCCGCAAGCGCTACGAAGATTTTCTCTATCTCAGGCGCCTTGAACCCGGCAAGCCCTGCAAGCATTTCGTTCAGTTCGGAAAGCAATTTTATATTTTCAGGTTTTAAAAACTTCTCTTGCGCCCTGGGGTCGATATCAACATAATCAAGCAGGTAATACCTCAGGGATTGGGCAAGCTCCACCAGCGTCCGTGACCTCTCTTTCAATGAAAGGACTGCCTTTGAAAGCCACTGCATGTCAAGGTGCCGGCCCCCGGATATTATACCCTCTTTTACCAGAAAGGGTATCACCATCTCCGATAGGGCTTCGGGCCCTGCTTTGTTAATATACTGGCTGTTGAGCCACAGGAGCTTCTCAGGATTGAAGATCGCCGCCGATTTGCCTACGCTCTCCAGGGAGAAGCGCCTGATCAATTCCTCCCTGGTGAACACTTCCTGGTCGCCGTAGGACCATCCGAGCCTTACGAGGTAATTGACGAGGGCCTCGGGAAGGTATCCCATATCCCTGTATGCCATTACCGAGGTGGCCCCGTGCCTCTTGCTCAATCTTGTTTTGTCAGAACCGAGTATCATCGGCAGATGCGCGAATGCAGGAACCTGCCACCCGAACGCCTTATATATATGTATCTGCTTCGGTGTATTGTTGACGTGGTCGTCGCCCCGTATCACGTGGGTTATCTTCATGTCTATATCGTCTACTACAACGGCGAAGTTATAGGTAGGAGAGCCGTCCGACCGCAGTATGACCATATCTTCCAGTACGCTGTTATCAAATTCAATGACCCCTTTGATCAGATCATTTAAAACGATCGTGCCCTCCTGGGGCATCTTGAACCTGACCGCAGCGGCCCTGCCGGGTATGGGCTCAATAAGATTTCTGCACCTGCCGTCGTATTTGGGGGTCCTCCCCAGGGCGAGCGCTTCCTGCCTCCTCTGTTCGAGTTCTTCGGGGGTGCAATAGCAATAATAGGCATTGCCCTCTTTGAGCAGCCTGTCAACGTAACTCCTGTATATGTCGAACCGTGCGGTCTGGCGGTAGGGCCCTTCATCCCGGTCGAGGTTCAGCCACTTCATTCCCTCTATAATGGCCTCAATGTATTCATCGGTGGACCGGGTCGTATCGGTATCCTCGATCCTCAGGATAAATATGCCGCTGTTGTGTCGCGCAAAGAGCCAGTTGAACAGGGCGGTCCTCGCACCTCCGATGTGGAGATAGCCTGTAGGGCTCGGCGCAAATCTGACCCTTACTGTAGCGCTCAATCAAACCTCCGGGATCAATTGTTTGAAACTTAATGATACCTCATGCGGGGCTGATGATTCAAGTTATTGAAGAAGCTGATAAACGGGATCAAGTCCGGGGCATGATAAGGCGCGACGGGAGTTCGCGTTAATTACCGGGCCCCTTTCTGACGGACCATCGCTTTCGAGCTGCGGGGTTTCGGAGCTTTCGGACCGGACCTTGATTTTCTTGCCGTGCTCTCCCATAACGTAACCCTGTCCCTGCCCGCTTTTTTGCTCTTGTACATGGCCTCATCCGCGTTTTTCAGGACTGCCGCCGCATCGGCGCCGTCCTCGGGAAAGGTCGATATTCCCGCACTGAAGGTAATATGCGCATCCTTGCTGCGCCCTACGAATTTATGGCAATTGACAAGCTCTCTCAGTTTGCCTGCAAGGGTCAGGGCCCCGCGCTTATCCGTATGGGGAGAAATAATGACGAATTCCTCGCCGCCGAATCTCCCGACAACATCGGTCCTCCTGCAATGCAGCTTCAGAAGCCCTGCAAAATCCGACAGGAGTTTATCCCCGAGGAGATGGCCGTTGTTATCATTGAATTTCTTGAAATGATCGATATCTATAAAGGTGATGCTCGTTTTATGGTTGTGCCTCAGTGCCAGCCTTATCTTCAGCTCGAGTTCCTTCAGGAGGGTATTCTTGTTGTACACTCCGGTCAGAGGGTCGACCATCGACTGCTTTCTCAGCTCCTCGAGAAGCCGGGTTTTTTCCACCGCCTCGGTCGTCTGTGCGGCAAAAATGCTTAAAAGAAGCAAATCGTGCTCTGTGAAGGGCTCAGTCGTTTTCCTGTAAACGGTAATGCAGCCTATGGAATTACTTTTTGTTTTCAGCGGCACGCTCATTACGGCCCTTATCCCCTCAAGCCGTGCGAGTTCTTTGTTGACGCAATCGGGAATTTTTGTTATGTTGCCGGTCATGAACGGTCTTCCTTCGAGGACAACGCGGCCGGTTACCCCCTCTCCGAGGCGTATAGGCGGCTGCGACAGGAAACCGGAAGATACGCCGAACCCCTTGACTATCCTCAAATCGCCCTTATGTATATCAAAAATCCTGATAGTCGCCGCTTCGGCCCTGGTAAGCATAACGGATGTCTTGACGATATGCTCGAAGATGTCATCCACACCGTCAAATACTATCACCCTCTCGGTGATGAAGAAAATGCGGGGTAAGGACATCATCTTTGTTGTTTGCCGCTCTGCCCATGCCATCACCTCAAAAAATGATCTTGAAGAGCTGTGAGTAAGACTACCACAAAGACGGACCGGGAAGCAATGAAATCAGGCCGATACGCAGGGCATGTACCGGGGATCGCCCGGGCCACAGTAATTTCAATCGCTATCCGTTCGGCAACGTTCGACGAGAGATGCGAAATATACAGTGCACCGGTAATCTGCTATGCTTTAAATTAAAGGGGCTGTCGTTTCATTCCCAAATTAGCAGATCAAAATGTACCCGAAGGCGAGACAAAGGGGAGGTTTTGTTATACAATATAAAAAACTTGAGGAGGCATGTGAGATGAAGAAAATGGTTTTTAGTGTGGCTTTTTTATTTATGTTCAGTACCGCATTATGGGCGCAACAGGCGGGAACCGATCAGGCTCCGGGGCAGCAGCGGATGCAACGCGGCCAGATGGGTGGCATGATGGGCGACGGGATGAAAGGGGACATGAAGTGCGGCATGATGGGGGGCGGACAGGGAATGCAGATGTGCATGCCCATGATGCAAAAAATGATGGAGCATGGAATGATGATGCAGGAAATGCTGCATATGGTGAAGGATATGATGAAAATACAGGAGCGCATGCTCACAAAAATATCCGACGGCGAGAGAAAGCGGATGACCCAGGAGCTTTCCCGCATGATGGAAAGAGTGGATAAGATGCTGACCGATATGCAGGGTATGCCGATGAAAGGGATGATGGGCATGCCGCCTGCGGAATCACCAAAGGCAAAAGCAGAGCCCCAAAAGGACGAGGCGCAAAAAAGCGAACTGCACAAGCATTAATGCAGAGCCTTATAAGCAATGCCGCGAAGTCAGGATATTAACCGGGAGAGGGCCTTTTTACACAGGGCCCTCTTGTTCCGTGTAAAGCCATGAGGTTGATTCCATACCGGACCCTTGCCTTAAGATAAACGGGGATCCAACGATAATAATAAATCAACCGGCACACTGAAACCTGATACACGTAATAGTAACACGACTTACGCATATCGCTCGGGTGCGCTGGGGACAGTCCCCTTGCTCATGTACCGCATACAGTGCGTAACTCGTGAAAGTAATTTGCCGAATATATTTTAATAACCTGAAAAATTTTAAAGCGGGACCGACATGCAATCTTATGATGAACTGATCGACGAGCTGGCCGGGCTTTACGGCATTATCCCTGAATACTGGGATGTGTTCGGCATCAGGCATGTAATTTCGGGTGAGACCCAAAAGACCATTCTCAAGGCAATGAAACTGAAGCTGGATTCGGCCGAGGATGTTATGCATGAAATCATGGACAAGCGGGGGAGGCCGTGGAACAGGTTTATTGAGCCGGCAAGGGTTATATCGATAAACGACCAGCCCCTGAAAATTCCTGTTTACATACCCGTGAAAGAGGGAGAAGAGAGCAGATTGTCCCTGTCATGGTCTCTTGAGGACGAAAAGGGCCAAAGGTATGAGTTCATGCTCTCAGGGGATGCCCTGGCGGTTTCGGAACAGCGCTGGATAGACGGCGCCAGATACATAAAAGTAGATCTTTCGGATGGCGTAAGCAGGGACCTCGGTTATTATTTCATTCATGTGTCCTGCAAGCATCCTGATGATATATTCCCTGGAGGGAAAAACTTTATCCAAAAGGCCTCCAGGCTTATAATAACCCCCGACAGTTGTTATATACCCCCTGAGCTGGAAAAAGGGAGGACCTGGGGGCTGTCGGTAAACCTTTATTCAATCCGTTCCGACAGAAACTGGGGTGTCGGAGATTTTACCGACCTCAGGGATATTATCAAAATGGTCGCTGAACATAAAGGCGGCTTTGTGGGGATCAATCCGCTGCATGCCATCCCTAATAAAAAACCCTATGGAATCAGCCCGTACTCTCCCATAAGCAGGCACTATAAAAACTTTATCTATCTTGATATGGACAGCGTACCCGAAGTCAAAGAATCCGCTGAGGCGCAAGTAATCATGAAATCCGGGATTTTCAAAAAACAGCTTGATGAGCTCAGAAGTGAGGATTTGATCGACTATAAAAAGATCGCATTCCTCAAGAAGAGCATCCTCGAAGATGCCTTTGAGCTCTTTTATGAGAAATATTACAGAAAAGGCTCTGAGCGCGACAATGAGTTTGAGCGCTATATGTTGGAAGAGGGCGCTGCACTTGAATCGTTTGCGCTGTTTCTGGCGCTCTGGGAACATATGAATGCCCGGCTGAAGGTATACGTATGGCAGGATTGGCCCGGGGAATATCTCAACCCGCGCAGCGAGAAGGTCCGGGATTTCAGGAAGGAAAATGAGAGGGAAGTGCTTTTTTACAAATATATCCAGTGGCTCATTGATAAACAGCATGGAGAGGCTGCCGGGTATGCCGGCAATCTCGGAATGCCCGTCGGGATTTATCACGACCTCGCTATCGGCTCTATAGGAGGGGGCAGCAATGCATGGAGCTATCAGAATCTTATTGCAGGCGAAATAGATGTAGGGGCCCCGCCTGATGATTTCAATCCCAGCGGCCAGAACTGGAATTTTCCGCCCATGATCCCCGACAGGCTGAAAGAGACGGGATATGAATTCTTTACCGATATAATAAGAAAAAACATGAAATACAACGGCGCCTTGAGGATAGATCATGCGCTCGGCATGTTCAGGCTCTTCTGGATACCCTGTGGAATGCCTCCTGTTATGGGGACCTATGTGGCCTATCCCGAAGAGGACCTCCTGAGGATTATCGCGCTCGAGAGCGTCCGTAACAGGACGATGGTCGTTGCCGAGGACCTTGGAACAGTAGGAGCAAATGTCCGGGAAACGCTCGCCAGGTTTCGCATGCTCTCGTACAGGCTCCTGTACTTTGAAAGAAATTATCCTGATCCTTCGTTTACTCCTCCTGAAAAATACCCTGATATGGCGTTGTGCGCTGTTACAACACACGACCTTCCCACCATAAACGGCTATTGGACAGGCAGAGATCTTGAGGTAAAGAAACGTCTGGACCTGTTCAGGGATGCGGATTTATGGCAGAGGTTCCTGAGTGACAGGGGGAGGGATAAAGCGCTTCTGCTCAAGGCGCTCAAAGCCGAGGGCATTATTCCCAATGAATTCCCCTCCGACCCCGCAATGACTGATGAGCTGTGCCGTGCCATTTACCACTACCTTGCCCTTGCACCGTGCAAACTGGCAACCGTCAGCCTTGATGATGTCATCGGCACGCTGGATCAGCAGAACATGCCGGGCACTACCGATGCCTATCCCAACTGGATGCAGAAGACACCCTTAGGGCTTGAGCAGATTGCCCGGGATAAACGTTTTGAAGCCCTTTCCGAAGTGTTCCGGAGAGCTAAGCGATAAATCTTCATACAAAAGTCATCCCGTTGTCATAATCCTTTAACATCCGATCCTTATCCTAAAGCGTATCGCATTATTAAGGAAATTATCAGGAAAGGAGAACGTTATGGAGTGCAAATATTTAAATCTATACAGCTTATCCGGGTTTGCATGGTCGGTAGCTTCCTGTATCGTAAGCGATAAACCATATTCCCCGAGCGTATCGGAGCTGCACAATTACTGTAAGGGTAATGGATACATGAGGTGCCCTGTCCTTTTAATAAAGGAAAGCACCCCTGGAGATAAAGGCCTTATAGGTAATGCTTCTTGTTGTTTATAACAACCCTGATAGAGGAAAAGAATGAAATAGTGTAGATCACAGCGGCAGGCTTTTGGCTGCTGACCGGCTTTATTTTTTATGGAGGCGTACATGACTTCAAGGTTAAAGTGGGAGCTTGGTAATGGGGATTCTGTTTATCACGGAGAAGTTTGCAGGGGAATTGACAGGCAGACTATACTTGAATTGCTTGACAGTAACTCTCTCACCGTCTACTACCAGCCTATATTTTCAGCAAAGGACGGTGCTGTATATGGATATGAGGCATTAACGAGGATAAAGGACGATAGGAACAATGTCGATATCGGAGAATTATTTAAAAAGGCTATATTAACGAATACCATATCATCTCTTGATGTCCATTGCAGAGGGAATGCCATCAAGCAGGCAGCCGCTCTGGGAATAGATAAGCGGAATTCCCATTTGTTCATTAATATATGCCCGGAAACGCTGACCGACCCGGCCCACAATGTAGGCATAACCGATGAGCTTGCCGAGAAATGGGGGATTCCGAAAGAGAAAATTATTCTGGAAATAACCGAGGAAAGCGCCATACACAATTACAATCTCTTTAAACAGTCCATAGCCTATTACAAGGACAGGGGATATAAAATAGCCATTGATGACTTCGGCGCCGGCCACGGCGGATTGAAGATGCTCTCTATAATAGAGCCTGATTTTGTAAAAATCGACCGGCATTTTATATCGAACATAGATAAGGCGATCATAAAGTCCAATCTCGTTGACTCCATTGCCACTGCATGCCACAGAATGGGCATAAAGGTAATCGCCGAGGGCATTGAGCAGCAGGAAGAGCTTGAGGCTGTTTTGAATATGGGCATCGAATTGCTTCAAGGCTACCATCTTCATAAACCCTCTCCTATGCTTAACGGAGACAGGGCAATAGTTCCGGTATTGCACGGCAGGAAGATAAACGGTTCCCACACAAGAGGGGAGCAGAGTTTCATAGGAGATATTGCTCATGATGCAGAACCTGTTGATCCTTCAGCGACGATTATGACTGTCTTCAACCGGTTCATCAAAAATGCCGATCTCAGGGGATTGCCGGTTGTTGAGGACGGCAGAGTTCTCGGAATGCTGCACAGGATCAAATTTTTGGAAAACCAGATACTCGGCAAATGCGGCTACGGCTTTTCCCTCAATTTACATAAAAGCATATCACAACTCATGGAACAGCAATTCCTCATGGTTGAGGCGAACACCACGCTGGAAGAAGTGGCCCAGAGGATCAGTTCGAGAAAGGCGGAGTTTCTTTACGACGATATTTGCGTAACGAAAAGCGGCAAATACTTCGGCACTGTAGCAATAAGCTCGCTTCTTGATGCCATGACCGAGAGGAGCCTTGTTCTGGCAAAAGGAGCCAACCCCCTCACAGGACTTCCGGGGAATGAATCTATACAGAGGGAGATAGATAAAAAGCTTTCGCAAAACATGCATTTCGATGTTTGTTACATCGATATCGACAATTTTAAACCCTACAATGATCATTACGGATTCGAAAGGGGGGACAGCGTAATAAGAGCCCTCGCCGGTATAGGGGAGAGCACTGTAAAGTCGTTCGACCCCAGCGGTTTTAATTTTGTGGGGCATATCGGCGGGGACGATTTCATCGTTATTACCCGTCCGCAGATTTCAATACCGGTATGCGAGAAAATAATATCAAGATTCGAGGCACAACTGGTAGACTTTCATGGAATCGAAGATCATGGAAAGGGGTCCTATATTTCAAAAAACCGGAAGGGCCAGGAAGAGACGTTCGCCCTGCTGTCCCTCTCGATAGGAATAGTCAGCACGGAGATATATAAAATCGAATCATATGCCCAGCTTGCCTCAATAGCAACGGAAGTAAAGAAAGCTGCCAAGATGCGTGATGGTTCATCTATTGTGAGGGATAAACGGCTGATGGGGTGAGAAGTTATCGGCCTGAGTTTACGGCCGATGGCTTTTATCCAAAGGAATATTCGGGTAATTTATGAACAATAAGCTCGGCGTCGACAGTTTTCTCTGGGGTGTCGCAACATCCGCCTTTCAGCTTGAGGGCTCTCCTTATGCGGACTGGACCTCATGGGACTCGATATTGGATACAAAACCTCACATAACAAACCACTATGAACTTTACAGGGAAGATTTAAAGCTGCTTAAAGATCTGGGGGTCAATGCATACCGGTTCTCTATTGAATGGAGCAGGATTCAGCCGAGGGAAAATATTTGGGATGATGAAGCGATTGCACATTATCAGGAGATCATCGATATCCTGAACAGTAATAATATAGAGCCCATGATCACCCTCCACCACTTTACCCATCCCCTCTGGTTTATCAAGAAGTATCCGTGGCATGAGGATGCGTCCATCGGGAAGTTTTTGGTTTTTGCAGAAAAGATGGCTTCAACGCTCAAAGGTGTGCGGTACTGGATTACGTTTAACGAGCCCTATGTGCTCATCCTCGCCGGGTATTTTGAGGGCTGCACGCCGCCGGGGATCCGGGATATCTCATTGGGGATCAGGGCATTAAAGAATATCCTCGCCTGCCATGGGAAGACGTACGATCTTATTCATGAGAAGGTTGCCGGTAGCCCAATGGTGAGCGTTGCGCATAATATGGCGGCCCTTGCTCCGTGGAGCAGATGGAACCCTTTGGATAAAATTCTTGCGAAGGTGGCCAGGCACTTTTACAATCATTCACTTCTCGATGCATTTAAAACGGGCATCCTGAATGTAAAGTTCCCGTTCAAGGAGGAAATATGCATTGCTGTCCCCATAAGAGACAAGCTTGATTTCTTCGGCGTAAATTATTACACAAGGATACATATGAGATTCAATCCTTTTAAAAAGATGGGAATAGAATTAAGGCACAGGGATATCGACGGATACGGACTTACTGACATGGGATGGGAGATACATCCACGCGGGCTGGAGAGAGTCCTGAGACACGCATCAGAACTCAATGTCCCTTTGATAATAACGGAGAACGGTATTGCAACCCGTGATTGCCAGAAAAAAATAAAATATATGAAAAGACATGTGGATGTGCTTGAGAGATGCATTAAAGAAGGTTTTGACGTAAGGGGGTATTTCTACTGGTCATTGATCGACAACTATGAATGGCTCCAGGGCCTTGATGCTCGCTTCGGCCTCTACAGGGTTGATTTTGATACCCTGGAGCGCAAGCCGACAAATGCTGCAGCATATTATTCATATCTCATAAAGAGCCGATCTTCTTTTTAACTGAAATTTAACGTTCCCCTAATAATCCTGTAACCCTGACAATTTATTATAGTTGTAATGCTACTGTGTGATTTTCATATTCACACTACATACTCTGACGGCTCGGTGGAGTTGAGGAGAACAATTGATCTTTTCGGGCAGTCGGGATTTGATGTAATAGCAATAACAGACCATGTGGTGAACGGAGATAGTTCAATCGGAAAGTTTGCGCGCCGCTTTAACCTTTCAGTGCGGGAAAATAATTTCGAAGAGTATCTTGCCCATATAACGCGGGAGGCGGAAAGGGCATGGGAAAAATACGGGATGCTCGTGATACCGGGCGTCGAGATAAGCAAAAACTATCTGTCCTCTGATAAATCAGCTCATATACTGCTCATTGACGTAAAGGAATTCATCCCTGCCTGCTGGGGTTTCGAAAAAATATTCCTTGAGGCCAAACTGCAGGAATCCCTCGTAATAGCCTGCCATCCGCACCACACGTCCGCTATAACCGACAAGGAGACCCTGTTCCTCTGGAACAACAGGGAGAAATACGCCAAATACATTGATGCATGGGAAGTAGCTAACAGGGATGACGTATTTAATGTAATAAGTCTCAAGAAATATCCTTACATTGCAAACAGCGATTTCCACAAGGTGCGGCACCTGTACTCGTGGAAAACACTGCTCAATTGCAACAAGGATATCAAATCGGTAAAACAATGCATAAAACATAACAAAGGAGTTGCGATAACCCTTTTCAGAAATTAGGAGGTTAAGGTATGGAAATATTCTGGATTTTTGCGGGCATAACGATCTTCGGACTTGTAGGGTATGGGCTTCAGATATTGGCGGTGCGCTCACATATTTTGAAACACCCCCTTCACTGCGGGGAAGGGAGCTCCCTTCCCCGATCTTTTTTACCCATTTCCATTCTCAAGCCTCTCAAAGGACTGGATGACAACCTGTTTGACAACCTCGAAAGCTTCTGCCTCCAGGACTATCCTGAATATGAAATTATATTCTCCTTGCAGGATTATAATGATCCCGCTTATAAGGTAGTCCGTAAAATCAAAGATAAGTACCCTGATGGAGATATTTCCATCATAGTTGAAAGATGCGACATCGGGTTGAACCCGAAGGTTAACAATCTCATCCATGCCTATAAGGCTTCAAAATATGCGCACATACTCATAAGTGACAGCAATGTGGTGGTCGATAAAGCCTATTTAAGAGAGATAAGCAAGCATATGGAAGACCCGGATGTCGGGCTTGTGAGCAGTCTCATAAAGGGAACCGGCGGGCATACCGTCGGCTCCGTATTTGAAAATCTGCATTTGAATTCTTTTGTTGTGGGAAGCGTCTGCTTTCTCGATAAATTCCTGAAAATGCCCTGTGTTGTGGGGAAATCCATGCTCATGGGGAAGAGAGACCTTGAGGCTATCGGAGGGTTGAGGGCTGTAAAGGACATCCTTGCAGAGGATTACGTTATCGGTGAAAGGATGCACAGGAGCGGCAAAAAAGTGGTGCTGTCGGACTATATGATAAGCAATGTGAATGAATATTGGGGCATTAAGAAATTTCTTAACAGGCACACGAGATGGGGAAAACTCAGATGGAAAATCGGCGGCATCAAATACCTCTCTGAATTGATCGGCAATCCTGTATTCATGGCCTGCCTTCCTGTATTACTATGGGAACCGTCAAAGACAACCATATCTTTTGCACTTCTCGTATCTCTGGTGAAAACATCCGGTGATTTTTACCTTGGCAGGAAAACAGGGGCTGAATTGAATAATCCATTTCTTTATATGCTCTCTCCTGTCAAAGACCTTCTCATAGGGATTATATGGTTCATTCCTCTCTTGAACAACACTATTGTCTGGAGGGGCAGCAGGTACATTATAGGCAGGAACTCGATGCTTTCGCCCTGCGCAGAAACAGGATTCTGGTCATTGAGATACAGGATCGCGGATGCGATAAAAGGAAGGTTCGCATAATGGATTTGAACAGGATAAGGACTGCGGCGCTTCTTAAAAACTTGAAAATAGGCTACCGGCTGTTGTTGCTGACCATTTTTATGTCTATGCTGCTGCTCGGGATAGGCATACTGGGCATCCTAGGCATGAAAGAAAGTGTTGAGGGCGTAAACACGGTTTATAAGGATAGCGTGATCCCCCTCAAGGAATTGAAAATAATCGCTGACCTGTACGCCGTCAACATCGTCAATACGACACAAAAACTCCGTGACGGCACCCTTTCGTGGGAGGAGGGCCGTAAAAACGTTGATGAGGCAATGAAGGTGATTGCTGAAAAATGGAAAACTTATGCATCGGCGCATCATACGGAAAAGGAAAAAGCGCTCATAGCACAAACACAGCCGCTGCTTGAGATTGCAAATACCTCCATAGACAAACTTAAAACCATTTTACAGAAGGAGGACCGGCAGGAAATCACCAACTTTTTTATCGATGAGCTCTATCCTACTGTGGAGCCGATATCGCAAAAATTTATCGAATTGATCAATGTCCAGTTGGATAAGGCTAAGGATATTTATACCCGCTCGGAAGCACGCTATAAAACTGTGAGCGCTATTTCACTGGCGAGTATTATAGCAGGCGTACTGTCAGCCCTTCTGGTTGCTTACTGGATAGTGCAGGGTATTGTTCAACCGTTGACCGCTTTGACAGGAAAGGTGGAACAAATAGCTTGTGGAGACCTCGGTGTAACTGTAGATTATGACGGCAAGGACGAGATAGGCTTACTTGCACGGGACGTAAATAAAATGCTTCGGTCCTTCAATACTATGATAACCGGTATGCTTACATCGGAAAATAATGTTATAGCAACAGTGCAAAAGCTAAGGGCGGATGCGGAGAGGACGGCGGATGGAGCAAAGAACCAATCCAGCCAGGCAGCCCGGATAGCGACTGCAGCAGAGGAGATGAGCCAGACCATCATGGACATAGCTAAAAATGCATCAATAGCGCAGAATTCATCCCGTGAGGCAATGGAGACCGCAGCAGACGGCAAAAAAGTGGCTGACGGGGCAGTGGCAACAGTGAACAGGGTTTACGCCTCCACGGCAGAGCTTGCCGCAATGGTGGAGAAGTTGAACGGCAGGACAGAAGAGATAGGGGACATAGTCACTGTGATCAAAGACATAGCAGACCAGACGAACCTTCTTGCCTTAAATGCAGCGATAGAGGCGGCGAGGGCGGGAGAGCAGGGAAGGGGATTTGCAGTAGTGGCTGATGAGGTGAGGAAGCTCGCGGAGAAGACAATTAAGGCAACGGCAGAGATCTCAGAAAAGATCGGGACAGTTCAGGAGGAAGCTTCACAGACAACAAGGTCCATGCAAGACGCAGCGCAGGAAGTCACAAAAGCGAACGAATACATAGCACGGGTAGGCGACTCGTTACACCACATAGTGGAATCGGTACAGAAGGTCCGCGACCAGATAACCCGGATAGCGGCTGCAGTCGATGAGCAGTCAGCAGTATCGGAAGAGGTGGTAAGGAATATCGGGAAGACGGCGGCTATAGCACAGGAGATGGAGATGATGTCGGGTGGTGTAATGCAGGAGGTCGGGAGTCTTACCGGTATAGCCGATGCATTGAGGAATTCCTCGTCAGGGTTTAAGACAAGGAACAACGGAGTATAAGCCACTGTTCGGATTCCTTGTTTGCAAGGCGCCTGAAGCGCAAACCGGAAAGTGGAGCACGTGCGGCATAAATTTCATCTTGCCTTAAGAATCCTGTAACATCACAACTACTATAATTCATGTCATGAGATTCTTCAAGAAGGCGGTAGACATAATAATCAAACTGATGATACCCCTTGTAATCCTATCCCTTATGATAGGTATTGCAAAGTTATTCCTCGATTTGAGGGTGGTTTTCAAGAGTCCGACAATAGCTGCAGGGTTTGATGTTATGGTCACAAATATATTGTCAATGTTTATTGTAATAGAGCTTCTCAGAAGCATCATAGAATATTTCGAGATACACAGACTGAAAATAACATTTATTACTGATGCAGCTTTGGTTTTCATATTAAGGGAAGTCATGATCGGTGTTTACCAGCATAAAATGGGCGCTGTTGAGATCGGTTCTCTTGCCGTACTCCTTCTCGTTATCGGCGGCATAAGGGCGCTGGCTATCGTATATTCACCGGATAAAGCAAAGGAGGCAGCAAAACATGAATAGAGAATTTTTAGAAAAGGTAGAGGAAATACTCCTCATAGTTATTCTGGCAGTAGGGACGTTGCTGATCATGATCCACTGGAGATGATACAGAAATTTCATACTATTTAAATACTCCTGTAACGTCATTGTTTTAAGCTCTATGAAGGAAGAGTAAACACAGATTGTGGAGGTAGAGGAATGAAATCAGGACAGGACGATTGTCTATCTGTGGAAAAACTGGTTGCATCTAATGAATGTGTGCCTCCATACGCTGTTGTCAGCCAGGTGACTGACAGGTTTTTTCATTCTGCCCAACTGGAAGCAGTAGCGCTCGTGGAGGGCAGGGAGCCCGTGGGGCTCGTCACGAGACCAAAACTTCTCTTTACATTGTTTAGAAGATACGGCTTCGAGTTATATGGAAGGAAGCCGATTATTGCCATAGCTGATACGGCGCCGCTCATACTCCATAAAGACGAAAGACTCGATGTGGCTATAGATAGGGCGTTGGATAGACCCGCCCAGGATATTTACGACGATATTATCGTAGTGGATAACGACGGCGCTTATAGGGGCCTCCTCTCCGTAAAGCAGATGGTGATACAGCAGAGCAATGCCCTGGCAAACAGTATTGTCCAGAAGGAGATGGCACGTGAAAGGGCAAAGGAATTTGAGAAGACAAACCAGATAAAATCCCGGTTTATTGCAAATGTCACCCATGAACTCAGGTCGCCTGTGAATGCCATAATCGGACTGGCTGAACTCATGAGAATGTCCTCCGAGAAGGGTTATGTAGACCAACTAAAAGACCGCCTGTCACTGCTTATGTCCAGCGCAACCAATCTCAGGGCAATTATAACCAATATCCTGGACCTTTCAAAGATTGAGGCAGGGAAGATGGAAGTCATGTGCGAGCATTTTGATGCGGTTGCAACGCTCCGTGAAGCAGCAGAAGTTACACGCATTCTGATTGGAAATAAACCTGTTGATGTTGAGGTAGTAACTCATGACAGTCCTGTATTTATTGTGTCGGACCCCATTAAGGTGCGGCAGATATTAACCAATCTTACGAGCAATGCAGCGAAGTTCACAGATAGGGGCAAAATTGTTCTGACGCTCAACACTGAAGAAGACAGGCTTAAGATATCAGTCAAAGACACAGGAATAGGAATAAAGGAAGATGACCTGGACAAACTTTTTACAGCATTCGGTCAACTGGGAGATGCAAAGACCAAAAGACATGAAGGGACAGGTCTTGGTCTGACTATAACAAAAAACCTGCTGGACCTGTTAGGCGGGAGTATCTCTATTTCAAGCAGATGTGGCGAGGGAACGACTTTTGAGGTCTATGTGCCGTTAAACCGGCTTAAAAAATGGTGAGCTTGCTTCGTTTCACTCGCAATGACATCTTCTATGCGGATTATTTATCTGTCGGGTGCGCGGCAATTTCAAAGAACAGGAGGTATTTTATGGAAAAGATGAGGAGGAAGATATTGGTTATCGACGATGATGAAAGGCATCTCATTGCTGCAAAAGGGCTTCTGGAGGATGCAGGATATGAGGTAATCACACACTTTAGCTGGTTCGGTTCTACCAATGCTATAAAAAGCCTTGAACCCGACCTTGTCCTGCTTGATATTAATATGCCCGCCCTTCCCGGAGACGAGCTTTCCAAAATACTTAGTTCTGACAGCAAGACAAAGAATGTTCCTATTGTGTTTTATTCATCCAACGATGAGTACAGTTTGAGGAAGGCTGTATCGGAATGCGGCGTCAGGGGCTATATATGTAAGGGTGATGTCTTTGATTTACGGAAAAAGGTTGCTGCTTACTTGAGCCTGTC